>CAZRLR010000586.1:0-2427 GCA_964600395.1 uncultured Conexibacter sp.
CGTTCGTCACCGGCCACGAGGACCCGGCCAAGCCCGAGACGCAGATCGACTGGCCGGCGCTGGCCGCCTTCCCCGGGACGCTGTGCTTCTACATGGGCGTGCGGCAGCTGCCGCGGATCGCCGAGCAGCTCATGCTCGGCGGCCGCCCCGCCGACGAGCCGGTCGCGGTGATCCAGCGCGGGACGTACGCCGACCAGCGCTCGATCCGCGGGACGCTCGGGACGATCCCGCAGGACGTCGTGGACGCCGGGATCCGCCCGCCGTCGATGACGGTCATCGGGCCGGTCGCCGCGCTGCACGACGAGCTGCAGTGGCTGGCCGCCGCGCGACCGCTGGCCGGGGTGACCGTCGCGGTCACCCGGGCCCGGGCCCAGGCCAGCGCCCTGGCCGCGCGCCTGCGCGACCTCGGGGCGACCGCGGTCGAGGCGCCCGCGATCCGCATGGAGCCGATCGACGCGTCGGTCCCGGCGATCGACGGCTTCGACCTCGTCGCCTTCACCTCCCCCAACGCGGTCGACCGCTTCTTCGCGCTCGTGCACGACGCCCGGGTGCTCGCCGGCCCGACGGTCGCGGCGATCGGACCGGGGACCGCGCGGGCACTCGCCGCCCACGGCATCGTCGCCGACGTCGTCCCGCCGCGCTCGATCGCCGAGTCGCTCGTCGAGGCCCTGGTCGACGTCCCCGTCACGCGCGCGCTGATCCCGCGCGCCGAGGAGGCGCGGGACGTCCTGCCGTCCGCCCTGGAGGCGCGCGGCGCGCAGGTCGTCGTCCTCCCGCTGTACCGGACGATCGCCGAGCCGCTGGACGACGACGCCCGTGCGGCCGCGCTCGGGGCGACGTACGCGACCTTCACGAGCGCCTCGAGCGTCCGCTTCTTCCACGCCGCGGCCGGCACGCTGGACGGGCCGCGCCTGGTCTCGATCGGCCCGGCGACGAGCGCCGCGCTCCGCGAGCTGGGGTACGAGCCGCACGTCGAGGCCGGGGTGCACACGCCCGACGGCCTCGTCGACGCGCTCATCGCCGACGTCGCCGCGCGCTGACCGCCAGTTTCGCCCGCCGCCCTCGTTGGGGCTGGCATGACCGTGAACGGACTCACGCGGGCGGCGGGTCTCGCGCTCGCCCTGCTGGCCACGACGGCGGGCGGCGCGCAGGCCGCGTCGCTGGACCTCCTCCACGTCGCGTCGCTTCCGGGCACCACGGCCGTGAGCCGCGACTGCGCCGCGCGCCTGCGCCCCGCCGGGACGGCCGGCGTCGTCCTGCGGACACTGTCAGCGCCGGCGACGGGCTTCCTCGACGCGCGCCTGGACGGCACGCCGACCGGACCCGACTGGGACCTCGCCGTCTTCGACGCGACCGGTCGCCTCGTCGACGGGTCCGCGGCCTTCGGCGGGAACGAGGTCGTCCGCGTCCCGGTGACCGCCGGCGCCCGCCTCACGGTGCAGGCGTGTCATCTCGACGGCGGCGGCGCGCCGGCGCTCGGCGTCCGCGAGATCGTCGCCCCGGTCACCGCGACGAAGCCCGAGCGGCAGCAGCTCGTCTCCATCCCGTTCAGCGGTCGGGCGCAGCTCGACGAGCTGCAGGCGCTCGGCATCGACCTGAACGAGACCGCCACTGCGTACCACGTGAGCGCGGTGCTGCACGGTGACGACGACGCCGCGCGGCTTCGCCGTGCGGGCTTCGTGCCGACCGTCACCGTCCCCGACCTGGCGGCCGCCGACCGGCGCGACGCGGCCTCCGACGCGGCCGCCGAGCTGCTGGGGCCGTCGGCCCTCCCGAGCGGGCGCCGGACCTACCGCCACCTCGTGGACTACCAGATGGACCTCAAGCGCCTCGTCGACGAGAACCCCGGCGTCGTGCGCCCGGTGATCCTGCCCCACAGGTCCGTCGAGGGCCGGACGGTCGAGGGGGTCGAGCTGGCGACGGACGTCGCCGCGACCGACGACGGGCGCCCGGTGCACGTCCAGATGGGCCTGCACCACGTCCGCGAGTGGTCCTCGGGCGAGATGACGATCGAGTACGGGCTGCTGCTCGCGCAGAAGTACAAGGCCGGCGACCCCCGGGCCGTCAAGCTCCTGCGCAACGAGCGGACGTTCCTCTTCCCGGTCGTCAACCCCGACGGGCTGGTCTCCACGCAGACCAACGGCGACTACGTCGCGACCGACGACATCCCGTTCGTCGGCTCGATCGCCGCGATGGACGACTCCTACCGTCGACGCAACTGCGCCCACAACCCCGCCGACACCTCGGTCGCGGCCGACGCCCCGTGCGCCCAGCAGCCCGGCGTCGACCTGAACCGCAACTACGGCGCCTTCTGGGGCGGTCCGGGCGAGAGCGACAGCTGGAGCAGCGACACCTTCCGCGGGCCGGCGCCGTTCTCCGAGCCCGAGTCCCAGAACGTCCACGAGTGGAGCTCGCAGCTCCAGGTGA
>CAZRLR010000587.1:0-2415 GCA_964600395.1 uncultured Conexibacter sp.
CCTGCTCGGCTACGCGGGCGCATCCCTGCTCTGCGCGCTGGCGCCGTCGGTCCTCGCGCTCACCGTCCTGCGCTTCGTCCAGGGCCTGTCCGGCGCGGCCGGGCTCGTCATCGCCCGGGCCGTCGTGCGGGACGTCTACGGGGGGGACGCCGCCGCCCGGGCGTTCGCGCGCCTCATGCTCGTCAGCGGCCTGGCGCCGATCCTCGCCCCGACGCTCGGCGGCCAGGCGCTGCGGCTGACGGACTGGCGCGGCATCTTCGTCATCCTCGCGGCCATCGGCGGGGCGCTCGCGCTGGCGACCTGGCGCGCCCTGCCCGAGACCCACGCCGCCGGCGACCGTCGCACCGGCGGCGTGCGCGAGACGACCGCGGTCTTCGGCGACCTGCTGCGCGACCGCACGTTCACCGCCTGCGTCCTGGCCTGCGGCCTCTCGTTCGCGGCGATGTTCGCGTACATCGCCGGGTCGCCGTTCGTCCTGCAGGAGGTCTACGACGTCTCGCCGCAGGCCTTCAGCGTCCTCTTCGCCGTCAACGCCCTGGGCATCCTGGCCGCCAGCCAGACGAGCGGCCACCTCGTCGGCCGCGTCGCCCCCCGGACGCTGCTCGTCCTCGGCGTCCGGATCGCCGCCGTCGGCGCGGTCGCGCTCGTCGCCGTCAGCGCGCTGGAGCTCGGCCTCGTGCCGGTGCTCGTGTCGCTCTTCCTCGTCGTCGCGTCGATCGGCCTGATCCTGCCCAACGCGTCGGCCATCGGGATGGCCGGGCACCCGCGGACGGCCGGCAGCGCGTCCGCCCTCCTCGGCCTTGCGCAGTACGTCTTCGGGGCGGTCGCGGCGCCGCTCGTCGGCGTCGCCGGCCTGCGCCACGGCGTCCCGATGGCGATCGTCATCGCGACGGCGGCGCTCGGCTCGGCCGCCGCGCTCACCCTGCTGCTGCCGCGGGCGGCGCGGGGGGCAGGCGCGCCACCCGGCGGAGCACGTCCAGCGAGCGCGACGGTCCCGGCCAGTGCTCCTCCAGCAGTCCCGGCGGCGCCGGGCGCAGCACCGCCCGCAGGACGAGCGCCAGGACGATGAGGTCGTCGGCCTGCCCGGCGACCGGGATGACGTCCGGCACAAGGTCGAACGGCATCGCCAGGTAGGCGACGAGGCCGAGCAGCAGCAGCTTGCGTGCCCGGGGCACACGCGGGTCGGCCAGCAGGCGCCGCCCGAGGAGGACGCAGTCCGGGACGAAGCCCGCCAGCGCCCGGGCGTCCGTCCGCCGGCCGCCGAGCAGCAGCGCCCCGACGAGGAGGGCGTAGAGGGCGACCGCGGCCAGCACGCCGATGAGCACCCACGACACGCCCGGCATCCTAGGTGGCCGCCCCCGGAGGCACTAGCGTCCAGGCCCGTGCCGATGCACCCGAGCCACCTGCTGAACATCGCGCGCAAGCGCGCCCGCCTGACGCGCGAACGGCACGGCATCGCGGCGACCGGCCCCGTCCCGGACCTCGTGCAGCTCGCCGAGCAGCGGCTGCACCTGCCGGTCGTCGTCGGGGCCCTGCGCGGCGACGTCGACGGCGCCTACCTGCCCTCCGGCGCCGGCGCCACCGTCTTCCTCAACGGCCGGCGCCCCCTCGTGCGCCAGCGCTTCACGCTCGCCCACGAGCTCGGGCACCACGTCCTCGGCCACGGCTCGAGCGTCGACGACGCCCGCGCGCTGGCGGGGGACGGCGGGGCCGGCGGCCAGGCGATGGACGAGCGCTGCGCCAACGCGTTCGCCGCCGAGCTGCTCATCCCGCCCGACGCCGCGCGTGCGTGGGTCGCGCAGGCCGGGGCCGACCCGGCCGCGCTGGAGACCGTCGTGCGCTTCGCCGCGCAGTTCGGCGTCAGCGCCCCGATGGCCTGCATCCGCCTGCGGACGGCCAAGCTCGTCGACGCGGACACCGCGAGCGCGCTGCTGGCCGCGATGGACGACCACGCCCACCTCGCGCTCGCCGACACGCTGGAGGATCTGCCCGAGCTCGGCGACACGCTGGCCCGGGTCGCGGCGGACGGCGGCACCCGGGTGCCCGCGGTGTTCGCCGGGTCCGTCGGCGCGCTGCGCCTCTGACGGCCGGCCGACGGCGGCCCGACAGTGGGCGTCAGCCCTCGCCGCGCCGCCACGGCCGGCGCCGGCCGCCCTTGGCCGACGGCACGGGGACCTCGCCGTCGATGAGCTGCTTGGCGAGCTTGAGCGCCCCGTTCCACATGCCCTCGACCGCGCGGGCGACGTCCGGGTCCTCGGCCGGCTCGCCGAATCGCAAGGCCTGCGGCGCGTCCAGGCCGACCGGTTCGACGATGAGCCAGCGGCGGCCGCCGGGCCAGCCGACGGACAGCAGCACGCGCCCGTCGTCCCGCACGGCGCTGACGAGCTCGACGCCGTCGCCGGGCGCGACGACCTC
>CAZRLR010000588.1:0-2407 GCA_964600395.1 uncultured Conexibacter sp.
GCGATGAGGTCGCGCGGCAGGCTGATCGAGGAGAGGAAGAAGGTGACGAAGAGCAGCGGGAAGAGCCCCTGCACCGCCTCCGCCGAGCCGGTGCGCGCCGCGAAGAAGGCGCCGATGCCCGCAAAGGCCAGGGCGACGAGCGTCGCCAGCGCGAGCAGGACGAGGACCCCGGCGACGCCCGACGCGATCGACACGCCCGCGATGAGCCCGACGGTGAGGTAGGCCAGCGCCCCGATCAGGGCGACGGCGACGGCCCCGGCGAGCTGGCCGAAGAGGATCGCCGAGGACCGCAGCGGGGTGAGCTGCAGACGGTCCAGGAAGCCGCTCTCGATGTCGTTGGCCAGCTCGGTCCCGGCCGTCGTCGCCGCGAAGAGCCCGCCCTGCATGAAGGTCACGACGATCGCGAAGTCGACGTAGCTCTTGGCCGGGAAGCCCGGGAGCTTCGTCGCGCTGCTCAGGCCGGAGGCGTTCACCGCGAGCAGGATGAGCGGGAAGACGATCGTCGGGACGATGAGCGCCGGCTGGCGCAGCGTGCGCCGGACCGACCGGCGCGCGATGAAGCCGACCTGCGCGGCGAGCGACCCCGCCGCGGACGCCGGGACAGCCGGCCCGGACGAAGGGACCGCGACGCTCACGCCGGCACCGGGGTGGCGTCGCTCTCGGCGGCCGCCCCTTCCAGCGAGCGGCCCGTCTTGGCGAGGAAGACGTCGTCCAAGGACGGCGAGTGCAGCTGGAGGTTGGCGATGGCGATGCCCTCGGCGTCCAGCGCGCGGACGATCTCCGCCAGCTCGTCGGCGCCCGAGCGCAGGCGCACGGCCTCGCCCTTGGGCGTCGCGGCGGCCGGCTCGCCGAAGCGCGCGAGCACCGCGGCGACCTGCTCGCGCTGCTGCGGGTCGGCGGGGACGGCCTCGACGCTCGAGCGCCCGATCTCCGCCTTGAGCGCCTGCGGCGTCCCCTCGGCGACGATCCTGCCCGCGTCGATGATGCCCACGCGGTCGGCGAGGACGTCGGCCTCCTCGAGGTACTGCGTCGTGAGGAAGACGGTCACGCCGTCCTCCCGCGCCAGCCGGGCGACCTCCCCCCACAGGGCGCTGCGCGACTGCGGGTCCAGGCCGGTCGTCGGCTCGTCGAGGAAGAGGACGGTCGGGTGGTGCACGAGGGCGAGCGCGAGGTCCAGGCGCCGGCGCATGCCGCCCGAGTAGCCGCCGACCTTGCGGTCCGCCGCCTCCGTCAGCCCGACCCGCTCGAGGAGCTCGTCCGCGCGGGCGGCCCGCTCCGCCTTGCCCATGCCGTGCAGGCCGCCCTGCAGCTCGAAGTGCTCGCGGGCGTTGAGGAAGTTGTCCAGCGCCGCCTCCTGCAGCGCGGCGCCGATCGTCCGCCGCACGTCCGGGCCCTGCGTCGCGACGTCGAAGCCGGCGACGGTCGCCCGCCCGCCGCTGGGCGGCAGCAGCGTCGTGAGCATCTTCACCGTCGTGGACTTGCCCGCGCCGTTGGGCCCGAGAAAGCCGTAGATCTCGCCGGGCGCGACCGTGAGGTCGATGCCGTCGACGGCGCGGATGCCGCCCTTGAACTCGCGGACGAGCCCTTGGACCTCGATGCCGTTGCTCCCTTGCATGGCGGCGACGGTAGCACGGAAAGGTTGAGGTTGGCAACGATCGCGTCCGAGAAGTACCATGGTCGCGTCGTCGTCCGCCACCGCCGGCCCCACGCCATGACCGCACCCACCACCGCTCCGGCCAGCCCCGTCGTCTCCGAGGCGTGGCACCTCATGGCCCGGCTCTTCCAGTCCAACCGCGGCAAGTTCTTCGCCGCCTGCGCGGAGGTCGAGCTGTCCCCGCCGCAGGTCATGGCGATGCGGTCGCTGACGCGCGAGCACCCGATCCCGATGAGCGAGCTCGCCGGGCTCATGCACTGCGACAACTCGAACGTCACGGGCATCGTCGACCGCCTGGAGGACCGCGGGCTCGTCGCCCGGCAGCCGGGCACGCAGGACCGGCGCGTGAAGTACCTGCAGGTGACGGAGAAGGGCGTCGCGGTCCAGGACCGGCTGCAGGACCTCCTCGGCGACCCTCCCGAGGGGCTGCTCGCGCTCAGCCCGGCCGAGCAGCGTCAGCTGCTGGCGCTCATGAAGAAGGCCACGGGCGGGACCGCCCCGAGCTGAGGCGGCCCCGCGGTCGGGCGTCGGTCAGGCGACGGCGTCGACGGGGCGCGGGCCCTCGCCGACGTACTTCGCGGTCGGGCGGATGAGCCGCGCCTCGCGCTTCTGCTCGAGGATGTGCGCGCTCCAGCCCGCGACGCGCGCGCAGGTGAACATCGGGGTGAAGAGGTCGGCCGGGACGGCGGCGAGGTCGAGGATGACCGCGGACCAGAACTCGACGTTCGTCGCCAGGACGCGGTCGGGCTTGCG
>CAZRLR010000589.1:0-2405 GCA_964600395.1 uncultured Conexibacter sp.
GCGGCGTCTCGCTGACGTCCTCACCGTCCACGGTCACGCGGGCCGCGCTGTCGTGGCCCTCGCTCTGCACCGAGATCCGCGCGTCCGGGTAGAGCGCCCGGATCCCTTCCTCCAGTGCCGCGTCGTAGGCCACGAGACCCGCCGCATGCTCGTGCTCTGTGACCGACTCACCCCACACCATCCGCCGCCCGTAGACCACCTTCACCACCATGTCCCTATCGCTCCTTTCGCGGCACCGCGCCGCCTCACTCCACACTGTGTGTCGCTGGGTCACCAGCGTCAAGTGGACGAGTCCACAAAAACGTACCCGAGCCCGTCCGCGCTACCGCCGCACACCCAATGGTCACCCCAGGCCCACCCCAGGCACACGGCCAACGCCTCGGCCGCGCGCCAGTGATTTTGCTCGACTGACGACTCAAAATTCCAGCCTATCGTCACTCGACCCGCATTGGCTCGCGCCGTCACACGCGCGCCCCGGTGGTTGGTCGGGCCGAGAAAGCGCGTCTCTATCGCCTGCCTCCGAGAACGCGCGTACCATCGCGTCTCTATCGCCTGCCTCACGACGCCACACCCATCGCCATGATGACGGCCATCGTGCTCTGAGAGATTGCCGGATACCGGCCCCACGCACCCGCCAACACCGCCAACACCGCCGCCATTTGCTTCGCATCCCGCACCTTGATCGTCTTCATGTCCCTATGCTCCTTTTTGCCTACATGCACTCATGTACAGTGTCTGGCCCAGCCCCGGCGAACCGGTGCGTAAGGTGCCTGTAGCGCCCGTCGACGCCAGGATGCGCCGTACTGGCTCAAGGTCGGCCCGAGTAGGCCCCGGCGCTCCGGGGCTGGGCCAGGCACTGGACTCGTCACATCGTCGCGAGGCGCGACTCCAAGACCCGGAGATCCGACTTCAGCGCGCCCACCATCGCCCGGGCGCCCGGCCGACCCTCGCTCGCCCACCGCTCGGCCTCGGACAGCTCGGCCCGAACCGCCGCCACCCGCCTCGCCGCCGCCAGCACCGCACTGTTGTTCGCCTTCATGTCCCAGAGCTTGGGGCCGCTGGGTGCCCAGCGCAAGGGGCCCAAGGTCGAATTTCAAAAAATCGTGCGGCGGCCCGGAGCTCGAGGCCGCACGCTGTCCTGGTCGTCGGTGTGGAGCCGGGCGCGCCTGCGCCCGCGTAGCACGACGTGTGCCCGCTCGAGCTACCTGGACCTGCGTTCACCTGAACGCATGGCCCTGGCGAGGCTCGAGCCACGCGAGTTCGGGCCAGACGACCTCGAGCTGAGTGACTCGGCGATTTTGGAAGGCACCGACTTGGCGCCCGTCTCCATCATCGACACCATCTCCTGGGACACCCCGAGATGGGCGGCGAACTGGGCCTGGGTCATCTTGAGCCGCTCGCGGTGGCGCTTGAGTTCTTGTCCGGTCATGGTGTGCCTCCAAATATAACCTGGTCTCCAGGATATAACCTCAGCCTTCCGAGAACTTCGCGCGCCCCGGCTTCGGCGGGAGCATCGCCAGGTACTGCTGGAGGTTGAGGTGATGAACCCGCAACCCTCGGCCCATGTCGGTGTCCTCGAAGACGAGGCCGAAGTCCTCCACAGTGCGCCCACGGTTGCGGTCTTTCTCGTGACTCACCTTGGTCGGCAGGCCCTTCTCGGCCCCGAGGACAAAGACGCTCCCGCAGGCGTCGTAGAGCCCTCCGCTGCCACGGATGGAGTACCGCGGCGAGCTCGTCTCCTGGCTCGGCTTGCGGGCGTGGTGGATGACAATCACCGTCGTCCCCGTCTTCTCGGCCACCCGGTTGAGCAGGTCGAGCGGGCGGCGAATCTCGCTGCTGTTCTCGTCGAGGCTCGGCGCCGCAGCGCGCAGGGAGTCCACCAGGACGACGGCAACGCCCTCGAGCGCCCTCGCATACGTGGCCTCGACCAACGCCTCGGGGCCGTCGAGCTGGACGCGAGGGTGGACGCTCACGGCGAGCTGGCCGGCAACCTCCCCTGGGTCGATGCCCATCCCTCGAGCCAGTCGCTGATAGCGCTGCGCCGTGACGCGGTAACCCTGCTCCCAGTCGAGATGAAGGGCCTTGCCTCGCTTGACCCTCCAGACGCCCCAGAGAGGGCGCCCAGACGCCACGGAGAGGAGCAGAGACTGCATCGACAGGGTCTTCCCCCCAAACCCGAACCCAGCGACGAGGACGGGGGCACCAGGACCCACGGCGAGGGCGTCCACGAGGTACGGGACGTCGGGGAGGGGGGCGAAGAGCTCGTCCACGCCCAGGACCTCAAGGCCCCCCTCGGGAACCGAAGGCTCGGCGCCGTATCGTGACTCGAGCTGCCCGAGGACCTTGTCCAGCGGGCTCATCGGGATCCGAACTACCTTAGCGCTCATCGGGTCCTCCCTTCGCAT
>CAZRLR010000590.1:0-2371 GCA_964600395.1 uncultured Conexibacter sp.
GAAGAGAATTATAGCCAGCGCTGCAAGCCAGTTCGGCCACCCGATTGCCCGTCAGATCGATCCCGTCCACAAGCCTCCTTAAAATAAACCTACTGCGAAATTCGATCG
This sequence comes from uncultured Conexibacter sp., assembly GCA_964600395.1. Classification (GTDB taxonomy): domain Bacteria; phylum Actinomycetota; class Thermoleophilia; order Solirubrobacterales; family Solirubrobacteraceae; genus Paraconexibacter. Next base: position 109 of record CAZRLR010000590.1, read on the forward strand.
AAGACGGGTCGAAATAGTGCGCTACGTACTCGTCGTGGATTCGGGCGTAATGCTCCTCCTGGGGATTCGGGCTGCGATTCAGCGATCCAGTGTCCAACGACATGACCTAGCGCTCCGCCACGTAGAGCGTATTCAGCCCGTACAGGAAGGTTTGCTCGCGAGGCGGATCAAATCCGGCGTTGGAAAGAAGTCCCTTGATCTCCGCCGGGTCCATTCCCATCACCTCGCCTTCCGCGACCTCCCTGTGCTTGTCCTCGCTATACCACCAAAGCGCATGCCCCACGATTCCGATCACGCGCCCGATCATTGTCAGCACAAGGCGGCCGCCGGGCCGCAGCACGCGATGCGCCTCTCTCAGCGCCGCCGCCCGTTCCGGAATGTGGTTGATGCACGCGATGAACGATACCGTATCGAACGACGCGTCGGGAAATGGAAGCCGCGAGCAGTCCGGAACGATCATGCAATCGCTTCCCCAGTCCACGACATCGATGCCGACACTCTCATCACGACCGGCGCTTGAACCGCTCTTTCTGTAGAGATTTACCAGCATGTTGTCGCCCGCACCGATGTCCAGGACACGGCCCCTCAGGACCGGCAAAACCTGGGCCAGGCGCTCGCCTCGAAGCGAGGTGAGATGCAGCCGTTCCGACTGGTGGTCCGGCAGGACGATCATCCTGAGCGGCGCCCCGACGAAATCATAGGCGGCCTGAAGCAATGGCTTGGGCTGGCGCAACGCCCACGCCGGCGGAGCGCCGTCGAACATCGCCTTCCTGGTTTCAGAAGTTGTCGTCATTGGCGTCCGATAGCTGGGCGGCATCGCCCATTTGAGAAAGCCGTTGTTGACTGAACTGGTCGGCGAGCAGGCCGAGTATCAGGATTTGCACGCCGGTCGCCATCAGGAACATTCCGCCCACCGGAAGCCCCCGGCCAACGATCGACTCGATGACGAGGCTGTAGGCCAGCCCCAGGACGAACATGGCGATGCCCGCAGGAAGGAAGAATCGCATCGGCGCGAACAACAGCACGGAGCGGATAAGCTGCAGAATCGCCTCGAATCCATCGCGGATCCGGACCGACGACACTCCCACCCGTTCGTTGGTCTGCACTTCCTCGAATGCAATGGGATATCGGCGCTCCAGCATGATCAACGTGCTGACCAGGCTGGCGCTGAACCTGTTGGGTATAAGCGTCAGATACTGCAGGATGATCTTTCGCCGAAAGATCCGCAGGCCGCAATTCAGGTCGGATCCCGATCGGATCTTGAGGCCCCAGCCGATCAGGCGGATCAACGCCTTGCCTGCCCCGCGGACCAGAGATGCGGAGCCGCTGGTACGCTGGCCTATGCATGCCACCAGCCGTCCCCGCATGATCCGGTCGTGCAAGCGAGCCAGGTCCGCTACCCGATGTTCGTTGTCCGCGTCGAACCACGCCACATATTTGCGGGACGCGTTTCGCATGCCGGTCTTCAGGGCTGCTCCCTGGCCGCAGTTGAACTCATGCCGCAAGATCTTGACGCCCGCGAATGCGCGCGCCGCTGCCGCGGTACCGTCGGTCGAACAATCGTCGACAACGATGATTTCTGCCGTGCCCGCCTCGCTGGTCAGACTGCGGAGCGTGGCAACGATGCCGGCTTCCTCGTTGAATGCGGGTATGACGATCGAAAGATCGGAATAGTCAGTTGCGGGTGTCATCAGATACCTGTGCTGTCGCGCCAGACCGCGAGCGTGAGCAGCGTCCAGACCACGTATTTTTCATCGCTCTTCCGCGAGCAGTGACTTCTCCACAGGTTCCTGACTCCATCCGGGGACAGGTAAGGAGCGAAGATTTCGGCATGGCGGTCGAGGTACATCGTCGCCATCGGGAGCAGGTCATTCCGGAGCAGCCTGTTCATGGGCACGTTGAACCCGCGCTTTTTGCCCGTGCTGAGGTTTTTTCCGGCTCCCAGGGCTTTCAGCGCCTCCCTGAGCACGATCTTTGTCGCGCCCTTGTTGCTGAACAGCAATCCGTGGTCAAGGTCGCCGGCCAGTTCCATAATGCGCCGGTCCAGCAGCGGGACGCGCACCTCCAGGCCGCACGACATGCTGATCCGGTCGACCTTCGTAAGCATGTCCGCCGGCAGGTAGTAGTTCTGGTCCGCGAGCAGCGCCCGGTCGACAACGTCGCCCGGACCCTCGCGAACAGCGGCCGAATAACCACTGAGGGGATCCGCGTGTACATGATCCCGCAAGGCGGACCCATAGAGCGCGCGCTGAAGCTCGTAGGG
>CAZRLR010000591.1:0-2370 GCA_964600395.1 uncultured Conexibacter sp.
TGACCTGGCACTGCTTCCAGGTCGCGTCGTCCTGCATCTTGCCGTCGATCATGTGGACGCCGGCGCCGTCCGGGATCGCCTCCAGGACCTTCTTGGCGAAGAGCACCTCGTCGACCGGCGGGGAGAAGACCTTCTTCGCGATGCCGATCTGCACCGGGTGCAGCGACCAGGCGCCGACGCAGCCCAGCAGGAAGGCGGCGCGGAACTGCGCCTCGCAGGCGACGGTGTCCTTGATGTCGCCGAACGGGCCGTAGAACGGGAGCAGGCCGTTCATCGTGCAGGCGTCGACCATGCGGGCGATCGAGTAGTGCCACGGGTCCTGTTGGGCGGTGATGCGCGTCTGGCCCTCGACAATCGAGCCGTCCTCGTTCAGCTGCGGGTCGGACATCGAGATGTAGCCCGGGTGCCCGCCGCCGACGCGCGTGGTCTTCATGCGGCGCGAGGCAGCGAGGTCGGCCGGGCCGAAGGACATGCCCTGCATGCGGGGGGATGCGGCGGCGATCTCCTCGACGTGGGCGACGCCCTGTGCGGTCTCCAGCAGCGCGTGGACGAGGATCGGTTTCCTGACGCCGGCCTTCGCCTCGAGCTGGGCCAGCAGACGGTCGACGTAGTGGATGTCCCACGGGCCCTCGACCTTCGGGACCATGATGACGTCGAGCTTGTCGCCGATCTCGGTGACGAGCGTCGTGAGGTCGTCGAGCACCCAGGGCGAGTCCAGGGCGTTGACGCGCGTCCACAGCTGCGTGCCGCCGAGGTCGACGTTCTTGCCGACGTTGACGAGGCCCTCGCGGGCGGCGACCTTGCGGTCCAGCGGGACGGCGTCCTCGAGGTTGCCGAGCACGATGTCGGCCTTCGCCGCCGTGTCGGGCAGCTTGGCCACCATCTTCTCGTTCGACGCGTCGAAGAAGTGGATCATCCGCGAGGGCGGGAACGGGATCTCGCGAACGGGATCCGGGGCTCCCACGCAGAGCGGCTTGAAGAAGTCCTTGGGGCTGCGCATGACCGGGAACCATAGATAGCCTGCCGCGGATGGGGACGCCTGGCGCGGCGACGCAGATCGAGCAGGCCGGCGAGCAGCGCAGCGCCCGGGTCGAGTCGCTGCGCGCGCTGGCGGCGATCGCGGTGCTCGTCGGGCACGCGTTCTCGCTCTCCTTCGGGGCGAAGCCGGGCGTCTTCGAGGGGACGAAGAACCAGCTGCTCGTCGGCGGCGGCCTGGGCGTCTTCCTCTTCTTCACGCTCTCGGGCTACCTGCTCTTCCTGCCGTTCCTGCGCGCGCAGGTCGGGCAGCGGGACCGCGTGCAGCTCGCCGACTACGCGCGCAACCGCCTGCTGCGGATCCTGCCGCTGTACGTCGCCGTCGTCACCGTCCTGAGCGTCTGGCGCCCGTTCGAGGGCCAGACGTCGGACTGGTGGCGCTTCATGCTGTTCATCCAGAACTACGACGGGCAGTCGATCACGCTGCCCGACAGCCCCGTCTGGTCGCTGCAGGTCGAGATGCACTTCTACCTCGTGCTGCCGCTCCTCGCCGCGGCGCTCGCGCTCGTCGCGCGCCGGTCGCTGCGGCTGACGACCGCGATCCTGCTCGTCGGCTCGCTCGTCTCCTACCGGCTGCGCGCGCACGGGGTGGAGGTCCGCGACTCGCTCGGCGTCCTCTACGGCCTCTACTCGCTGCCGGGCCTGATGTACCTGTTCGCCAGCGGGATGCTGCTGGCGGTCGCGCGCGTGGCGATCGACCGCGACGGGACGCCGGCGTGGATGGCGCGGCCCGTCGTCGGCTCCTCGACCGTCTGGTTCGTCGCCGGCGTGCTGCTCTACGCCTACATGGCCACGCGCCCGCAGCTGACCCAGACGCGGCTGCTGCCGTTCGCGGGCTTCCTCGTCGTCGGCGCCGCGGTACTGCCGCTGCGGGGTGGCCTGGCCGCCCGGGGCCTGGCGTGGCGCCCGCTCGCGCTCATCGGCGTGGCGTCCTACAGCCTGTACCTCGTCCACGTGCCGATCTTCCAGCTCATCTCCGGCACCCATGCGCGCGTGAAGGACGGGGCCTTCGGGATCGCGGGGGACGGGATGGACTTCAAGCTCCTGCTCATCCTCGGCGTCCTCGTCGTCGTGCCGGTCACGGCGGCGTCGTACCTCGGGATCGAGCGGCCGTTCCTGCGCCTGAGAAAACGTTGGGCCTGACAGGCGGTCAGGGCGCCAGGCGGCCCTTTGGTCGGATGTCCACCTAGAATCCCGCGCCGTTCTTCGACACGACCCCTGACGAGCAGGAGATCCACATGTCCGACGGCTTCACCACCGACCAGCGCGAGCGCGAGGCTTCCGGCGGCCACGCCTACGGCCGCTACTTCGAGGAGTTCGAGGAGGGCGCGGTCT
>CAZRLR010000592.1:0-2365 GCA_964600395.1 uncultured Conexibacter sp.
CCGTCGGCCAGGCGCAGCGACGTGGAGCCGGCGGGCTCGACGCTCAGCGACGCGCGCACGAGGCCGGCCTCGTCGGCGAGGTCGAGCGCGAGGGCGCCGTCGGGGCCGATGCCGAGGCGGGCGCGCACGCGCCCCTCGCTGTCGAGGACTTCGAAGGCGTCGGACTGCTGGGGCATGCCCGGGGTACGGATCGCCCCACGGCCGGGGTTCAGGGCGCCTGTCAGCCTGCGCGCGCGACGCGGACCCAGGCGGCGATCGTCTGTGCCCACGCCTCGCCCGTCCCCTCCAGCGCGGCGGCGGCCAGCTCATGGTCGTAGGCCACCCGGTGCAGCGTCAGGGCGCCGTCGTCGTCGATCCGCGCGTAGGCGGCCCGTGGGTCGCCGTCCAGCGGCAGGCCGACGCTCCCGGGGTTGACGAGCTCGACGCCCTCGGGACCGGGGCGGCGGAACTGGACGTGGGTGTGGCCGAAGACGACGCGACGCGCGTCGCCGACGTCGCCCAGGCGCTCGCGGTCGTCCGGCTCGACGGCCGGCGCGAAGGACCGCATGTCCGAGCGCGGGGAGGCGTGGCAGAAGAGCGTGTCGCCGACGCGGGCGGTGGCGGGCAGGCCGAGGATCGCCGCCGTGGTGGCCGCGTCCAACGCCCGGGCCTCGGCGGAGATCGCGGCGCGGACGACCGGGCCGGGCGGCACGTCGGGCGCGTCGCCCGCGAGCCAGCGCTCGTGGTTGCCGGCGATCCACGTCGCCTGCGGCAGGGCGGTCAGCCGCCGGACCGTCTGCGCCGGCCAGGCGCCGAACGCGGCGTAGTCGCCGCCGAGCAGATAGCGCGTGGCGCCGGCGCCGGCGGCGTCCTCCAGGACGGCCTCGAGGGCCGGCAGGTTGCCGTGCAGGTCGTAGAGGACGGCGAGCATGGTGTAGGAGTACCCGAGATGGCAGACCGCGCGCAGCTCCGCCTCGACGGCCCGACCCTCACCCTGCGCTATCCCGCGCCGGCCGACGCGCCCGCCCTGCTGGCGCTGGCCGCCGACCCGGAGGTGACGCGCTGGTTCTCGTGGGGGCCGTACCGGTCGCTCGACGAGCCGCTGGGCTACATCGAGCGCCAGGCGCAGCGCCGGGAGGCCGGCGTCCAGCTCGATCTGCTCGTCGAGCACCGCGAGGCCGGGCCCGTCGGCGTGATCGGCCTCAGCGAGCTGAGCGTCCGCGACCGCCGCGCGATGGTCGGCACGTGGCTCGGGCGCGAGTGGTGGGGGACGGGGGTCAACGCCGAGGCCAAGGCCCTGATCTTCCACCTCGGCTTCGGTCCGTGCGGCCTGGTGCGGATCGGCGCCTACTCGGATGTCGCGAACGCGCGCTCACGCACGGCGCTGTCGAAGGTCGGCCTCGTGCACGAGGGCATCCTGCGCGGCTGGCACCGGCACGGCGACGTGCAGAAGGACGTCAACGTCCACGGCCTGCTGCGCGCGGACTGGCTGGGCTCGCGCGAGCACGCCGTCCCGGCCCGCCTGCACGGCGAGGTCCCGGCACCGTTCGTCGTCGTCTGACGCTCAGGCGTGCTCGGGGCGCGGCACGCGCGACCAGATGTCGTTGCACTCCGCGCAGACCTCGGCCGGGATGACGCCCAGGCGCATGAGCACCGCGAACATCCTGCAGCCGACGCAGAGCGCGAAGACCGACTCGAGCGTCGCGAAGACGACCATCGTGCCGAGCAGGACGTCGGCGGCCGTCGTCCAGTCCAGCGCCAGGGCGAAGACCGCGCCGAGCGTCGTGCAGACCGCGCCGATCGCCTGCGCGAAGCGCTTGGGCGGCCCGGCGACGCGCTTGGGCTCGCCGAGGCGCGGGGCGACGACGTCCATGGCGAAGCGGCCGAGCGGGCTGAGCGTCGGCCCGGTCAGCGCCCGCGCGACGAACCCGTAGGCCAGCGGCACGAGCAGCCAGCGCGCGCCGGTCACGAGCGCGACCAGGGCCGTGAGGGCGACGACGCCGGCGACGACGCGGGCCGCCTTCTCGTTGACGGGGTTGGGAAAGGAGAACAGCTCGGACATCGGGGCTCCACCTGCCGGGGGTACGGGGTCAGGATACCGCTTGACCGTAATGCCTATAATTTTGGTGGAGATTATGGCCTATTCGGCAGGGGTGCCAATGGTTGTCCGTCGCCTCGGGGCGATGGCGTCGCTGTTCCTGGCCTGCGCGCAAGCGCTGGGGACGCCGCCGTTCCGCTGGCGCGCGGAGTTCGCCCGGCAGTCGTGGACGATCGTCCGCGTCTCGCTGCCGGCGATCGCGCTCTCGATCGCCGCGTGGGGCTTCAGCGGGCCCGGGCTGCAGGCCGGCAACTTCCTCGTGACGTTCGGGTCGATCGTCCGCGCCGG
>CAZRLR010000593.1:0-2356 GCA_964600395.1 uncultured Conexibacter sp.
TATAGTTTTATGGGGTATAACACCATTTTCTATAAAATCTCTCTTTAAATTGAATAATAATGTCTTATAATCCCAATTATTTAATCTCATTAAGAATTGCCATAGATTTCCTGACTCTCCAGTACCAAAATCCTTATATTTAATAAAATCTCCTTTATCAAAGAATACAAAACTAGGAGTTCTATCTTTTCTTAATGGAGATTTAATTGGTTTACTCATCTCTACTTTACCAAAATAATAAGAGAGAATATCATATTCTGATACTCTCTCTAAAATTTGGCTTGTAGTTATGTAACTAGTCTTATTATATTCAAATTTACTACTATTGAACATAATAGATAGTTATTAGAATGGTAAATTATCTGAAGTAGTAGGTTCTACCTCAGAAGGAGCTTTTCTTTTTAGATCATAGGTATTATTAGCATCAAAAGTAAAATAAGTACCATTAGCTCTTTCTACTTTAAGAGTTTTATACTCATCTTTAACTTTAGTTTCCTTATTTCTACCTACATAAGTAGCAAATCCCAATCTAAATTTATTTACATCATATTCCTCACCAGTAACAATATATCTAGCAAATTTACCTGCTAATACTGGAGTTACTTTCTCTACATATTCCTCTAAAGATTCAGCTTTAATTTCATCTAATTTAGATTTAACATTAAGAGTATTAGCAATATCTGCAATAAATTTAGTTAATTGATCTAATTTATCATCTTTAAAATACATAGTTCTAATTGTACCAACTTGACCTTTAGCACCATTTACTCCACTAAAATCTTTAATTTCTTCACCTTCTACTTTGAACTCTAACTGTTTACTACCAGAGGCTGCTGTTCTTACTGTAATTTCATTAATCTTAAGAACTTGTGGTCCATAAGTAATAAATTGGCTAACTCTCTTAGGAGATTCTTTTGTCTCAAATTTACTGCTGTCAAACATAATTTATAGTTTATATAGTTATAGTTAATGATTAATTTTAATTAGCAACCTGAAATTGGCATGTGATTCTTGTATGGACTAAAATCTACTAAAGATTTAGTCTTAGCTTCAGTAGTTTCTGATTCAATTCTAGTTAATTCATCTTCAATAGTCAATTGATTAGTAGAAGTAGTTTCATTAGTAGTGAATACTATAACTGCTTCTTTCTTACCTTTTTTACACTTAAGTCCTAAAGACTTCATAGCTTGATTAATAGCTGGTACATTAGTATTATATTTAGCTGCAAGCTCTTTTCTATTTAACCCCTCATTAACAGAATTAATAAAATCCTGTTTATCAATATTTACTGTTTTACTCATATTTATTATTTAGTTATTAATTATTTACTTTTTAAACTTGGGAATATATTCTCCCAATAAGTTACTATTTTCCCATCTTTTTTCTCAGAAATAAGAAACTCATTACCAGATAAAAAATCAAACCTACTACCAGTCACTAGATCTGTCTCAGTAGTTTTAAACGATAGATAATTTCTATTTCCATCTTTATCTCTTCTCATGAATCCAGCAGCATCCATATTACCTAGAGTAATAGTCTTATTCTTACCTCTAAGTTCAATATCTTTAGCATCTAACTTCTCACCATTTTTATCAATAGATGATTTTTTACTATGAGATACTAGAATTAAACATTTATTAGCCAAACCATCAAATAGTTTATATAGATCTTCAAAGGCTTCTCTTAGATGTCCTTCACCAGCTCCATTTGGTAAATTAGTTATAATAGTACCAGTCCAAGATTTACCCATTAGAGTTTCTTTATATCTTTTAATAGCTAATTCATTAGCCATATCTTCTAATAAAGTAGTAGTATCTATAGCTAAGAAATCATATGGAGATTTACCATTAATAACTATTTCTTCTTTAATTTTATTAGCAATTTGTCCAAGTATCTGGTAACCAGGTACTTTATTCTTAATAGCTAAATCTTTAACATCTATAGATGTACATTCATAAGTTCTAGATCCTCCTTCTAAATCTATAATTAAAGAATTAGGTAGGGATGCTAAAAGACTAGTTTTACCTACTTTAGGTGGTGATACAATCATCAATTTAGTAGGTTCTGTAATAGTTGGTTTACTCTTGACTTTGGGTAGTTCTATCATCTTCTGTATTTAAATTATTAATTGTTTCTAACATTTCATTAGCTGTATTTACTAATTCAGCTTCATCTTCTCTATTTGACTCTACAAATTTATCAATATAATCTGTAAGTTCTTTCAATTTATCAGATTTGAGTATAGCCATTTTTAACAGAGTATCACTTAATTGAGCTGATAATTCATAATCTCCAGTATCATCTGTCAATAAGAACTTATTTAATCCTCTACAAGATAAATGAGCTTCACTTACCT
>CAZRLR010000594.1:0-2353 GCA_964600395.1 uncultured Conexibacter sp.
GCAGCGCGTCCCCGGTCGCGTGGCCGAGCGAGTCGTTGACGGCCTTGAAGCCGTCGAGGTCCAGGACGAGCAGGCACGCCTGCCCGCCGTGCCGGCGGCGGCGGGCGACCTCACGCGCGAGCTCCTCCTCCAGGCGGCGGCGGCCGAAGAGCCCGGTCAGGGCGTCGTGATCGGCGAGGTGCTGCAGGCGGGTCTCGATCGCCTTGCGCGCGGAGATGTCCATGACCTGCAGGACGAAGAGCGTGTCGCCTTCGGCGGACTTGACCATCGCGGGGGACGTCAGCGTCCAGATGTCCCGGCCGTCGGCGTGGCGGAAGCGCAGCTCGCCGGTCGTCGGCGTCCCGGCCAGCGCGAGCTGCACGAGACGGTGGCGCACGGCGAGGTCGTCGGGATGCATCCGCGTGGTCGTGGCCGTCCCCAGCAGCTCGGCCGGGTCCTCGACGCCGAGCAGCTGCGCGAAGGCCCGGTTGCAGCGGACCACGACCGTGGTCCCGTCCGGCTGCAGCCGCGTGAGGAGCTGACCGATCGGCGCGAGCTCGAAGGCCGCCTCGAAGAGCGCGTGCGCCTCCTGCCGCGCGGCGCTCTGCGCCTGCTCCTGGGTGAGGTCGTCGAGGAAGGACAGCCGGTACAACGCCCGGCCGTCCGCGTCCCGCGGCGTGAACGTCTCGGTCATCACCGGGAAGGCGCTGCCGTCCAGGCGCACGTGCTCGGACTCGTACCGCACGTGGTCCTCGCGCTCGACGCGCGCGGCGAGCTGCGGCAGGTCGGCCTGCCAGGCCGCGCTGAAGACCGAGGCGACGGGCCGGCCCTCGAAGTCCTGGGGCTCCCCGCCGTGCATGCGGGCGGCGGCCGGGTTGTCGCGGGTGATCACCTGCGTCGCGGGGTCCACCCACACCATGCCGCGGTCGATCGTCTCGAACACGAGGTCCCACTGGCGCGAGAGCTCCTCGCCGGCCCGGCGCGCGGTGATGTCGCGCGTGGCGGTGTGGACCTCGACGACCTCGCTCGTGCCGGGGGCGAGCACGGCGCGCAGGTCACGCTCGAGCCAGGCCTGCGTCCCGTCGGGCCGGGTGATGCGGAACTCGACGCTCCGCGGCTGCCCGTCGGCCAGCACGGCGGCGCGGGCACGGGCGACCCTTGCGCGGTCCTGGGGATGCACGCCGTCCCACTCCCCGGCGCCGACGAAGTCCTCGGCCTCGATGCCGAGCACCGTCCTGATCGCCGGTGAGACGTACAGCAGCTCGCCGTCCGGGCGCGAGCGGGCGATCATGTCCGTCGACGTCTCGGCGAGGATCCGGAAGTTGCGCTCAGAGCGTTCCAGGGCGGTCTCGGCCGCCCGTGCGGCGGTCATGTCCCGGACGTACAGCAGGCGGTACACCAGCGCGCCGCGCTCGTCGCGGGCGGCGATGATCTCGATCTCGGACGGAAAGCGCGTGCCGTCCAGCCGGAACTGCTCGGCGTTCAGGCGCACGTAGCCGGTGCGGTCGACCTTCGCGCTGACGCGGGGGATGCCCGCGCGCTCGTGGGGCGCGACGACCTCCGAGACGTGCCGACCGGCGAAGTCCGCGGGCGTGCCGCCGTGCATCCGCGCGAAGGCCGCGTTGACCTGGACCATCCGGGCGCTGTGGGGCTCCACGACGACGACCCCCATCGTCGTCCGGTCGAAGGCGTGCTGCCACTGGGCCTGCTCGGCCTGCGCGACGTGCAGCGCGTGGACGTCCCGCGAGGTCGTGTGGATCTCCAGCAGCTCGCCGTCGGCGCCGAAGACGCCGCGGACCGTGCTCTGCACCCAGCGCCAGGACCCGTCGGCGAAGCGGGCGCGCACCTCGATCGTCTGCGGCTCCCGGGTGCGCTGCATCGCGACGAACGCCTCGTCGCGCAGGGGGACGTCGTCCGGGTGGATGACCGCGCGGACCTGCAGGCCGACGAGCTGCTCGGCGGTGTGGCCGGTGAAGGTCTCCATCGCCGGCGACGCCCACAGCAGCGTGCCGTCGGGGCTGTAGCGGCAGTGGCCCTCCAGCGACGACTCGGCCATCGCGCGGAAGCTGCGGGCCTCCTCGGCCTGGCGGTGCTCGAGCGCGACGCGATCGGTGACGTCGCGTGAGGTCGCCATGCCGCCGATCAGGACGCCGTCGCGGCGGACCGGCTGGAAGGTCGTCTCGTACGTCGCCCGGCCGTCGGCGGACGGCAGGCGGACCGTGACGGTCTCGCCGGTGAGGGCCCGCGTGTAGAGCGGGCCGAGCTGCTCCCAGGCCGGCGCGGGCAGGACGTCGGGCGCGCGCCGGCCGATCATGCGCTCGGGCAGGTAGCCGTGCTCCTCGTGCGCCCCGCCCTGCAGGCCGACGATCCGCAT
>CAZRLR010000595.1:0-2330 GCA_964600395.1 uncultured Conexibacter sp.
GCTATCAAGACCACGGCCGGATCACGGCGAACCCGACCGCAGCCGAGACGCGCCGTGCGCTCGTCGACGACTGGTGGGAGACCGCCCGCACCGGCAAATCCGACGCCATCATGATCGCGCACCGGCGCAGCGACGTCGCCGAGCTGAACGCCCTCGCGCGCGAGCGGCTGCACCGCGACCACCACCTCGCGGCGGACGAGCTGACGACCGCGACGGGTCGCGCGTTCTCCGTCGGCGACAAGGTCCTGGCCCGCCGGAACGACCGTCGCCTCGGCCTCGTCAACGGCGTGCGAGCCGAGGTCATCGCGATCGCGGACGACCACGCTTCGCTGACCGTCAGGGGAGCCGACGGAACGGCGATCACGATCGACCGCCCGTATCTGGACGACGAGCACCTCGACCACGCCTACGCGATGACCGCGCACGCGGCTCAAGGGGCGACCGTCGACCACGCCTACGTCCTCGGCTCTGACGAGCTATACCGTGAATGGGGCTACACGGCCCTGACCCGCCACCGTGCCGAGGCGCGCTTCTACATCGTTTCGCCAGGAACCACGGAACGCGCCCTCCCCGGTCTCGAGCCCGACCGCGACGACGTCACGCAGGACCTCGTCGAGATGCTGCACCCAAGCCACCGGAAGCGCACCGCCCAAGAGATCCGCAGCAAGGCCGCCCCGGCTGACGTCGCACGCGACGACGCCGCCAGGTCGCGCGACCGAGCGCGCGAGCTCGAGGAGGAAAGGGATGCGCTGCCACGCTGGAAGCGCAAGGAGCGGGCCGAGCTCACTGAAATGGCGACCTCGCACTTGGATGCTGCCCGTCGGTGGACGGAACGCGCCGAAGTGCTGCGGGCGACGACCTCACACGCGGCACCCTTGCCCGAGCGCCGGACGGCGACGATCGATGTCGCCGCGATCCGACAGCGCGTTGCGAATCCGGTCGAGTCGGTCGAAAGCCGCATTGGCCCACGCCCCCGTGGATTCGCGGGCCGCGACGAGTGGGTGCGTGCCGCTGTCCGTCTGACGGCTTTGGACCGGCCGGCGTTGGCGCCCCCGCTTGAGGTCGGACCGGCGAACGACCTCGGCATGGATCTGGGGTGAAGGGGCGAACTTCGCGCGCGCCGTCCTATACGCAGGATGTGCCCCCGTCCACCGTTCGAGATCGTTCGCGCCTCGGGCTGCTGCGCTGCGTGTGATCACCGGTTCGTGAACGAGCTCGTGGCCAGGTATCCCTCCGGCTCGGCGGCGAACGGCTTCGCCTACGTCGAACTACGCCATCTCGAATTGGCGGTTGAGGCGACGGGTGAGGACACGCTCGTGAGCTACCGGGCGGCTTCGGATGCCCCGAGTGCAATAGCGGTCGCGCGGCGTACCGTCTCGCACCAGATACACGGGCACGTCTGGACGTGAACATCGGAGCCGATCCACCAGCGCCCGCGGCGAAGAAGGAGCCGTGCACCAGCTTTCACTCGTGCCGCCCGTCGGCGGCTGCACTCAGGACAGATCCAGCCGTGCGAGAAGGGTGTCCAACCGATGCCGGCATCGGCGGGTGTGTCGTAGCGCTGCAAGCAGCTGCAGCACGAGCGAGCGGGGTTCCGATCGAGAGACACGGGGGGCGGATCGTGCCACGCCGATCGGCCGTCCCGGCTCGCGTCGGTGTGCGCGGCATTTGTCGGCAAAGCTCGCAATCAAGTCGGTGCTCCCCGTCAAAAGCCGCGGGAGGAGCTACGGCTCTCCAGAGGCGGCTCTCTGGTACCCGGCTCTTTCAACCGCGGCGGCCGCCCCATCGGACGGCCCGGTATCTCCCAGCCCTCGGCCCGCAACGCCGCGATGTCTCGATAGACGGTTGCTCGCCCGATTTCTAGTTCGCGCGCGATGGCGCCCGGCTTCAGGTCCCGGGCGTGCAATTCGGCGACGCGTCGCTGTCGTTTGAAGACTTCGTCCGCCTGTGAAGACGCTAGACCGAGTGGAGGCCGCCGATGGGCGCCCGTGACGTATCGATCAGGCGCGGGCGAGAGCTCTTCGACGGATGCCGCGAGGGCGGCCGCAAGCCGGAGCATGCTGTCTCGGTGTATCGGCTTACCGCGTTCGAGGGCGCTGATCGCGGACACGGCTACGCCCGCTGCCTCGGCCAGCGCAGGCTGGGTCAACCCGGCCGCGTGCCGCGCCTTTGCGGGCGGCGTCAGTGGAACGCCCTGTGGCCGGCGCCGTGGCGTTGGGATGTCGACCCCCGACTGGCGAAGCTTTCGAAGGTCCGAGCCGATTGTTGCCTTGGCCACGCCAAGTGCCGCCGCGATCTCCTTGTAGCTGTGGCCGGCGAGAGCCATCTGC
>CAZRLR010000596.1:0-321 GCA_964600395.1 uncultured Conexibacter sp.
GAGTTGCTGGCATCGTCTCCAACGACCCACGTCTCTTCGGCGCACTAGCCTAACTGTCTAGGGCTTCCATCGGCGGCATTACCTGAGCTTTTATGTATAGCCAGCGCACTTCGAGTGCCGCTAGCACCGTCAGATAAAATCCTTGAACAGTTCAACCACCTAAAATCTCTTCCTATGAAAATCGCCGTCTTGCTCTCAATGGGGGTGTTTATCGTCGCGCTGGCAGCGATGACGCTCGGGGTAATTGCTAGAGACGGACTCGACATTCTCAGCTTCTTCTCACTGGTCGTGGTTGCCCTGCTCTCACTGGGTTTCTTCAGC
>CAZRLR010000596.1:331-2330 GCA_964600395.1 uncultured Conexibacter sp.
TCTCTAGAGAGTTCGATGAGTGTCTAGGTGAGCGCCGCGGGGTGTTCCAGCAGTTCGCGTAGCCTGGCCAGGAACTTAGCGGCGTCGGCACCGTAGAGGATGCGATGGTCGCAAGAAAGTTTCAGTCGGGTTGTGTGGCGGGGGACGATCTCACCATCGATCACGACCGGACGCTGTTTCACCGCGCCAACCGTAAGGATCGCGGCCTGACGTTGGTTGATCACCGCATCGAACTCATCGACGCCGAACATGCCGAGGTTCGACACTGTGAAAGTTCCACCGGATAACTCCGGTGGGGTTATCTCACCGCTGCGCGCGCGACCGGCCAGGCGCCGGCTCTCATCTGCGATTTCATGCAGCGAGAGATGATCGGCATCAAAAATCGTCGGGACTAACAGCGCCTCATCGGTCGCGACAGCGATACCGATATTGATGCGCGAGTATCGCTCAAACTTCGCGTCACTGTAGGAGGCATTGACGTTGGGAAACTCGCGTAACGCCAGTGCGCAAGCTTTAACGATCAGATCGTTGAGCGACGGTGGTTTGATGTCGGCGCTCGGATCGGCCAGCTGCTCACGCAACTCAACCGCGCGTTCCATATCGATTTCCGCGCTGACGGAAAAGTCCGGAATCGTCGCGCGTGACTCGGCCATGCGCCGCGCGATCGTTGTCTGGGTGCGGGTCGGCTCGACCGTTGTCACCTCACCTTTGGCGCGCTCAAGCCCTTCCAGCGAAGGACTCTGAGCGGTTGGAGTAGTTGACTCCTGCACCGCAGGGGTTTCCTCTGCTGGCAGAGGAGCTGTCTCCTGCGTGGCAGGCGCTGCCTCTTTTGGTTGCTGGTCTGCGTAGGTCAGTACGTCGTTTTTCACAATTCGCCCATCGGGTCCGGTTCCGTTTACAGACTTAAGGTCTACCTTAAGTTCCTGTGCGATGCGTCGCGCAACCGGGGAAGCTTTGATGCGCTGCGATGATCCCTCTTCAGTTTGAGGCTGTTCAGTCGTGGATGCAGATACCTGCGGTTGAGGCTTTCCGTTGCCCACAGACGAAGGTTGCTCTTGAGCGGTGTCGGCTTCTTGGGCAGCGTCGGCCTGATCTTGTGGCTCTTCAGAGGGCTGTTCGAGTGCGGACTCGCCGATGGTGGCAATTGGTGTACCGATCGGCAGTGTCGCTCCCTCGTCGACGAGGATCGGCAGTGCACCGTCCTGATCTGCCTCGTAAGTCATATTTGCTTTATCGGTTTCGATCTCTACCAGTGGCTCTCCCCGCTTGATCTGATCACCGTTGGATCTCAGCCATTTGAGGATTACCCCTTCTTCCATCGAGTCCGACAGACGGGGCATAACAACTTCACCCATATCAGCTACCACCCGGCTGGCGACCGCAGATCTTCAACGCTGCCTCGACTATCTGTGGCTCGTGAGGATAGGCAAGATCTTCGAGCGCCTTGGAGTAAGGCATCGGAATATCAGCGCCGGTAACGCGACAGATCGGCGCGTCCAGGTAGTCGAAAGCCTGTTCCTGAATCAATGCGGCGAGGTTCGCGCCTACTCCACCGTGCGGCCAGCCCTCTTCAACGATGATGCAGCGGTTGGTTTTTCGCACCGATTCGAGGATCGTGTCCAAGTCGAGCGGGCGCAACGTACGCGGATCGATGACCTCCGCCTCGACGTTGTGCTGTGAGGAGAGCGTCTCGGCCGCTCGCTGTGCAGTGACGGCCATGCGGGAGATGCCGACAACGGTCACATCGCTTCCCGTTCGTCGCACCACAGCGACGCCAAAGGGGGTGAGGTAATCGTCATCATCCGGGACTTCCCCGCGCTGACCGTAAAGTGTCTCGTGCTCGATAAAGACAACTGGATTTTCATCGCGAATTGCTGACTTCAGCAAGCCTTTTGCGTCGGCTGCCGTTGACGGAACGGCGACCAGCAACCCCGGAACTTGCAGGTACATTGCCTCGAAACAGTGCGAGTGCGTTGGCCCTAGTTGGTGTCCTGCTCCC
>CAZRLR010000597.1:0-2321 GCA_964600395.1 uncultured Conexibacter sp.
GTGCCCGCCGACGAAGACGGGGTCCAGCCACTCGATCGCGACGACGCGCGGGCGCTCGGCGTGGCGGACGGCGAGCTTCACCTTGTCGATCCGGGCGCGCTGGCGGGCGACGAGGTCCAGCCCGGCGTCCCGCCTCCCCGTCGCCTGCGCGAGCGTCCGGATGTCGCCCATCGTCTCGCCGAGGGTCTTGGGGTCCAGCGCGATGACCTTCGGGCACGTCGCGATCCGCGTGGCGACCTCGGCGACGTCGTCGTAGCTCACCGCGCACACCGGGCACAGGGCCTGCGTGACGATGAGGTCGGGCTCGAGGTCGTGCAGCAGCTGCTCGTCGAGCTCGTAGATCGCCTCCCCGGCCTCCGTGCGCTCCCGCACGGCCCGGTCGATCTCCGCCGCGCTGAGCCCGTGCGGCAGCTTGTCGCGCGTGACGTGCGGCTTCCGGGTGGCGTCCGTGGGATAGTCGCACTCGTGCGTCACGGCGACGACGTCGTCGCCGAGCCCGAGGGCGTAGAGCAACTCGGTCGCGTGGGGCACGAGGCTGACGATCCGCATCGAGAGGGACGGTAGTGCATGAGTCACGGCTGGCAGACCGACGGGAACGCGCTGGTGCGCGATCGGCAGTTCGCGGACTTCCCGCAGGCGCTGGCCTACGTGAACCGCGTGGGCGCCCTGGCGGAGGTCCGCAACCACCATCCGGACATCCTGCTGCACGGCTGGAACAAGGTCCGCCTGACGCTCACGACGCATGACGCCGGGGGCACGGTGACCGACGCCGACCACGCGATGGCCGAGGCCATCGACGCGCTCGACGAGGCCTAGGGTGCGTCGCCGAGGCGCGGCGCGGGCCCTGGCGCTGGCGTTGGTGGGCGCCCTGACGCTGCTCGTGGCGCTGCTCGCCGCCCCCGCGGCCCCCGCGGGGGCCAAGACCGTCCGCGTCTTCGCGGTCGGCCCGAAGTTCTCGCTCGACTGGGTCGACACCCGCGCGCACTTCCACGACAAGCTCTTCGCGCTGGCCGACGCCCGCCGCCGCACCGCGCCCGCCCCGGGCGTGCAGCGCGGCGCCAAGGACGTCGCCGCGCGCCTGCTGGGCCCGACGGACCCGCGACGTCCGGCGCAGACCGCGCGGGACCTCGTGACGCTCCCGGAGGACCTCGGCCTGATGGCCGCCTTCACCGGCAGCCGCGGCGCCCAGGCCCGGCAGGCGACCGGCCTCGTCGGGGCGATCGTCGGCCTGCTCGGCGCCTACGGCACCGTCAGCGCCCACTACGTCGCGACCTTCCCGTCGCTCGCCTCCCGGCCCTTCCCACCGACGCGGGCGCTGTCGCTGGCCCTCACCGACACGTTCGTGCGCACCGGGGTCGAGACGTTCGCGGAGCTCGCCGACCGGCTCGACGCCTACCTCGTCGCCGGCGTGACGCTCGCCCAGGACTGGCGCGTGGTCTGCACGTCCAAGGCGACCTACGTGCCGCCGCCGGGCGCCGGCCCGTGCGCCGTCGCCGACCCGGCCCTCGTCGCGCTCCTGCGCGACCCCGACGAGCCGCGACGCACCTACGCCTACGAGGCGACGACCGCCAAGGCGTCGACGATGGCGCTCGTCTTCGACCCCGACGGCAAACTCGTCGCCAAGACGGTCAAGGCCTATCTCACGCCGATCGAGCTGCCCGGCCAGCTGGACCTCGTCCCGGGCGAGGTCAGCGGCGTGCAGGCCATCGCCACGCCGGTCGGCCGCCTGGGGATCGTCACCTCCAAGGACGCCTGGATGCCCGACGTCACCGCGAAGCTCGACGCCCAGGGCACTGAGATCCTCGTCCAACCCGAGTTCTTCGTGAACGACACCGTGACCACGACGGGCCCGTGGTCGCCGGACAACATCCAGGGCGCCGGTCCGTCCGACGTCCTGCGCCACCCGTCGCTGCGGGCGCTCGTGCTGCCGCAGCTGACGGGCAACGTCTTCGACTTCTCCGCCGACAGCCAGCTGCTCATCGCGACGAAGCCGGGGACGACCGCCCGGACGCCGACGGGCGCGATGGTCGGTCAGCCGCCCGTCCCCGGGTACGCCGCCGTCGGGCGCTGGTCGGTCCCGGATCCGGGCGGGCCGGACGCCGAGCGCCGCCGCCGGCTGGGGCAGGCCGGCGAGGCGATGCTCCCGACGGGCCCGACGCCGTGCGCGGACCCGCTGCTCGCGGGGCCCTGCCGTGGCGGCCAGGTCGAGGACGTCATCGCCGCCGACGTCACCGTCGGCGTCCGGCCACGGCTCCGGCGCACCCGCGGGCGGCGCCGGGGCCGGCCGCCCTTCGGCCCGGCCCGGCCGCTGAGCCCGAGCG
>CAZRLR010000598.1:0-2317 GCA_964600395.1 uncultured Conexibacter sp.
CGGGAGCCGAGGATCACGCCGCCCCTCGGGAAGTCCGGGCCCTTCATGTGCGCCATCAGCCCGTCGAGGTCGATCTCCGGGTCGTCGATGTACGCGACGACCGCGCCGATCGTCTCGCGCAGGTTGTGCGGCGGGATGTTCGTCGCCATGCCGACGGCGATGCCGGCGGCGCCGTTGACGAGCAGGTTCGGGAAGCGCGAGGGGAGGACGAGCGGCTCGCGGCGCGAGCCGTCGTAGTTCGGCCCGAAGTCGACCGTGTCCATGTCCAGGTCACGGAGCATCTCCGTGGCCATGCGGGTCAGGCGCGCCTCCGTGTACCGCATGGCGGCGGCCGGGTCGTCGTCGACGGAGCCGAAGTTGCCCTGGCCGTCCACGAGCGGGTAGCGCAGGGAGAAGTCCTGCGCCATGCGGACGAGCGTGTCGTAGATCGACGAGTCGCCGTGCGGGTGGTAGTTGCCCATGACCTCCCCGACGATCTTCGCGCACTTGGAGTAGGGCCGGTTGGGCTGCAGGCCCAGGTCGTTCATGCCGTAGAGCACGCGGCGATGGACCGGCTTGAGGCCGTCCCGGACGTCGGGCAGCGCGCGACCGACGATGACGGACATCGCGTAGTCGAGGTACGCGCTCTTCATCTCGTCTTCGAGGGCCCGCGGCTCGATGTTGCCGCCGTCGATCACGTCAAAGGACATCTGTCACCTGGGTCGGTCGGGAGGAACGGTGCGCGTCGGCGTCGGACGGCGTCATCAGACGTCGATCGTCGCGGCGAGCGCGTTGTCCTCGATGAACTGCTTGCGGAACTCGACCACCTCGCCCATCAGGCGCGAGAAGATCGTGTCGGCCTCGGCGGCGTCCTCGATGGACACCTGCGCGAGGGTGCGGCTCTGGGGGTCCATCGTCGTCTCCCGCAGTTGCTCGGCGTTCATCTCGCCGAGGCCCTTGAAGCGGTTGAGCGTGACGCCGCGTTGGGCGACGTTCAGGACGGCGGCCCGCAGGTCCTCGAAGGCGTCGGCCTCCTCCGACCGCTCGCCGAGCGTCACGCTGAACGGCGGGGTGCCCGCGAGCTCGACGAGCTGGGCGTGGACCTTCACGTACTGGCGGTACTCGGCCGAGTCGAAGAGCGAGCGGCGGATCCGATGGGTGGACGCCAGGCCCGTCTTGACCTCGATGCCCTTCACGACGAGCAGGTCCTCGGACTCCTCGAGCAGCTGCGTCGTGATGACCGCCCCGTCGGCGGTCGTCCGCTCGAAGTTCGCCTTCGCGGCGGCCAGGTCGGCGGCCTGCTCGGCGAGCAGCCCGCTCTCGGTGAGGAAGCGGACGACGTCCTCGCCGTGGGCGGCGCGCAGCGTCGAGCCCCAGCCCTCGAACTGCTTGCGCAGCCGGTTGTAGCGCTGCCAGCGCGCCTCGGTGAGCTTGAACTGCTGGCCGGCGTGATCGACGATCTCGTAGCGGTCGAACTTGTCGGAGAGGAGGACCTCCTCGAGCTCGGACTCCTTCTCGATGTACCGCTCGTTGCGCCCCTGCTTGAGCTTGTACAGCGGGGGCTTGGCGATGTAGATGAAGCCCGCCTCGAAGAGCTCGGGCATCTCGCGGAAGAGCAGCGTGAGGATGAGCGTCCGGATGTGGGCGCCGTCCACGTCGGCGTCCGTCATGAGGATGATCTTGTGGTACCGGGCGTTGGCGATGTCGAACTCGTCGCGCACGCCGGTGCCGATCGCGGTGATGAGCGCCTGGACCTCGTTGTTCGCGAGGACCTTGTCGATGCGGGCGCGCTCGACGTTGAGGATCTTGCCGCGCAGCGGCAGGACGGCCTGCGTGTGGCGGTCGCGACCCTGCTTGGCCGACCCGCCGGCCGAGTCGCCCTCGACGATGAAGATCTCCGCCAGGGACGGGTCCTTCACCGAGCAGTCGGCGAGCTTGCCGGGCAGGCGCGAGTTCTCCAGCGCGCTCTTGCGGCGCGTCAGGTCGCGCGCCTTGCGCGCGGCGGAGCGGGCCTGCGCGGCCTGGACGGCCTTCGTGATCGCGGCCTTCGCGTCGGCGGGGTTCTCCTCGAGGAACTCGGCGAGCTTCTCGTTCACGACGGTCGCGACGAAGCCCTCCATCCCGGGGTTGCCGAGCTTCGTCTTCGTCTGGCCCTCGAACTGCGGGTCGGCGAGCTTCGCGGAGATGACGGCGGTCAGGCCCTCGCGGATGTCCTCGCCGGACAGGTTGTCGTCCTTCTCCTTCAGGTGGCCCTTCTCGCGGGCGTACTTGTTCACCGTGCGGGTGAGCGCCGAGCGGAAGCCCGACATGTGCGAGCCGCCCTCGTGCGTGTTGATGT
>CAZRLR010000599.1:0-2301 GCA_964600395.1 uncultured Conexibacter sp.
GGCGGATCTCGAGCCGGACGAGGACGCGCGCGCCCGCCTGCTCCTGGACGCCTCCGCGGCCGCGTTCGCCGCCGCCCGGATGGCCGAGGCGGCCGGCCACGCGCAGCGCGGCGCCCGCCTGGCCGTGGACCCGCTGCTCGCCGCCGACCTGCGGACGGCGGCCGCCCGGGCGCTGCTGCGCGCGGGGATCGGCACGGGACCGCGGGAGACGCTCGTGCGGGAGGCCGAGCAGGTGCTCGAGGCCGACCCGGTCCGCGCGGCGACGTGGCTGCTGGAGTCGGCGATCTACGACATGGCGTCCGGGCGCCTGCGGCGGATGATCACCGGGGCCCAGCGGGCGGCTGCCACCGCACAGGAGGTCGCCCCGCCGCTCGCGTTCCTCGCGGCGCTGCTCATCGGCGAGGCGCAGCTCGCGCTCGGCGAGAGCGCCGCGGGGGACGCCGCGATCGAGGCCGCCCTCCCGGTCCTGCGCGACTTCGACCCGGCCGCCGGGCCGCCGGAGATCGTCTCGATGGCCGCCCACTCCTCCCTCTGGGTCGAGCGCTTCGAGCGCGCCGAGCTCGTCTTCGACCGCCTCGTCGGGGCGCTGCGGCAGGCCGCGACGGTCAACCAGCTGCCGTACCCGCTGGCCGCGCGCTCGCACCTGGCGCTCCGGCTCGGGCGCTGGCCGTCGGCGCTCGCCGACGCTGGGGAGGCCGTCCGCCTCGCGCAGGACACCGGGCAGGAGCTCGTGCTCGCGCACGCGCTCGGGGCGCTGGCCGAGGCCGAGGTCGTCCTCGGGATGGACGCCCCCGCCCGCGAGCACGCCGAGCGCTGCGTCGCGCTCGCCCAGGCGCAGGGCGCCTACGCGACCGCGCTGTACGGCCACGGCGCCCTGGCGTTGCTGGCGCTCGGTCGGGGCCTGCCGGAGGAGGCGATCGTCCACGGCTTCGCCGCCGAGCGCGCCGAGGCGCGCACGGACAACGACGAGCCCGCGATCGTCCGCTACACCCCGGACCTCGTCGAGGCCCTCTGGCGCGCGGGGCGCGCCGACGAGGCGGCCACGCGCCTGGCCCGTCTGGACCGCCAGGCCGACCGGCCGGGGCACACGTGGGCGCAGGCGAGCGTCTGCCGCCTGCGCGGGCTCCTCGCCGACGACGAGGAGGTGGACGGGTGGTTCGCCCGCGCGCTCGCGCTCCACGAGCAGACCCCGCAGCCCTTCGAGACCGCCCGCACCTCGCTGCTGTACGGCGAGCGGCTGCGCCGCGCCCGGCGGCGCTCGGACGCCCGCGAGCCGCTGCGGCGCGCGCACGCGACCTTCGAGCGGTTGGGCGCCGAGGCCTGGGCCGAGCGTGCGGCGATCGAGCTGCGCGCCGCGGGGGCCCCGGCCCTCGTCCCCGGCAGCGCCCCGGCGCGCGCGTCGGCGGCGACGACGGAGCTCACCGCCCAGGAGCTGCAGATCGCGCTGCACGCCGCCCGCGGCATGACCAACCGCGAGGTCGGCGCCGCGCTCTTCCTGGCCCCGAAGACCGTCGAGCACCACCTGAGCCGGACCTTCCGCAAGCTCGGGATCCGCGGGCGCGTGGAGCTGCCGGCCGCCCTCGCGCTCACCGGGTAGGGGCGCCGGACGACGGCGCCGGTCGGGCGGCGGCCCGCGTGGGTAGGCTCGGGCACCTATGACGACCCTGCTGCTCGGCGAGGCGCTGGTGGACCTCATCTGCGAGCGGCCCGTCCCGTCGCTGCAGGACGCGCCCGCCTTCGTCCCCCACCTCGGGGGCTCGCCCGCCAACGTCGCGATCCACGCGGCGCGACGCGGCGCCCCCGTCGCGCTGGCCGGGGCGGTCGGCTCCGACGCCTGGGGCGACTGGATCCGGGCGCGCCTCGAAGCCGAGGGCGTCGACACGCAGCTGCTGGCGACGATCCGCGGCACGGCGACCGCGGTGGCGTTCGTCAGCGTCGACGAGGGCGGTGAGCCCTCGTTCCTCATCCACGAGGGGGCGGCCGGCCAGGCGATGGAGGCGCTGGCCGACACGCTGCCCGCGGCCGCCGCGCAGGCCTCGGCGCTCGTCCTCAGCACCGGGACGCTCGTGGGCGAGCAGGAGCGCGCGGTGACGCTCGCGGCCCACGCCGCGGCGCTGGAGGCCGGCGTCCCCGTCATCTACGACCCAAACCTGCGCCCCGGCCGCTGGGAGAACCCGACCCGCGCGGTCTCCGTCGCGCGCGGCCTGGTCAAGGACGCCTTCCTCGTGAAGGCCAACCGCTCGGAGGCGACCGCGCTCACCGGGGAGACCGACCCGTCCGCGGCCGCCGCGGCGCTCGTCG
>CAZRLR010000600.1:0-2279 GCA_964600395.1 uncultured Conexibacter sp.
GCGACCTCATGCGCGCCCAGGGCTACAAGACCGCCTTCTTCGGCAAGTGGCACCTGTCGATGGTCGGCACGTCGCTGCCGGAGGGGCCCGTCGAGAACGCGCAGAACAACTACCTCGGGCCCTACGGCTTCGACTTCTCCGCGGCGTCGACCTCGCTGGAGCCCGCCGGATACAACGACGGCGTCTACAACGACCCGGTCTGGACGAAGCAGGGCGTGGACTGGCTGCACGAGCACGGCGGCTCGGACCAGCCGTGGTTCTGCGTCGTCTCGCTCCTGAACCCGCACGACATCGCCTACTTCCCGCGCGGCTTCAGCGCCGACGTCACCCGCCCGGACTGGGAGGTGACGCTGCCGCTGAACTTCCGCGACGACGTCTCGAAGAAGCCGACGGTCCACCGGCAGTACGCCAACGGCGCGGCGCTCGTGCGCGGCGGCATCGACCCGGACGACACCGTCACGTACAAGCGCCTGCTCAACACGTACTGCGACCTCATCGTCAACACCGACGAGAACCTCGGGGCGATCGTCAAGGCGCTGCACGCGTCCGGCGGGATGGACGACACGGTCATCATCCGGACCGCCGACCACGGCGAGATGGGCGGCTCGCACGGCGCCGTCGGCAAGGGACCGATGATCTACGACGAGCAGCTGCGCAAGCCGCTGTCGATCTCGTGGCCCGGGCGCTTCGCCGCCGGGGCGCGCACCGCCGCGCTGGCGGAGGCCGTCGACCTGCTGCCGACCTGCCTGGAGCTCGCGGGCGTCCCGGACGCCGTCGCCCGGTACCCGTGGCTGCGCGGGCGCTCGCTCGTGCCCGCCCTCGAGCGCCCGGCCACCGAGCGCGGCAAGGACTTCACGATCACGACCTGCGACGAGGTCTGGTCCCCGATGGACTTCGCCGGGCAGGGCCTGCCGTGGAAGCGCCACGTCCGCGCCGCCGTCTCGGGCCACTTCAAGATCGCGCGCTACGTCGCGATGGCCGGCAAGCCCCAGCGCGAGAAGACCGGCGACCAAGAGTACGAGCTCTACGACCTCAGCGAGGACCCGTACGAGCTGCGCAACCTCGCCGGCGACCCGGCCTACCAGCCGCTGCTGGACGACATGCTCGTGCGCCTGCGCGAGCTCGAGCACGAGCGTCTGTCGCCCGTCGACGTGCCCGCCTACGGCTCGCCGTCGCTCGTCGAACCGATCCGCCCGGATCCGATCGGGCGGCCCGACAGCGACAAGCCGGCCGCGTCCTCGCCGGTCGAGGGCGTGCCCGGCGCCTACGTGCAGCTGCCGATCGGCGACCCGCACCTGCTCGACCAGGCCGTGTACGAGGGGTCGAACTCCGGCCGCGTGCCGCAGACCGCGGACGCCTCGCGGGCGGCCGCCGAAGCGCGGGCGCGGATGCGCGCGAGCTTCCTCTGCGAGCTCGGCCCCGCCCCGGCGCCGCGGTCGGGCCGATGAGCGCCGTCACGCGTCGCGGCCTGCTCGGCGGGGCGGCCGCCGGCCTCGCCGCCGCCGCGCTCACCCGGGCCACCGCCGTCGCCGACGCGGTCGCGCCCGACGCGCTGCCGCCCCTCCTGCCGCGCGCGCGGCAGACCGTCGTGCGCCGCGGGCGCGCGATCGCCGCGTCCCCGCTGGGAGACCGCCTCGTCGTCGCCCACGACGCGCGCCGCACGATCGCGATCGTCACGCCGGGTCGGCCCGGGACGCCGCCGCGCCTCGTCGACGTCGGCGGGCAGCCGCTGGACGTCGCGGTCTCGCCCGACGGCCGCACCGCGGCGGTGACGACCGCCGCGTGGGACGAGCCGGGCCTGGCGTTCGTCGACCTGCGGACCGGTCGCGTCCGGCGTCTGGACGTCGGCCCCGCCCCGGGCCGCTGCGCCTTCAGCCCCGACGGCCGGCTGCTGCTCGTCACCGGCGGCGAGCAGGAGGGCACCGTCCACGTCGTCGACGCGCGCACCCCCGCGGTCCTGACGAGCGTCCGCATCGGCCTGGCCCCGCGCTCGGTCGTCGTGGCCCCCGCCGGCCCCGACGGCCGCGGCGCCCGTGCGTGGGTCGCCCTGAACGGGGACGCGCGCCTCCTCGGGATCGAGCCGCGCACCGGCCGCATCCGCCGGACGCTCCCGGTCGCCGCGCAGCCCGACCGCCTCGCGCTGAGCCCCGACGGCGCCCGCCTGCTCGTCACCCACGGCGGCCGGCGCGCGGACCGCGTCACCGAGCTGCACCTGGCCACGGGCGCCCGCATCCGCCGCACCGCCGGCTCGCTGCCCAGCGCGGTGGCGTGGACGCGCG
>CAZRLR010000601.1:0-2275 GCA_964600395.1 uncultured Conexibacter sp.
GAGCGGATGCAGCGGCTCGTCGAGGTCGTGCAGCGGCGCGCGCACGAGCGGGCCCAGCGCTTCGTCGGGCGGACCGTGGAGGTCCTCGTCGAGGGCACGTCGCGGACGGACCCGTCGCGGCTGCGGGGCCGTACCCGCCACAACAAGACCGTCAACTTCACCGGCCTGGGCGCGCCGGGTGAGCTCGTGATGGTCGACGTGGAGCGCGCGACGTCGCAGACGCTAGCGGGCGCCGAGTCGCTGCTCACCCGCGCCGCCGGGCGCTGAGGGCTGAGCGCTCCGCCCTGACCCCAGAGCGGCCCTAGCCGCAGCCCGCGGCGCCCTGCCGCAGCTGCAGGGCCGACGGCGGATCAGCCGTCAGCAGCACCGGCAGGCTCACGGCGCGCAGGCCCCGGCGCTTGACGGCGTCGAGGATCGCGGGCAGCGCGCGCACGGTCTGACCGCGCCCGTCGCGCAGGCGCACGATCGCCCCGGCCTTCAGGCCCGCGAGGACGTTGCGGACGATCGTCGCGTCGTCCACGCCGGGCAGGTCGCCGCCGGCGACGCTCCAGCGGACGTGGACCATGCCGGCCCGGCGCAGGGCGAGCGTCGTGGCGGCCGTCGGCGTTCCGCCGGCGAACGCGCGCCCGAGCGGCACCGGACCGCCGGTCGCGCCCACCGCGGCGCGGTGCAGCGCCGCGATCTGCGCGGCCGCCCGCGTCTGCACCCCGACGCTCCCGTGCTCGAGCTGCTCGCGCAGCAGGTCCGGACGGCCCACGGCCTGCCCGGGGGCGACGAAGAACGTCGCGCGCGCCTTGCGGTCCTGCAGACGCCGCACGATGTCGTGGGTCCCGGGGATGGGGCCGCCGTCGAAGGTGAGCGCGACGAACGCCTTGCGGCCGCCGCCACAGAAGACGGGTCGGGCGATCGACGCCAGCCGGGCCAGGGCCGCGGCCTCCTGCTCGGCGGTCAGCGGCCCGTCGACCGCGGCGAGCGGGACCGTCGGCGCCTTGGCCACGCGCGCCGGCGCCCCGGCCGCGCCGGGGTCGTCCGCCAGCCGGTGCACCGCCATCGCCACGGTGGCGCCGCCGGTGGCCAAGGCACCGAGGACGAGCAGGAGCGTGGTCAGGCGGGCCCGCACCTCAGCGCTTGTCGGCCTGCCCGGCGGCGAGCTGCGTCGCGATCTCGTCCGCGCCCAGGCGGCCGGAGGCCTTGGCGCTGAGGCCCGGGGCGAGCTGCGCGAAGGCAGCGCCGAGGCGCATGCTGACCGGGGCGACGTCGATCTCGCCCTTGTCCTGCTCGATCGCCTTCAGGACGGCGTCGGCGACCTGCTCGGGGGTCGACGTCCCGACGCCCTTGGGCAGCTGCGTGCCGCTGTCGGCGAACATGCCGGCGTCGCGGATGAAGCCCGGGAAGACGGTGGAGACCCCGACGCCGCTCGGTGCCAGGTCGCCGCGCAGGCCCTGCGCGAAGCCGCGGAGGCCGAACTTCGAGGCGCTGTAGATCGAGCTGCCGGGCGTCGCCGTCTTGCCCGCCAAGGAGGAGATGAAGACGAGGTGGCCGCTGCCGCGGGTGCTCATCGTCGCCGCGTAGGCGTGGGCCATCGCGATCGGGGCGCGGAGGTTGACCTGCAGCGCCTTGTCGACCTGCTCGGGCGTGAACTCCAGGATCCTGCCGGAGGCCGGCAGCGCGGCGTTGGCGACGACGACGTCGACGTCCGGGTGCGCGGCGACGAGCGCGGCGACGGCCGCGGGGTCCTGCAGGTCGCACGCCACGGCGGTCGCGTTCAGCTCGGCGGCCAGCGGCTCCAGGACGTCGGTCCGCCGTCCCGTGAGGACGAGCGTGGCGCCGGCGCCGTGCAGGCGCCGGGCGATGGCGTGCCCGATCCCCCCGGTGGCGCCGGTGAGCAGGACGGTCCGACCGGAGACGTTCATGCGCCGGATCATACGAACGGGCCGCCCCCCGGGCCCCCGCGGACCGGCCTCGCGATACTCCACGGACGATGCAGCCGCCCGTCCTGGCGATCTTCGGCCCGACCGGCGTGGGCAAGACGGCCGTCGCCCACGCGCTGGCCGACCGCCTGCGCGCCCGGGGGGAGCGGCCGGTCGCCGTGTCCGCCGACGCGCTGCAGGTCTACGCGGGCCTGCAGACCCTGACGGGCGCCGCCGACGCCGCCGACCGCGCGCGCCTGGAGCACCGGCTCGTCGCGTTCGTCCCGGTCGATCAGACCTTCAGCGCCGGGGCTTACGCGCGCCGCGCGCACGCCGAGATCGACGCGCTGCTCGCCGAAGGCGCC
>CAZRLR010000602.1:0-2270 GCA_964600395.1 uncultured Conexibacter sp.
GATCGGCTAGTGGTCAAAGTCGCCGCGACAAACAGCAGCGCGAGTAATCGCACGGTTACGTTTTACTATGAGGGAACAGCTCGATACAGCCACTTCCACCCGCCATTCCTGTCGCTGGTTGATGGCGGATCGCTGGTCACGATTGGTGGCACGCAGACAATCACAGGGGCAAAGACGTTTAGCCTTCCCCCGGTGATGTCGGGCGCAAACATCACCGCAGCGACGGTGCCAGCGGCTAAAATCACCGGCGGCACGTTGGGTCGTCTACTGTACGACGACGGAACCGGCGGCGCATGGACAGGGATCGGCACGTCCGGCAACTTGCTGCAGTCCGCGGCACCTGGATTTGCTCCGGTGTGGTCGAACACGCTGAGTGGCATCACAATTCCTGCCGATCTCAACACGATCACCAACCTCACCACCGCATCGCTTGCTCCGGCTTTTGTGCTGGGCGCTGCCAACGGCGGCACAGGGCAGTCGACATACACCGCCGGGCAGACGCTGTACGCGACTGGCGCTACGACGCTAAGCAAGCTCAACATCGGTGCAGCCAACACGGTCTACACCAGCACAGGCACCGCGCCGAGTTGGGCAGCCCTGCCCACGGCGTCGAGTGGGTCCGCTGTGCTTGGCGCGGCCTTTCCGCTGACCAGCACGGGCACGTATCAAGACACCGGGCTGTCCGTGTCGCTGCCAAGCGCTGGCACTTATTTGATCACAGCACAGGTCAAAGCCACGCTGCTGTCAACCGTCGGGGCTCCGTATGCCACGGCGCGCTTGTACGACGTCACCGCGGGCGCAGCGGTCAGCGAGAGTGAGTTGTTCGTTGCGTTTTCGCCAGCCGCCGGCACATACGCAATCAACACGGCGACGCTGACAAAAGTGATCACCGTGGGCACTGCGTCAACCATTCGCCTAGATGCCGCACGGCAGCAGGCCACGTCCTGGACCACATCGGATATCAGCAGCGACACCGACGGACGCACGTCGTTGTCGTACGTCAAGTTGGCATCATAATGCGGGCGTCCGTGCTGTTCCTGCTGCTGTGCCTAGCCTGTGGCCCCATGCCCGGCGTGTCGCGTCCGGCGCAGAGGCAGCCTGAGCGTCCGGCGGCGGAGTGGCCAGATCCGGTGCCATACTGCCAGCGCCCTGCGCCGATGCCAGCGTGCGCACCGGGCTGCCCAGAGGCGAGCGACTGTATTGAGGGTCAGTGCGTGCCCGTTTGGGAGGCGGACGGCGGCCATCGCTGCATCCCCGCAGATCGGCCTGCTGTCCTGTGCCAAGGAAACAGCGCCCATCATGGCGTGTTCGCCG
Source organism: uncultured Conexibacter sp. (assembly GCA_964600395.1). Classification (GTDB taxonomy): domain Bacteria; phylum Actinomycetota; class Thermoleophilia; order Solirubrobacterales; family Solirubrobacteraceae; genus Paraconexibacter. The sequence continues at coordinate 1,315 of CAZRLR010000602.1, forward strand.
ATGGCAGGCAGGTGCGCTACCTGTCCGTGCTGATGCCGGCTGCGTTGTCGAACTTGGGTCGCGCGGCTTGGCGTGTTTACGACGCAAGCCCGGATGTGCGCCCGCGTCCGTGGCTGGATACGGTCAGCCTGAGCTATTGGTTCTCGTCGGTGCTTGACTGCGACAAAACTGCCCCCCGATACGAGCGCGCGGATCTGCTGTCTTCGCCCGAAGCCGCAAACTGGTCTCTCTATTTGCTGGTTGCCGATGGTGGCGGCGGCCCGCGTGAGGTGATTCCGTGATCAAGATACTTCTGCTCCTTCTTCCTCTTGCTGGCTGCGCGACACTTCGGCCCATCCTGACCGACTGCGCAGCGCCTGCGGTCAAGTCGCTGGTTGCCGCCAACCTGGATCGCGGCGTCAAGGCGTTGTCCGGCGCCCCTGATGCGTGGGACGGCGCAGTATCGGAACTCGTGTCCGAACTGGGCGGACTCGGCGTTTGCGTTGTCCGCAAGATCGCTGCCACGATGCCCGGATCGCGTCCGCAGTCTGGCGAGTTCGCAGCGCCTGTCGACCCGCAGCGAGACCTGATTGGCCAGCGCGCGCGGCAGTGGCTGCAGTCCCGCAAGTACGAGGTGCCGCAGTGACCTGGCTGGACTTTTTGAGCCCGATCATCGGCGGCGCCGTTGGCTCGCTGATTGCCCTGCTGGGTGGCTACCTGCGCGAGCGCGAGACTTCCCGGCGGTACGAAGCGCAGCTGGCCGCCGAACAAGCGCGGCTCCGACAACTCGCCGAAGCGCCAGAATCTGCGCGCGATGAGATCGAGCGCTACCCAATCAGCCGCCCGCCCACGGTCGGCCCTCTGGCTGTGTTGGTGGCCCTCTCGCTTGGCGCTGGCGTCACCGGCGGCACCGTGGCACCAAAGGCGCTGTCCTCGCTGCGCGGTGGGCCCACCTACAAGAGCTGCGACCCGCCATG
>CAZRLR010000603.1:0-2268 GCA_964600395.1 uncultured Conexibacter sp.
GCGCAGCTCGGCTTCATCACGCTCGGCATCTTCTCCCTGTCCGAGCAGGGCGCCCAGGGCGCGATCCTGCAGTCGGTCAACCACGGCATCGTGGTGGCCCCCGCGTTCTTCATCGCCGCGATGGTCGCCGCGCGTTGCGGTGGCTCGGAGGACCTGCGGGACATGGGCGGCGTCGCCTTCCGCGCCCCCGTCCTGACGGTGCTCTTCCTCGTCGTCGCGATGGCGAACCTCGCGATCCCCGGCTCGGGCAACTTCGTCGGCGAGTTCCTCATCCTGCTCGGCCTCTTCAACAGCAAGATCGTCTTCGCGATCATCGCCTTCACCGGCGTCGCGCTGGCCGCCGTCTACACGCTGCGCCTCTTCATCCGGGCGATGCACAACCGCGTCGGGCAGGACGTCGTCTCCAGCGACATCAACCTGCGCGACGGGCTCGTCCTCGTGCCGCTCGTCGCCTGCATCCTCGGCCTGGCGGTCTACCCGCAGCTGCCGCTGGAGAAGGGCGAGCAGACCGTCAAGGGCTCGGTCGCCGCCGCCCGCCAGATCACGAACCCGGCCCCGCAGGCCGCCGCCGCGCCGGCCGTCCCCGCGGCGGTCCCGGCCGCCGGCGCCCCCGTCCCGTCGGCCGCTCCCGCCCCCGCGACCGGAGGCACCACCCCATGACCTCGGCCGTCCTGCAGCTCGCCGCCACCACCGGCTCCGTCAAGGGGCCCAAGATCGACTGGGCCGGCCTCTCGCCGCTCGTGGCGATCCTCGGCGGCATCGTCGTCGTCCTCATGGCCGGCCTGCTGCGCCCGCGCTTCGTCCGCCACCACCTCGTCCCCGGCCTGACCGCCGTCTCGCTGCTGGCGTCGCTCGGCCTGACGATCTGGCAGCTGGACGAGCAGAAGGACCTCGTCTCGCGCTCGCTGCGCCTGGACGGCCTGTCGACGTCGCTCACCGTCCTGTTCGTCGCCGCCGGCCTGGCCGCCACGCTGCTGGCCTGGCGGGCGCTGGCCCCCCGCGAGTCCGCGCACGGCGAGTTCTTCGCGCTGCTGCTGACGAGCGTCGCGGGCATGATCGTCCTCGTCTGGGCGCAGAACACGATCACGCTGTTCCTCGGCTTGGAGCTGCTGTCGATCCCGCTCTACGTCCTCTGTGCGACGGAGATGCGGCGGGCATCGTCGCTGGAGTCCGGGCTGAAGTACCTCATCGTCGGGTCCGTCGGCTCCGCGACACTCCTGTACGGGCTGTCGCTCATCTACGGCGCGACGGGGACGACCGACTACGCCGGCACCGCCGCCGCGTTCACCGCCAAGGGCCTGGCGAGCGACACGCTGGCGCTCGGCGGCATCGCGCTCGTCGTCGTCGGCATGTGCTTCAAGTGCTCGATCGCGCCGTTCCACCAGTGGACGCCCGACGTCTACGAGGGCGCGCCGACGCCGATCACCGCGTTCATGGCCGTCGCGACGAAGGCCGCCGCGTTCGGCGTCTTCCTGCGCTTCTTCGACGTCGCCCTCATCGACGCGCAGTCCGTCTGGGGTCCCGCGCTCGCCGCCCTGGCGACCGTGACGATCGTCGTCGGCAACGTCGGCGCGCTCGGGCAGTCCTCGCTCAAGCGGATGCTCGCCTACTCCTCGGTCGCGCAGGCCGGGTACATGCTCGCCGGCGTCGTCGTCTCCACGCAGCTCGGCGTCCGCGCGACGGTCTTCTACCTCGCCGCCTACCTGCTCATGAACCTCGCGGCCTTCGGGGTCATCATCGCCCGCGAGCGCGAGACCGGGCTGGGCGACGACATCTCCAGCGTCGCGGGCATCGGCACCTCCCGCCCGCTGCTCGCCTGGCCGCTGACGATCGCGATGCTCGCGTTGGCCGGCGTGCCCGCCACCGCCGGCTTCATCGGCAAGTTCCAGCTCATCCGCGCGAGCGTCGACGGCGATTACACGTGGCTGGGCATCGTCATCGTCGTGGGCTCGATGATCTCCCTCGGGTACTACCTGAGGGTCGTCGCCGCGATCTGGACGCCCGCCTCCGCCGCCGCGTCGGCCGCCGCCCCCGCGGGCCCCGCGCTGCCCGCCCTGGCCGGCGGCTCGCCCGACGGGGCCGTCCGCTCGCCCGACGACGCGACGTCCGTCGCGGTCGCCCCGGCCTCGCCGTCCGGCCACGAGGGCCCGGCGTGGGAGGTCACCGCGGTCGCCGTCGTCTTCGCCGCCGCGACGATCGTCTTCGGCGTCGTCCCCCAGCCGCTCTTCGACTTCGGCGATAGCGGCGAATTTGCGCGATTCGTCGACC
>CAZRLR010000604.1:0-2266 GCA_964600395.1 uncultured Conexibacter sp.
AGGAGGCCGGGGGCGGGGCGGCCGCGGCCGGTCCCGCCGGCAGGGCGAGGACGGCGGCGGCCAGCGCGGCCAAGGCGGCCGCGGGGCGGCGCGGGAGGTCGGGGAGGGCGGCGGGCAAGGTCCGTGACCAGGGGCTGGGGGCGGCGCGGGGTGCGGCGCGGATCCAGTGTGGCAGGGCCATGAACACGGCCGGCGGGGCAAACGGCGCGGTGTCGGTGACAATGCCGCCGTGCCCCCTGGTGTCGCCCCCGAGCCGGACCCCGCCGACGTGGCGGCGATGCGTCTGGCGCTCGCGCAGGCGCAGCTGGCCCTCGCGCACGACGACGTGCCCGTCGGGGCGGTCGTCGTCGACGCGGCCGGGACCGTCCTGGGCGCGGGGCACAACGAGCGCGAGCTGACGCAGGACCCCACCGCGCACGCCGAGATCCTCGCGCTGCGGCGGGCGGCGGCGGCCGTCGGCTCGTGGCGGGTGCTGGACGCGACGCTCGTCGTGACGCTCGAGCCGTGCGCGATGTGCGCCGGGGCGATCGTCCTCAGCCGCGTGCCGCGCGTCGTCTTCGGGACGACCGACCCGAAGGCCGGCGCGGCCGGCAGCGTCCTGGACCTGCTCGACGTCCCGCAGCTCAACCACCGCCCGGAGGTCCTCGGTGGGGTGCTGCAGGACGAGTGCGCCGAGCAGCTGCGCGCGTTCTTCCGCGCTCGGCGCGTCAGGCCGAGCCGAGCTGCTCCCCCGCCATGAACGCCGCCAGCGTCCCGCTCGTGCGGCGCCGGACGATGAGCCCGAGCAGCGGGGTGTAGCCCAGCAGGCCGGGGATCGGCCCGAGGGCCTGGGCGCCCCACGCGCGCAGGTCGAAGCGGTCACGGTGGGCGGCGATCAGCCCGTCGCGGAAGATGAACGACGCGTGCACGTCGTTGTGGACCTGCCGGCCGGTGTCGGTGAAGGTGTAGTCCGCGAGCCAGTGGGCGGTGGCCTGGCCCCCGGGCGAGGCCGTGCGGTCCACGAGCGTGATCTTGATGTCGCCGCCACGGGCGGTGAGCATGCGCCACATCGCCTGGCCGCGCCCGTCCTCCAGGCGGCCGAAGGCGGGGTCCTCGAAGGTCGCGTCCGGCGTGTAGCAGGCGCCCATGGCGGCGCCGTCGCCCGCGCCGAGCGCCGCGTACAGCCGTTCGATGACGGCTTCGTGGGCGGCGGTGTCCGAGGTCATCGCCCGACCCTACGCCTCCGCCGACGGCGGCTGGTGAAGTTGTGGCCGCGCCAGGGCGCGCAGGAGCGTGGCGGTGAAGGTGGCGATCCGCTCGGGGGTGAAGTTCTCGGGGTCGGCGACGACGAGGCGGGCGGCGTCCTCGCCCATCGTCAGAAGACCGCGCGCCAGCAGCTCGGTGTCCATGTCCGCCGGGCCGCCGCGGGCCTGCACGCCCCACTCGACGATCGGCTCGAGCAGCGCGAAGACGGCCGCGCGGCCCTGGGCGATGCGCTCGCGGACGATCGGGGGCGAGCCCTCGACGGGGAAGAGCACGAGGCGCCAGAGCCGGGGGTGGTCGCGCACGAGCGTCGTGAAGGCGCGCACCGCGTCGACGAGCAGCTCGTCGGGGTCGCGGGTGACCGGCAGCTCGGGGATGACCGCCGAGACCTGCCCGACCGCGCGGGTGGAGGCCCGGTCCACGAGCGCGTTGAGCATCCCCTCCAGGTTGCCGAACTGCGAGTAGACGACGGTGCGGGCGATGTCGGCGTCGCGGGCGACGCGGTCGATGCTCACCGCGCCGAAGCCCTCGTCCAGGACGATCTGGGTCAGGACGTCCAGCAGCTGCTCGCGGCGCTGCTCGGGGGGGAGGCGACGGGCGGGGGGCATGGCGCGCGTCGGACTCTGCCAGAGACCGGTGCCGCCGTCGGCGCCGCTCGGGCCGAGACCCGAATCGCCCCAGACCGGGGAGGACGATCCGGGTCTCGGCGCCGGGACACGGCGGCGTCCGGGGCTGGACCGCGGGGCGACCGGCGACGGCCCGGCGTCCGCCCGGATGGCTCTCGCGACGCGGGCGCGGCGGCCGTAGGCTGCCGCAGGTGCTCGGTCCCCCCGTCCTCATCGCCGGCGACGACGGCGTCGCGGTCCGGGTCCGGGAGGAGCTCGAGGGCGCCGGCGTCCCCGTTTGGGTGGTCTGCACGACGGCCGACGCGCTCGCCGTCCGCGCCGCCCACGCCGCGGGCAGCCGCGTCGTCGTGGGCCGCCTGGGGGACGAGGCGCTGTGGGACGAGGCCGGCCTGGCCTCC
>CAZRLR010000605.1:0-2253 GCA_964600395.1 uncultured Conexibacter sp.
CCGCCGCGACGGCGCCGAGCTGCAGCGCCTTGCCCTTGACGACGTCGTAGTCCTCCCCCGGCTGACCGAGGTTGATCGTGAGCGCGACGACCTCGGCGTCGTACTCGTCCTGGATCCACTTGAGCATGACGCTCGTGTCCAGACCGCCCGAGTAGAGCAGCAGGACCCGGTTGACCTCGTCGGGCTCGGCGAGGTAGCTCGCGGTGCGGGTGTTCTGCGGGGACGGGGCGGCGTCGGTCATGAGGCGCGAAGGGTACGCGAACGCACCCGGCCGTCGCCGTGCAGCTGTCGCACGAGCCCGTCGCGGCCGCTACAGTTTGGCGCGTTTCCGCAGGGGAAGCACGGAAGCACGAGTTCCGGGCAGGGGCTTTGGCGTCCGCATCGCATCGTCAAAACAGGGGGCTTCACATGTATCGCACCGCAAGACGGACCGCGGGTGCCATCGCGCTTGGCGTCGTCACGGGGGTCGCGGCCGCGCCGGCGGCCATGGCCGACACCGCCTACCCGACTCCGGGGGGCAGCACGTTCACGAGCGGCGGGCAGGGCTGGCAGGACGCCGGGCGCCAGTGCCAGACGCTCCTGGGGATCATCCCGAACCTCCTCTGCGAGGTCGACGCCGGCACCTCCGCCACGGAGGGCGTGCCGGCCGGCTCGCTCTTCCAGAGCTTCACGCCGGCGGTCGGGCTCCTGGGCCCGGTGCTCACCACGGGCGACGTGGCCCAGCGCTCACCGTCGTTCAAGGTCGTCGGCTACCCGGCGGTGGCGGGCGGCAAGCTGACGTACGACCGTCGCTTCGACAACGACGCGCTCATCAACGTCGGGCCCGGCGTCACCAGCGAGGTCCTCCTCGTCGACGAGACGGTGCCCGGCACGACGTCCCTCGGCGGGCCCGAGTCGCTGTCGGTCACGCCGGACTTCGGGACGCGCTCGGTCGACGTGCCCGCCGGGACGTTCGTCGCCGGCCACACGTACCACCTCGTCATCGCGACCTCGTTCTCCCCGACGCTGCAGGCGCTGCTCGGCAAGAACACCGCCCGGTACGACAACGTCAAGCTGTCGGTGAAGGACGGCAGCGTCGCGCCGACCGCGACGACGCAGGCCGCGACGAACGTGTCGGCCTCCGGCGCGTCCCTCAACGGGACGGTGACGACGGGCGGCCCGGCCGCGACGACGTTCTTCGCCTACGGCCCCACCGACGCCTACGGGCAGACGACGGCCGAGCGCGCGGCGACGGCGGACGGCCCGGTCGCCGCCGAGCCGATCGGTGGGCTCGCGCCCCTGACGACCTACCACTTCCGCCTCTTCGTCAAGGGCGCGGACGGGACGGTCGTGCCCGGCTCCCCGGACCTGACGTTCAAGACGCTGGACTCGGTCGGGCCCCAGGGCCCTCCCGGGACGAACGGCACCAACGGCACCAACGGCACGAACGGGACCAACGGCGCTGACGGCGCCCCCGGCCCGGCCGGCGCGAACGGGACGAACGGCGCGGACGGCGCCGCAGGCCCGGCCGGACCGGCCGGCCCCAAGGGCTCGGCCGGCCCCGCGGGCCCTGCCGGCCCGGCGGGCCCCGCCGGCGTGAGCGGGTCCTCGACGGGCAAGACGATCATCATCCAGAACGGCTCGAACAAGTCGCTGCTGAAGATCCGGCCGTCCAACGTGACGCTCGTCACCACCGGCCGGCTGAAGGGCCAGGTCCGCCTGCCGATCTTCTGCAGCGCCAAGACCGGTCGCGCCTGCGCGGGCACCGTGAAGATCCGGACGCTGGCCAAGATCAACCCCGCGACGCAGGGGCCCGCCCGGCCCAAGCGTCGCGTCACGATCGCGACGTTCGAATACCAGATCGTCCAGGGCCGTCAGGGCTTCGCCTTCGCGTACCTGTCGCCGGACAAGTTCGACCTCATGGCCCGCCTGAAGAGCGTCGCCGTGACCTACACCGTGCAGGTCACGGACGCGCAGGGCAACCGTCAGGTCGTCACGGCCACCGGCCGTCTGATCGGGCGCAAGAAGGCCTAGGCCCACCTCGCATCGCAGGACCCGGCGGGCCCGCACCAGCGGGCCCGTCGTCGTCCTAGGCCGCGGCGATCAGCGCGTCGCAGGCGGCCATGAGCCGCGCGCCGTCGTCCGGTCCACCGCGGGTGCGTCGCAGGCGGTGCTCGGCGCGGACGGCGCGGTCGTGCCACAGGCGGCCCGTCGACCGCGCCGGCTCGGCGGCCGCCACGAGCCAGACGATCGTGTCCGCGCCCTCCTGCGCCG
>CAZRLR010000606.1:0-2252 GCA_964600395.1 uncultured Conexibacter sp.
TAGATGTGGCTGATGATACTACACCTACATATTCGTTGTATGTTCCTGGTACCTGCACCCCTGCGCTGTCTACAACATCAATAGCAAATGCTACGCCGGTGGCTGTAGGCCAGCCTGATGTTGAGGCTACCGTTATTGATGTATCGTTGATTGTATAGTTTGCATCTAGCGTGGTTGCTGTTGCAATCCCTACTTCCATTAGTTTGTCCAGATTTGAAGCGGCCATGTTGCTATCCTCTCTTTCCTATTATGTTTAATCTTGCATACTCACCAAAAAGCTCAAGAGCCTGTTTGTTGTATGCTTCGGCTGCTTCCAGCTTTGAATGAAAAAATCCACTAAAAACCGTGACACCATCTTTATTGATACGTGTCCGCCATTTACCCGAAGCCTTGTGCCACCCAACGCCCTTAAACCCAGATGTGTTGTCTTTTCTTAATACTGTGTTGTGTTGGTTTTGGCTCTTGGTAACGGTTCTCAGGTTATTCCTTCTATTGTCCAGCGAATCACCGTTCGCATGATCGGTTTCAAAACCTTCTGGGGTATTGTTGATAAGTCTGTGCATGAATATTCTTTGCCGTTTACCGTCTACTTTGTTTGTCATATTGGCTGCGTAATAGTGTCCTGACGTACCCTTGTGTGCGTACCACTTATAATCAGAAACAAGCTCGTAGTCTGAGTCAGATACTTTAGCCACCATACCCTTGGTTAGCTCTATAATTTTCATGAGGCACTCTTCATTACTAATTCATCCATGGCATAACCCCTCGTGTTTACAGAGCTAAGAATGAAGTCCGTACCCTTAGTAGAGCTTGTAACCTCATAGTCAAGTTGAGCCAGTAGCCCCTTTGGTCGAACCTCTAGGATTGCAATCGACTTACCGTAGGTATTCACCACACCAGGATCTTCACCGTACTGATGAGCATCTGAATACAACCAGACACCAATGCCGGTTAATGTGGTAGTAGTAGTGAATGTGTCTGAACCAGTAGATGACGAAGCACCACTACGAGTAAGCCCTGTAGTGTTGGTGGCAATTGTTCCCTTTGGAAATAGAAACTTGTAATACTGTCTACGAATCTTGGCCATGATAATTCCGTCTTCATCCCAGACCATAGACTCAAAAGCTATACGTGAAGTCCAGGCTACGTCATCATCTTGATGTGGTACTGAGCCGGCTCTGGTAAACTCTAGGACTTTGTTGTTGACCAACACACAGAAGTGAGTTTTACCGTCATTATCTTCATAGAGCCACATATCCTTAGCGGCGATAGGCCATTTAAGCACCCAGAGGTTCTTACGAGATATATCCATATACCAGATCTGATTGTTCTCTGTACTACCTACAGGTAGAGCAAAGTAAACTCGGTCTCTATATTCAACACCCACAGCTTTATGTAGAGAGCCAAGAGTAATACGCTCAAGATCTGGTTCTAGCACCTGTGAGATAGTGTTGGTAGTAAGAATGTTTACAATATTCTGTGATGTTCCGGTACTCTTAAAGTCTACACCAGTTGGATAAGCGATTGAGTCACCTATTTTGACCGTTGCACGTGGAGCGTATGTACCAGATTGACCGTTAGCCTCTGTGACGTTCGGGTAAATAATGATCTGATCGCCAATAGTAATAGAGTCAAAAGTTACGTGATAAAGTTTACCCTTACCGGCAGCACCCCTAGCGGATACAGTGATAACAGGATCACCCTTACCGTTTCTAAATCCAGTTACGTAATTGAGCTCAGTGTCACCGTTCTCATCTATAGCTACCCAACCACCACCGTTATATGGTGAAAAGTTGCCTGTACCTGCGGCTGAATAGTAGAGCTTGTTGTCGTTGGTTATACCAAACAGTTGCGAGTTACGTGCATCCACGTACATGTGAGTGAACACAGCACCCTCAGTAGAGTTGCCCTCTGGTGCGAGTTTGAAGGTGTTAGGAGCGATAGTTCCATAATCTACAAATGAAGTTGTAGCGTTACCAGATACGGTGTACAGTTCCTGACAGTTGGTTGCTTCATTCCCTACATAAATTGTGTAGCTTGTAGCGTTAGCAACAGCACTCCAAGTGATTGTCATATAGTCAGTGTTCTCTACCCAGGAGTCACGTGTCTTTGAACAGACATCTGTACCGGTTGTTGAGGCAATAGATTCACCTACCTCGTTGTTAGCAGTGATACGGTAGTAGTAAGAGTAGTTAGCTCCAGTAGCACCAGACATAGTTACAGTCGGTGCGCCAGGTGTTGCCAGTGAAGTG
>CAZRLR010000607.1:0-2250 GCA_964600395.1 uncultured Conexibacter sp.
CACCGCACACGGCGGGTGACCCGATCGCCGTCGGTCGTGTACGGGACGTGCAGATAGCCTCCGTCGCCGAACCCTGGATCCGCGTGCGCGTCCTCCATGCGCGGGATCCACGGGCTGTACCTGTCGGCCTGAACCACCCGCCGCGTCTGCGTCTTGCGGCCGTCGAGGATGGCGCGGACCATCTCGCCGGAGAACAGGATCGGGCGCTCCATCACGCAACCTCCCTCAGCGAGAGCTTGAGGGCGCGCATGCGCTCGCGGATCTGGCGCCGCTTCTCGGGGCTCGTCTCCACGCGGAGCCAGGCCGCGAGCTCGTCGAGGACGACGGCCGCCGCGGCGGCGTGCTCCTCGTCGCTCGGCGGCGGCGCGCTGTAGTCGTAGCGCTCGACGTGGCCGAAGCCGCGCCCGTCGCAGTCGTCGCAGTCCGTCGCGCCCCAGCGGTCGACGTGGCACCCGCGCCCGTGGCAGGCGTCGCAGGGCTCGGTCTCCTCCACCCACCACGCCCCAGCCTCGGGGTCCCAGCGCCTCACCACGGCGCCACCGCCGAGAGAGCGCGGACGGCCGGGTCCGCGATGGGGCCGTCGAGGTCGTCGAGCGCCGAGCACACCTCGCGCGGGTAGAGCGCCACGACGGCGCGCGCGCGGGCCTCCAGCGTGGCACCCTCGGCGGCCTGCATCACGGTGCGCATCCAGCGGACGGCGAGCTCGTGGGGCAGCCCGGGCCAGCACACGGGGCAGGAGAGGCCGCAGCGCTCGTGCGCGCTCACGAGGCCACCTCGCAGCCCGGCGCGTGCGCCTCGGGCTCGCCCTCGGGCCACGCCGAGGCGCAGGCCTGGCAGGCGACGCCCGGCGTGCCCTCGCGGTCGTACGCTACCTTGTGCAGCGGGCGCGCCAGCCGGGCCGCCTTGAGCAGCTCGGCGGCGAGGGCCCTCGCCTCCACGGGCGTGAGGCTCGCGGCCTCCACGCCCATCCTCACGACCACGCCCTTCGTCGCGCCCATGGCGACGCTGACGAAGATGCCAGCGCTCACGGGAGCACCTCCCCAGGCTCGTACACCCGGGCTAGGTCATACGATCCGCCGGTGCGGTAGGCGTAGCCGCCCGCGCCGGGGATGATGTCCACGACGTGCCCCTCGGGCACATGGTGGCGGACGACTCGCGGGCCGTCCTGGTAGCCCAGCACCATCGGCCCCACATGGCGGCCCCGAAGGGCCGTGTCGCAGCGAACCTCGTACATCCCGCACCTCCTCGACGGAGGGCAAGATGAGTTGGATTGAACTAAGGCGCAAGAGAAAAACGACGAGGCCCGTGCAATTGGCCTGAACTATTGGGCTATGCGCGGCGCGCGCGGCGGGTGGCCGTCTCGTTCGCTGGAGGCAGCGGCGGCGGCACCGGCGCGCCGGCCTTGTCGTGCGCGACCTCGAGTAGCAGCATCTGGATTCACTCGGCCACGGTGCGATCAGCGTAGCGCGGGATCGCGAGCGTACTCCGACAGATCCCGATCCACGCCATCATAGGCCCTGAATAGTTCAGAACTACTCGACCTGGCCGGCACTTTCCGCTTGACGGCTAGTCCAAAACAATTCAGTTGGATCGCCATGGCACACCCCTCCGCGGCGGCCCGAAGGGGTCGCCCGACGACGCACGACAGCCCGCAGGCGCGGGCGTGGTCCTCAGCCTTCCGCGCCTACCTCGACGAGGCGGGCATCACGCAGACGGCCGCCGCGCTCGCCCTCGGCGTGAGCAAGAGCCACGTCCACTACTGGTGCCGCGGCACGCGCCCCCGTGACGAGATGCGCGCTCGCGTCGAGTCGTGGAGCGGTGGGGCCGTGCGCGCATGACCTCTCAGCCTGGGGGCTGAGCGCCCTCGGCGCAACGGCTGCGCATGCGTGCCGCGTGAGCGCGTGTGCAGGTCGCAACTTTTCCACACGCCTGAACAGGAGCCGACGAGATGACCGAGACGAAGCCGACGACGCCGCAGAAGGACACGGAAAAAAAAGCTCCCACCTGCGCGCCGGTCAAGTACGCGCTGACGGGGCGCGCCGAGATGGAGATCGTCGCCCGGCGGCGCGGGGTGCGGCTGTGAGCCTCCTCGTTGCGGCCGTCCTGGTCTCCCTCGTGGCCTACGAGGTGGCGTCGTGGCTGTGACCGACGCCGAGCTGGACGGCATCCAGCGCGACGCCGAGGCGACGGCCCGACTCGTGGGCGCGCCCGGCTCGCCGGTGCGGCTGCGGGCCGAGGCGACGGTGCGGC
>CAZRLR010000608.1:0-2248 GCA_964600395.1 uncultured Conexibacter sp.
CGCCGCGGGTGCGGGGGGTGCCGGGACGACCGGCGCCACCGCGGCTGCGGGCGCCACCGCGGGCCTGGCCGGCATGGCGGCCGGCGGGACGACGGCGGCCGCGGCCGCCTCGTCGCGCACGGCGGTGAAGGACGACCCGGCCACGCACCACCGTCGCCGCCGCCGCGCCGCGGCGTTCACCGGCACGACGCTGCTGGCGATCCTGCTGGCGCTGCTGCTGCTCGGGCGCGACGAGGTGCCCGCGACGCTGGACACCGGCACGATCGCCGCCCAACTGCTGCCGCCCGCCACGCCGACCGTCACGACGGCGGTCACCGCGCCGCCGGCCCCGAGCCCGCCGGCCACCCCGGTCGCCAAGACGACGAAGAAGCCGGCCAAGAAGCGGGCCGCTCGCAAGACGCCGAAGACCGTCGTCGTCACCGTCCCGCCCACCACCGGCGCCGGCGCCGCCGCGGGCAACGTCCCGATCACCGTGCGCCAGCCCGTCGTCGTCCCGGCCGCCCCCGCCAAGCCCTCCTCGAGCGGCCGCACCCCGCCGCGCAAGCCGCCCGTCCGCAAGCCCACCGGCACGAGCGGGACCGCGATCACCGGCACCGGGACCCCGGCGCCGTCGCCGGCCAGCCCGACCTCGCCGCCGCCGACGACGACCCCGGACCCGCCGCCGACCCCGACGACCGACCCCGGTCCGACGGTGACGACCGACCCCGGCAGCGGCGCGACGTACTGCGACCAGAACCCGTCGGACCCCAAGTGCCGGCCGTGCACCACCCGGGTCTGCCGGCGCTCGGCGCCCCCGGCCGCGCCCGCGGTCCTCGGCGAGGCGCTCGCGCCCGCGACGGCTGCCCGCGGGGGACGCGCGCCCGCGTGAACCCGGCGGCCGCGCGCGTCGTAGGGTGACGTGACCGTGACCGCCGAGCCGCCCGTCCCGTCCGTCCACGCCGTCCGCATCCCGGGTGGCACCCTCGAGCTGACGCCGGGGCGCCCGGCGCTGATGGGCATCGTCAACGCGAACCCGGACTCGTTCTCCGACAGCGTCCGGCTCACGGCCCTGGACCAGCAGGTGGAGCACGCGCTGGGGCTCGTCGCCGACGGCGCGAGCATCATCGACGTCGGCGGCGAGTCGGGCGTCACGTACACCGACGTGACGGCCGAGCAGGTCGAGATCGACCGCGTCGTCCCGCTCGTCGAGCGCCTCGTCGCCGAGGGCGTCACCGTCTCGGTCGACACGTGGAAGCCCGCCGTCGCCCAGGCCGCGATCGCCGCCGGCGCCGCGATCCTCAACGACGTCAGCGGGCTGCGCGACGAGCGCCTGGCGCACATCTGCGCCGACACGGGCGCGGCGCTCGTCCTCATGCACACCCGGGCGGTCCCCAAGCAGCGCCACTTCCACGACTACGCCGGCGGCGTGGTGGAGGACGTCGTCGCGTTCCTGCGCGAGCGGCGCGAGGTCGCCCGCGCGGCGGGGGTGGGGGACGACCAGCTCATCCTCGATCCGGGCCCGGACTTCGCCAAGACGCCGGCCGAGACCGTGCAGTCGCTGCGCGCGATCGACACGGTCACGGCGCTCGGGCACCCCGTGCTGCACGCGGTCTCGCGCAAGTACTTCGTCGGGGCCGTCACCGCGTCGCCGCCCGCCGAGCGCGGTCCGGGGACGCTGGCCGCCGTCGGCTGGAGCGCCGACCACGGTGCGAGCATCCTGCGCGTGCACGACGTGAAGGCCGCCGCGCACTTCCTCGCGGTCAAGCGCGTGCTCGACGGCGACGAGGAGATGCCCGAGTTCGACGCGGACGACGACCGCCTGAAGTGGATCCGGGCGGCGCCCGGCCCTTAGAACCGCATTCAGAAAGAGCGCCGCGCCGAGGACGCGTCTCGCGGCGCCAGCCGCCCCCCGGCGACACGACCGATACAACCAGTATCGGCTGTGTCACCGGTCGCCGGCTGGCATCCACGATCCGGCCGCCTCGCCGGGCCGCTCTCATTCTGAACGCGGTTCGGCGTCCTGACAGAGCGTCGGCTAAGGTTCGCCGGACCCGTCGCCGGCCGCGGACCTCAACGCGGCCGGGGGCTCACCGACGACGCACCAGGAGAAGAACCACGATGTCCGTTTTCACCCGCGCCGCCCTCGAGGGCAGCCCGCTCGCCGACCTGCACACGATCGCCGGCGAGATCGGCCTCGACGGCTTCCGCCGTCTGCGCAAGGCCGACCTCGTCGACGCGATCCTCGAGCGCCAGGGCGGCGATGACGCCG
>CAZRLR010000609.1:0-2241 GCA_964600395.1 uncultured Conexibacter sp.
GGGGGGGCGGCGGCCTAGTCCCCGACACGATAGCGGCGCGGTCAGGGAGAGTAGCAAGGACGTTTTGGACGTGCCGTCCGGCGCGCGGGCGCCACCGCCCGGTCCGCCGGCCCGCCCCGGTACCGTCCCGCTGATGCCGGGTCAGGGAACCGAGGTCACCCCGGGAGCTCCGCCGGCGACCCCCGACAGCTCCTCACGTTGGATGTGGCTCGGCGTCGCCCTGCCGATCGGTTTCGGCTCCTGGGTCCCGCTCGTCGCCGGCTACCGCGCCCGCAACCCGCGGTGGATCGCCGCGGGCATCGCGCTCGTCCTCGTCGCCCTCGTCGCGTTCACGGTCGCGACCATCGAGGAGGAGAACCACTACGGCGGCCTGCTGCTCATCGTCTCGTGGCTCCTGCACGGCGCCACCTCGTTCGCGCTCAAGCGGCCCTACGAGCGGCACATGGCGGTGCACGCCGACTACGACGACCGGATCGTGCTGGCCGAGCGCACCGACCGCGAGCGGCGGGCGATGCTCGCGCTCGCGACCGAGGACCCGGCGCGTGCCGCGGCCCTCGGCGTCGGCCGGCCCGACCTCCCCGGCAGCCGCCACGGCCATCTCGTGGACCTCAACCACGCGCCCGCGGAGACGATCGCGCGGCTGCCCGGCGTCAGCGCGGCGGTCGCCGCCGAGCTCGTCACGCTCCGCGACGAGCTGGGCTGCTTCGACTCGGTGGAGGACGTCGGGGCGCTGCTGTCGCTGCACCCGCGGGTCGTGGAGGCGATGCGGACGCGCGCGGTCGCCCTGCCGGACTGAAGGCGCGTGGGCACCCGGACGGCCGGGACGCGTGGGACGGGCCCGGTCCGCTACATTTCCGGCCCCCGCGGATGTGGTGGAATTGGTAGACACGCAGGCTTCAGGTGCCTGTGGGGGCAACCCCGTGGAGGTTCGAGTCCTCTCATCCGCACTGCTCGCGAAAGGCCCCGGCATCCGGGGCCTTTCGTCTTCCTGACCATGGCCCACGTCCACACGACCGACCTCGCCTACGCGCACCCCGGCGGCGACACGCTCTTCGAGAACGTGACCTTCAAGCTGCCGGCCGGCCGCCACGCGGGGCTCATCGGCGTCAACGGCGTCGGCAAGTCGACGCTGCTGCGGATCCTCGCCGGCGACCTGCAGGCGGAGGACGGCGACGCGTCCCTCGGCGGGCGCGCGCTGTGGATGCGCCAGGACGTCGGGACGGGCGACGGCACCGTCCGCGAGCTGCTGCTCATGGGCGCCCCGCCGCGCCTGCACGCGGCCGGGACCGCGCTGCTGCGGGCCGAGCGCGAGCTGGCCGCCGGCGACGAAGAGGCCGGCCTGCGCCTCGGCACCGCCATCGGCGAGTGGTCGGACCTCGGCGGCTACGAGTTGGAGGGCCAGTGGGACGCCGTCTGCCGCCGTATCGCCGGCGCAGGCCTGACCGAGGTCGGGGACCGCCCGTCCGTGACCCTGTCGGGCGGCGAGCGCAAGCGCCTCGTGCTCGAACTGCTCTTCGGCTCGGACGCGCCGATCCTCCTGCTCGACGAGCCCGACAACTTCCTCGACATCCCCGCCAAGCGCTGGCTCGAGGAGCAGATCCGCAGGACCCGCAAGACCGTCCTGCTCATCAGCCACGACCGCGAGCTGCTGGCCGCCTGCACGGACGCGATCGTCACCCTGGAGGGCAACGGCGCCTGGGTGCACGACGGCTCCTACGCGACCTACGCGCAGGCGCGGGCCGACCGCCAGAAGAAGCTCGGCGACCGCCTGGCGCAGTGGAACGAGGAGGAGCGGCGCCTGCGCGAGCTCGTCCGCGTCTTCAAGGAGCGCGCCCGCTACTCGCCGGACCTCGCCAAGCGCGCCAACGCCTTCGAGACGCGGCACAGGCGCTTCGTCGACGCCGGCCCGCCGCCGGCGCCGATCACCGACAAGACGATCACCGTGCGCCTGCAGGGCGCGGACTCCGCCCGCAAGGTCGTCACGCTGGACCGCGTCGCCATCGACGGCCTCGTCAGGCCGTTCAGCGACGAGGTGCACTTCGGTGAGCGCGTCGGGCTCATCGGCCCCAACGGCTCGGGCAAGACGCACGTCATGGCGCTGCTCGGCGGCACCACGCCGCCGGCCGCAGGCCGGGTCGTCCTCGGCCCGCGCGTCTCCCCCGGCCTGTTCACGCAGCTCAACCGCCGCGACGACTTCGCCGGGCGGACGCTGTCGGACATCGTCGAGGAGCGGACGGGCGC
>CAZRLR010000610.1:0-2239 GCA_964600395.1 uncultured Conexibacter sp.
CGGCCGCCCCGCTGCCGGCGGGCGGGAAGAAGCCGCTGTCCGAGCGCCTGCTCGACGGCGTGGAGAGCGTCGGCAACAAGGTCCCCAACCCGGCGATCCTCTTCCTCGGGCTCTGCGCGGTCGTCATCGTCCTCTCGCAGATCCTCTCCTGGGCCGACGTCTCCGTCACCTCGGAGGTCGTCAAGCCGCCGGCCGCGCAGGTCGAGCAGCGCTACGACGGCGGCTCGATCGAGCCGTCGGA
Source organism: uncultured Conexibacter sp. (assembly GCA_964600395.1). GTDB lineage: Bacteria > Actinomycetota > Thermoleophilia > Solirubrobacterales > Solirubrobacteraceae > Paraconexibacter. Next base: position 242 of record CAZRLR010000610.1, read on the forward strand.
GTCCCGCCCCGCCACGCCCCAGGCCTCCGAGGAGTACCAGGTCGTCAAGGAGACCTCGAAGGTCCGCGGCCTGCTCACCGGCGACGGGATCGCCTTCCTCTTCACGTCGTTCGTCTCGAACTTCCTCGGCTTCACCGCCGTCGGCGTGATCCTCGTGGCGATGATCGGCGTCGGGCTGGCGGAGTCCTCCGGCCTCATCGGCGCCCTCATCCGCAAGCTCGTCGCGATCTCGTCACCGGCGTCGCTCGTCTACATCATCGTCTTCGCCGGGATCATCTCCAGCGTCGCCTCCGACGCCGGGTACCTCGTCCTCATCCCGCTCGGGGCGGCGGCGTTCGCGAGCGTCGGCCGCAATCCCATCGCCGGGATCGCGGCGGCCTTCGCCGGCGTGAGCGCCGCCTTCGGCGTGAACTTCCTCATCACACCCGCCGACGGCGTCATCACCGGCATCACGAACGAGGCGGCGCAGCTCGTCGACCCCAGCGTGAACATCGACCTGACGGCGAACCTCTACTTCGGCGCGGTGTCGGTGCTCTTCCTCACCGTCGTCATCACGCTCGTCACGACGAAGATCATCGAGCCCCGGCTCGGCGCCTACGACCCGGCGACGGCGGACGAGACGTACGTGGACGAGAGCCCGAAGGTCGAGGAGGACGTCGAGGCCCGCGGCCTGCGCGCCGCCGGCCTGGCCGTCCTGGGCGTCGTCGTCGCGGTCACGCTGCTCACCGTCATCCCGGGCGCGCCGCTGCGCAACGCGCAGACCGGCGACATCATCGGCGACTCGCCGTTCATGGACAGCCTGATCGTCATCATCTCGCTCATCTTCCTGGCGGGCGGCCTGGCCTACGGCCATGTCGCGGGCACGATCAAGGACGCGGACGAGGCGATCGCGCACGTGACGAAGGCGTGGGCGGGCCTGGCCGGCCTGCTCTTCCTCTTCCTGCTCATCGCGCAGTTCATCGCGTACTTCGACTTCTCGAACATGGCGACGGTCGCCGCCGTCTCCCTCGGCGACCTGCTCGAGGACGCGGGCTTCGGCAGCGCCATCCTGCTGCTGTTCTTCATGTTCGTGGCGATGGCGGTCAACCTCATCATCCCGAGCGTCATCGCCAAGTGGGCGATCCTCGCGCCGATCTTCATCCCGCTGCTCGTCCGCCTCGGGGTCGAGCCGCAGACCGTCCTGGCCGCCTACCGCGTCGCCGACTCGCCGACGAACGTCATCACGCCGCTGATGGTCTACTTCCCGCTCATCATCGTCTTCGTCAAGCGGTACGACAAATCCTCGGGCATCGGGACGGTCGTCGCGCTGATGGTGCCCTACGTCCTGATCCTCACCGTCCTGTGGACGGCGCTCTTCATGGCGTGGTACCTGCTCGGCATCCCGCTCGGGCCGGGCTCGCCGGTCTGAGTCCGCGCGCGCCGGCGGTACCGTGGGCGGGCGGCCCGGGGCGGCTCGGTGCCGCCCACCGCCCATGTCGACGCCCCCGACCATCGTGCGCCGTGCCCTGACCGCCACCGGGCTGCGGTCCGCCACGCGGCCCCTGGGTGACGTGGGCGCCGTCCCGGCGCCCGGCGGTGCCCCGGGCCGGGGCACGCTGCTCGCCGAGGCGACCGCCGCGCGTGAGGTCGTCCGCCTGCTGGCCTCCTCGCCGCGTCTGGCGCGGGCCCCGCGTGGTGACGGCGGCCCGGTCGTCGACATCCCCGGCTGGCGGGCGCCGGAGGTCTCCGGGCTGCCGCTGCGGACCTACCTGCGCCACCTCGGCCACGACGCGCGCGGCTGGGGGATGGGCACGAACCTCGGCGACCCCGAGCGCGACGCGCGGCTTCTGGCCGACGACGTGCAGGCGCTCGCCCGGGCGCACGGGCGGCCCGTGTCGCTCGTCGGCTGGAGCCTGGGCGGCGTCATCGCCCGGGAGGTCGCCCGCGAGCACCCCGACGCGGTGCGCCGCGTCATCACCTACGGCACGCCCGTCGGCGGGCCTGCGCAGTCGATCGGGG
>CAZRLR010000611.1:0-2239 GCA_964600395.1 uncultured Conexibacter sp.
GAAGAGGGGGCAGCAGCTCATCGCCTCCGCCCGCCCTTCCCTTTCGCAGGGGGCCCCTTCACCTCCGCGTCGTCAAACCACCCTGCGTCGTCGAGTTGTCGCCGGGCCGCGGCAATCCCCGATGCGAGACCTGGGCTTGGTTCTTCGACGGCCTTGCGGCTGCCTAGGCGAAGCGCTCGTGACCGGCGCATCATCTCCCGCACCACCTCGACGGGGTCAGCGACCACGTCGACTCCCTGGTCGAGCAGGTCGACGGTGACGAGAAGCGTCTCCTCGGCTTCCTCGTCCGTGATTGTGGGGGCCTTGCGCAACGACAGGTCGGTCGCGAGCACCCAAGCCGCAGCCTTGAGCACCTTGAAGCTGATCTCCCTGCTGTGGTGCTTGCGCGCGGCTCGAAGCATGAGTTCGAGTGACCATTCCGGCGGGTCGCGAACGTCCATCACCAAGTCTTCACTGCGCGAGCGGCCTCGTTCAGAGGAGGGAGGGGCCCTCGGAGTCACCGCAGGTGCGGTGCCATCGCCCTCTTCGCTCCCTCCCAGGAGCCACTCAAGCGAAACACCTAGCTCGGTTGCGATCCTCTGCAGGATGGCTGGATCTGGACGCTTCTTCTTCCCGTGGACAAGCCGGGTCGTGTAGCCGCTGCCCTGGCCGATTTTCCGATCCAGCTCGTTGAAGCCGAGGCCCCGCTGTTCCAGCAGCAACCGCACCCTGTCGCCAAGCGTCGCCACGGGGCGATGATGCAAGGTTGCATCGATGTTCACAAGACCCCCGAAAGATAATGTAGGTTGACATCGATGCTGATGTGGATAAGCTCACCTCTTGTATGGGCGCGATAGCTATTCATCGCAGGAAGCTCGGGCGGCACCCCAACGAAGGTGCCCGCCTGCTCTGGGACAAGGTCCGTGAGCTCGGGCTCAGCATCGCCGGGCTCACCAAGGCGCTGGGCTCGGAGCCAGGCATGGCCAACCGCTGGCTCTGGTGCGACACGAGGCCGAGCCCCGCGTGGGCAGATGTGCTCGAAGACCAGCTTGGCATCCCCCACCGGGCGTGGCGAGAGCGACCGAGTGTGCGAATCGTTGTCGGCTACCAGGGGGGCCACTCGCGACGCTCGGAGGAGCCCGCGCCCGCGCCCCCGTGAGCGAACACCACGGGGCCGGCTGAACATCAGCCTGGGCCCTTCGCGCGGCGATGGGACGCCCACGCGGCGGCTCCGGGTCCGGCTCCTGGTCGTCCTGCGAGCCCATCGTCCTCGCGCAACGCAGCCTCACCGTCTCGACTGACCACCGGGACGGTCCCGTATCTGTAGGCGTTTCACCGAGAGGAAACACATGGCGAAGAACCAAGGATCGAAGCAGCGAAGGCGCAAGACGCAGCTCGAGGGGATCTGGCTTGGGCAGTTCGGCGCGAGGGCCGGTGGCCCTCGGGAGGGTAGCTGAATGGCGGCGACGGCTCATGCCATCCAGTTGTCTGTCGCGGCTGACGGGACGGTAGTCGGATGCGCGTCGACGAACACGACCACGCCCCCGACTCCCCCCAGGCGAGCGAAGGTGCTGGCGGGTGTTCGCACCGTGCCACTGGCCGAGAACCCCCTGCGGCTGGAAGCGCGGGCGCAAACGAAAGCGATGGTCGCCCGAGCCCTGGCTCGCTCCGGGGCGACTGCCGCAGTCGCGCGCTGCCTTCGCGTCACAGGTGACGCAGTGGCGCACTGGGCCGACGAAGACAGCCCTGCCGACATCACCCTGCGTGACGTCGTCGCAGCACCACGGTCGTTCGGGGCCGAGGTGTTGCGCTCTGCGCTTTCGCTCGTCGAAGACTCGGCCCCCAGAAGCGGGCTGTCGCCGGAGAGGCTCGCGGAGGAGACGGTGATGCGTGTGATGGAGGTCTATCAGCAGATCCGCCGACTGCGGGAACAGGGCGAAGGGCGGGAAGTCCGCCGAGAGCTGGTGCGCGCCCTCGACCAGGTCATCGACCACCTACGCGAGCTCCGCGAGCAGTTGGCGCGCGACGACGAGGGCGGGCGGTGATGAGCCCAATGCTGTCACCGATTGGCGCCGCCAACGTGTTGCTGCTGGCCGCACAGCAACGGGTGCTCGAGCTGGAGCGCCAGCTGGCGCTGGCCCAGCACGAAGCACGAGCAGCAGCGCGGTTTCGCGCCGCGCTTACGACCATCGCGGATGGGGACGTGTGGCAGCCGCAAACCGCTGTGCAAATGGCGCGGGCCGCACTGGACAACGCCTGC
>CAZRLR010000612.1:0-2234 GCA_964600395.1 uncultured Conexibacter sp.
CGCGCGGGCGAGTCCAACTGGCCGCGGAAGTACTTCTGCGCGACGATGTTCGTCGCGTTCTGCGACCACGTCGTGGGGAACTCGACGTTCTTCTGCTCGAAGGACACCTTGTCGCCGAAGCCGATGCGCGCGTCGCGCAGCTCCCAGTCCACGGTCTCGAAGGGGTGGACGCCCGGTGTGGTGTACTTCCGGGCGACGGACAGGGCGGTGCCTGTCTGAACGGTGGTGCTGGGTGTGGTCTGCGTTACGCCTTCCAAGTGCCCCTCTACTCCTCTCATCGCCGCGAATTTGCCCAATTTGCGGCGGCATGTTTGTGGATCTGGTGGTAACGAGACAGTGTCCGTTACCCGTCGGACGGACCCACGTGTTCACCCCGCTATTTGGGTGAAGGACCTCTTCCAGGATAGGGCCGTCAGGCCCGTTCGGACACGGGTCGCGGACCCGCCGCCACGTCGCCGCGCCGCAGGCGCGGGACGGTCGCGGCGACCCCGACCGCCGAGGCGACGAGCAGGGCCGCGCAGACGACGATCGCGGTGTGCAGCCCGTCGATCCAGGCGGCGGCCTCCGCCCCGGCCAGCCGCCGCCCGCCGTCCGCCGCGGCGCCCGTCCCGGCCAGCACGATCGCGCCGACGACGGCGACGCCGAGCGTCTGCCCGAGCTGACGGCCGGCGTTGTGGATCGCCGCCGCCATGCCGGCGCGGTCCACGTCGACCGAGGTGACCGCCGTGACGGTCATCGACGGCAGCGTGAGCCCGATCGACGCGCCCAGCAGCCCGAGCCGCCAGGCGAGCGAGGCGACGGACGAGTCCGGGCCGATCGACAGCAGCGTGAGCATCGCCAGGCTCGCCATCGCCAGGCCGCCGACCATCGGCCGGCGCGCGCCCACGGCCGCCGTGATGCGTCCCGAGATCGGCGCGAGGACGACGATCCCCAGGCCGAACGGCAGCAGGCAGAAGCCGGCCTCGGTCGGCGAGCGCCCCTGGATCTGCTGGAAGAAGCCCGACAGGAAGACCGTCATCCCGAACATCGCGAACGACAGGGCGGCCGCCCCGAGGTTCGCCGCCAGGAACGGGCGGCGGCCGAGCAGCGCGAGGTCCACGAGCGGGGCGGGGTGCCGGCGCTCGACGTGGGCGAAGCCCGTGAGCGCCGCGACGGCGACGGCCGAGGAGACGGCCACGTGGGCGGAGGCCCAGCCCTCGATCCGGCCCTCGATGATCGCGTAGGCCACCGCCGCGACGCCGAGCGTCAGCGTCGCCGCCCCGCCGACGTCGAAGCGGGCGGGCGCCTGCGTCGGGCGCAGGTGCGGGATCGACCGCAGCGCCAGGACGAAGAGCAGCACCGCGAGCGGGACGTTCATCGCGAAGACCCCGCGCCAGCCGAAGGCGTCGACGACGATGCCGCCGACGGTCGGGCCGGCCGCGACCCCGAGGCCCGAGCCGGCGCCCCAGAAGCCGATCGCCTTCGCGCGCGCGGCCGGGTCGGGGAAGATCGCCGACACGATCGCCAGCGAGGCCGGCAGGACGAGGACCGGCCCGAGCGCCTGCACGACGCGCGCGGTCAGGAGCCACGGGATCGACGGGGCCAGCGCGCAGCCCAGCGAGCCGGCGGCGAAGAGCGCCAGGCCCGTGAGGAAGGTCAGGCGCCGGCCGCGGCGGTCCCCGATGACCCCGCCGGCGACGAGCAGCGAGGCGACGACGAGGATGTAGGCGTCGACGACCCACTGCAGGTCGGTGCCGCCCGCGTCCAGGTCACGCCCGAGCGAGGGCAGCGCCACGGCGATGACCGACGCGGACGCGATCGACAGGACCTGCGCCGCGGTGACGGTCGCCAGGGCCAGGCGCGGATGACGGACGCCCGTGATCCGCTAGCGGCCGAGCCGCAGCCAGTCGGTGAACTCCGCCCACGCGGCGGAGGTGCGCCAGCCGGCCTCGGCGGTCGCGTGGCGCGAGCGCTGCATCCAGACGGGGTCCACGGCCGACCAGCGCAGGAGCGCGACGGCGCCGGCGGCCAGCGCGGCCAGGAGCGCGACGAGGGCCAGGGCGACGAGCGGGGCGGGCAGGCCGGCGCCGTTGTCCTGCTCGTCGGCGGCCGCGGCGCGGATCGCGTCGTCGGTGACGGACGCGGCGGGCTTGACCGACGGAGCGGGCTGCGGGGTGGCCCCGGCGGGCGCTGGCGTGCTCGTCGCGGGCGCGGGCGTCGTGCCGGCCGGCGTCGCGGCCGGGGCCGGCGTGCTG
>CAZRLR010000613.1:0-2231 GCA_964600395.1 uncultured Conexibacter sp.
CGCGCGGCCCCGCCGCTGGGCGCGGTGCAGCTCCTGGGCGAGCCGCTCCTGGGCGGCACGGTGGTTCGCCAGCCCGGTCAGCGCGTCGCTGGCGGCGCGGCGCTCGAGCTCCATGCGCGCCTCGTGGCGGTCCATCCCGGCCGAGAGCAGTTCCGCGAACGGGTGCAGCAGACCCTGGACCTCGACGACGTCGACGGGCGCCCGGCCCGTGACGGCCACGGCGCCCCATAGACGTCCGGCCGCGTGGACGGGCAGGACCACGCACCAGTCGAAGCCCATCGCGCTGACGACGCTCGTCGAGTCGGCGGGGTAGCCGGCGATGACGACCGGGGCGCGGGTCTCCAGGACGGAGGCGAGCTCGCCGCCCTCGAGCGGGAGGATCGTCCCCGGCTCGAGCGGGACCGCGAGGACCGCGTCGCTGGCCCGGACGACCGCCTCGTCCGTGCCGAGGTACTCGACGACGAGGGCCGCGCCGGATTCCGTGGCCTCGCGGATCTCGAGCACCGCGAGCTGGGCGACCTCGTCCGGCGTGGCCCCGTGGGCGATCGCCGTGGCCACCTGCCGCAGCGCGGCCTGCTCGAGCATCAGGACCTGCGTGCGGCGCTCGGCGAGCACCCGCGCGGTGACGTCGGTGTGCGACACCACCGCGCCGCGACGCTCGTCCTCCAGCGCGACGACGTGCATCTGGAACCACCGCTGCTCGGTGGGCGCGTGACAGGGGTAGACGAGCTCGAACTCCGCGCGCTCGCCGTCGAGGACCTGCTGGACGCCGCGGGCGATCTCCGGACCACCGTGCGGGTCGGCGGCGGCGACGCCGAGGTAGTCCACGCCGGTGCCGCAGGCGCTGAGGGCCCCGCCGTTGGCGGCGGCGAAGGCCTCCCACCGCCGGTTCGTCATGACGATGCGGCCGTCGTGGTCGAGCACGCAGGTGCTCGAGCTCAGCGAGTCCAGGACGGCGCGGTTGAAGGCGAGCTCGCCGCGGAGTGCCTGCTGCTGGGCGACTCGCTCGGACACCTCGCGCTGGACGGCCACCCAGTGCGTGTGGCGCCCGGTCGGGTCCGCGACGGGGGTGACCGACAGCTCGACCCAGAACGGCGAGCCGTCGCGGCGGTGGTTGAGGAGCGTCGCCGACGCCGGCCGCCACTGCGCCAGCTCAGCGGCCAAGCGCGCGATCTCGGCGCGGTCGGTGTCCGGGCCGCGCAGGATCTCGGCCGTCCGCCCGACGAGCTCCGCCTGGCGGTAGCCCGTCATCCGCTCGAACGCGGCGTTGGCGAAGACGATCGTCGCGCCCTCAGGGTTCGCGGAGTCCGTCGCCTCGCTGATGAGCACGGCGTCGGTGATGTGATGCAGCGCCGTCTCGAACTCGAAGATCCCATGGTTATCGGCACGACCAGGCCCCGGATGGAGGCCGGCCCGGCTCGGGCGCCGGGCGCGCCGTAAGCTGCCGCACCATGGCGACCCTCCAGCCCGTGGCCGACGACGTCTTCGCGATCGCCCTCACCCCGCGCAGCGGCGTCAACGCCTACCTCCTCGGCGACGTGCTCGTCGACGCCGGCCTGACCTTCCAGGCCGGTGCGCTGCTGAAGGCCGTCCAGGGTCGCCCCGTCCGCGCCCTGGCGCTCACGCACGCCCACCTGGACCACGCCGGAGGCGCTCGGAAGGTCGCCACGACGCTCGGCGTGCCGTACTGGGCGGGCGCCCGGGACGCCGAGGCGGCGTCGACGGGTCGGGCGGTCATCGCCGACACGCCCGCCCCGCTGCGCGGCCTCGTGCAGCGCATCGCCGACTTCCCGGGCCAGCCCGTCGCGCGCGAGCTGCACGAGGGGGACGAGCTCGGCGCCGGCTTCGTCGTCCTCGACACCCCCGGCCACTCGCCCGGCCACGTGTCGTTCTGGCGCGAGCGCGACGGGATCCTCGTGTGCGGCGACGTCCTGAACGGCATGCACCTCATCACCTCGAAGGTCGGCCTCCACACGCCGCCGGACGCCTTCACGCCGAGCGTCGCCGACAACCGCGCGAGCGCCAGGCGCCTGGGCGCGCTGCGCCCGGCCCACGTGCTCTTCGGCCACGGGCCGGTCTGGCGCGACGCCGACGCGCTGCAGCGCTTCACCGCCGCGCTGTAGGACATCGGTCCGCCCGTGCGCGCCGGCTGACCGCGGGAGGTTCGCCGGTGGGGCAGGAGGGGTACGGCCCCCGGCACAGCGTCAAGGCAGACGCGCACCGAGGGGAGA
>CAZRLR010000614.1:0-2230 GCA_964600395.1 uncultured Conexibacter sp.
CGATGACGTAGTCCGGGTGCGGCCAGGGCTCCTTCTTCAGCCACTCCTGCGCCTTGGGGACCTCGCCGGTGAGGATGATCCAGCGGTACAGCTGGTAGACGTAGTCGACCTCCTCGACGAGCAGGGAGACCTCGCGCAGGCGCCCGTCGGGCTCCAGCGCCGGGCGGCCGTCGTCCGGCGGGGCCGCGTCGCCGGTCGGGGGCACGCCCGCCAGCGCCCGGACGGCGTCGTCGGGCTCGATGCCCTTGCGGCGTGCGCGCTTGCCCATGGTGCTCCAGCCTACGCCGGGGTCTCGGCGCCGGAGCGTCGCGCCACGGCGTCAGCGACCCGTTGACGCCGCACTAGGCCGGGTCCCCCGCCCGCGCACGGACGGCGTCAGCGACAACCTCGCGGGGCGGCAGCTTGCGCGAGATGACCTTCGACACCCCGTCGTCGCCCATCGTCACGCCGTAGAGCGTGTCGGCGGCCTCCATCGTGCGCTTCTGGTGGGTGACGACGATGAACTGCGCCCGGTCGGCGTACGTCTCCAGGAGATCCAGGAAGCGCCCGATGTTCAGGTCGTCCAGCGCGGCCTCGACCTCGTCGAGGATGTAGAACGGGCACGGCTTGGCGAGGAAGACGCTGAAGAGGAAGGCGATGGCCGTCATCGACTTCTCGCCGCCGGACAGCAGCGTCAGGCGCTTCATCGCCTTGCCGGCGGGCGTGATCTCGATCTCCACGCCGACGTCGTCGTCGGGGTCGAAGCCCCTGTCGCCGGTCGCGGCGGCGTCGGCCTCGGCGACCTCGGCGTCCGCCGCGGCCTCGGCGGCGGCCTCCGGGTCGGCGTCCTCGACGTCCGCGCCGCCGAGCACGGCGCGTGGCCCGGCGTCCTCGCGGACGAGGCGCAGGCGCCCACGGCCCCCCGGGAAGAGGCGCTCGGAGAGCTCCTCGAAGTTCTTCGCCGCCGCGTTGAACGTCTCCTCGAACGTCTCGCGGATCTGGCGGTCGGTGTCCTTGATGAAGACGCGCAGCTCGCGCAGGGCGGTCTCGAGGTCGGTCCGCTGGGTCTCGAGCTCCTCGACGTGCGCGAGCGCCTCGTCGTACTCGGCCTTGGCCAGCGGGTTGACCGGGCCGAGCTGCTCGCGGCGCTTGCGCAGGCGCTCGACGCGCTGGCGCAGCTCCTCGACCTGCTGGGCCGCCAGTGGCTCGGTGGCGGGCTCGGCGGGCAGGCCCAGCGTCCCGGCGAGCGTCGTGAGCTCGGCCTCGGCCTCGGCGGCCTGATCGCGCAGCTGCTGGGCCCGGACCTCGGCGCGGGTCAGCGCGTCGCCGCACTCGCGCAGGCGCTGCTGGATCGCGGCCTCCTCGGCGGCGCAGGCGCGTAGCTCGCTGCTGACGCCCTCCCCCGCCTCGCGCTCGGCGGCGAGGTCCGCCTCGGTGACCGTCACGCGGGCCCTCAGCCCCTCCAGCGCAGCCTCCAGCGCGGCCACCATCCGCACGCACCACGGCTCCAGCGCGGCGTCGCGCTCGAGCTTGCCGGCGAGGAAGGTGATGCGCAGGGCCCGCTCGTCGCGCTCGCGGGCGGCCCGCTCGGCGACGCGGCGCTCGGCGGCCAGCTCGCCCTCGATCTGGGCGCGGCGCACGGCACCCGCCGCGTCCTCGGGCGCCTTGCGGCGCTGGGCCTGCAGGAGCTCGGCCTGCCGGACGTCCTCCCTCGCGGCGTTGCGCGCGCGCTCGGCCTCGCGAGCGGTGCGGTCGTGCCCCTCGCGCGTGGCGTCGGCCGCGGCGACCGCCTGCTGGGCGGCCTCGAGCGCCTGCAGCGCGGCCTGCTCGGCCTTGACGGCCTCCTCGGACTGCGCGATCAGCGCGTCGCGGTGGTTGCGCTGGGCCAGCACGCGTTCGGAGCCGCCGCGGGGAGCCTGGTGCAGCTCACGCGTGGCGCCCAGCCAGGCGCGGCCGTCCTGGGTGACGGCGATCCCGCGGAAGGACGGGACCGCAGCGGCGGCGCCGGCGTCCGGGACGACCCAGGCGTCGGCGAGCAGCCGGCGCGCGAGGGTCAGCGCCGGCTCAGGCCCCTCGATCAGTCCGGGCAGGTGCTCGGCGCCGTCGACGGGCGGCGTGGGGTCGGCGGCGACCGCGGACGGTCCGTCGCCGCCCAGCACGAGCGCGCGGCCGCCGTCGGTGCCGACCTTGCCGAGCAACGCGGTGGCGGCGTCGAGGTCGGACGTGATCGCGGCGGTGAGGCGCCCGCCGA
>CAZRLR010000615.1:0-2230 GCA_964600395.1 uncultured Conexibacter sp.
CACGTCGCCGCGCTGCTCGCCGACCGCCCGGTGCGGGCCCGCGCGCTCGTCCGCCGCCCGGCGACCGACACCGGCCCACTGCCCGCCGTCGGTGCCGACCTCACCGACCCGGCCTCGGTCCGCGCGGCGCTGGAGGGCGCCACGCGCCTCTTTCTCCTGACCCCGCACGTCCCCGACCAAGACCTGCTCGAGGCGGTCGCGATCGACGCCGCGGCCGACGCCGGCGTGCGCCACGTCGTCAAGGTCTCCGGCGGCGCGGCGTCGCTGGGCCCCAGCGGCGTGACGCCGACGGCGACCGCCCATTGGCGCGGCGAGCAGCGCCTGGAGCGCAGCGGCATGGGCTTCACGCTCCTGCGCCCGTCCTTCTTCCAGCAGAACCTCCTCACGCAGCTCGCGCCGCTCGTCGCGCGGACCGGGACGCTCGTCTCGCCCTTCGGCCACGCGCCGGTCGCGATGGTCGACGTCCGGGACGTCGCGGCCTGCGCGGTCGCCGCGCTCCCGGCCGCCGGGCAGGGGGCCGACGACCGCCGCGAGGCGTGGCAGCCCACGGGCCCGCGCGGGGTGACGTTCGCGCAGCTCGCCGAGCTGCTCGGCGCGCGCCACGTCGCCGTGCGGCCGGCGGTGGCCGGGCGCGCGCTGCGCCGCCGCGGCGCCGACCCCGCCGAGGCCGACCACGCCGTGCGCATGGCCGCCTACCTCGCCGCGGGCGCCGACGGCGCGGTCACCGACCACGTCCTGCGCCTGACCGGCCGGCCTCCGCGTCCCGTGGAGGCGCTGCTGGACGAGCACCGCGCGGCCTTCGCGCCCGCCACCACCGTCGCCCGCCTGCTGTCCCGTCCCGTCCCCCCGTCCACCACGCTCACGAAGGGCTGAACACCATGGTCACCCGCATCGGGCACATCGCCCTGCACGTCACCGACCTCGACCGCGCCGTCGAGTTCCAGGAGCAGGTCATCGGCCTCACCGAGGTCGAGCGCAGCGCCGGCGCCGCCTACCTCACCTGCAACGACCGCCACCACGAGCTCGTCCTCGTGCAGGACGCGGCCGACCGCGGCTACGAGCACCTGGCCCTGGAGGTCGCCGACGCCGAGGCGCTCGAGCGCGCCCGCACCGTCCTGCCCGCCGCCGGCGGCCGGCTGCTCGGCGGGATCTACGACGGCGAGCCCGGCGTGGACCGGGCGCTGAAGGTCGCCTCGCCGGCCGGGCACGTCTTCAAGCTCTTCTGCGGCATGGAACGCGTCGACGTCCCGCTGGCCGCCGACCGGCCGACGCACTTCGAGCACGTCTCCTGCAAGGTCCGCAACCACCGAGCCGAAGAGGCCTTCCTCACCGCGCTGGGCTTCCGCAACGCCGACCGGATGGGCTTCCTCGCCTCCTGGTGGCACTGCGGGGAGGACCACCACGGCGTCGCGCTGACCCGCGCGCCGCGGGCCGAGCTCTCCCACTACGCGTGGGCGTGGCCTGACCTCGCCGCGCTCGGTCGCGTGGCCGACCGCCTGAAGGCCGCGCGCGGGCGCAAGTGCATCTGGGGGCCCTCGCGGCACGGGCCGGGCAACAACCACTTCCTCTACCTCCACGACGAGGACGGCGCGATGGTCGAGTGCTGCTCGGAGCTCGCGCAGATGAGCAGCGGCTACGAGCCGCGGACCTGGTCGATGGCGCCCGGGACGATCAACCAGTGGGGCGGCCCGCCGCCGCTGCCGTTCCTGCTGGCGGGCTTCCCGATCGCCCGGGCCACGCCCGGCCGACCGGCCTGGGCCACGGCACCCGATCGCGCGCCGCTGGCCGCGGTCGGGGGCTGACCGGTGCCCGCTGCCCTGACGGCGGCGGCGCCGCGCGCGGCGGGTGCCTGCGCCGCGCCGGTGCTCGACGTCGACCTCTACGGCGACGCCGCCCTCACGGATCCCGGCCCGCTCTACGCGCGGATCCGGGACGCCGGCCCGGCGGTCTGGCTGCCCCGTCACGGCCTCTACGCTGTCGGCCGCCACGACGACGTGCGCGCGGCGCTGCGCGACGACGCCGGCTTCCGCAGCGGGCACGGCGTGGCGGCCAACCCGATCGCGAACGCGCTCGGCCGCGACACGACCCTCGGCAGCGACGACGAGGACCACGCCCGGCGCCGGCGCGTGCTCAGGCGCTCGCTCGGCGCCAGGGCGCTGGCCGGCGTCGAGGCCCCGCTGCGGCGTGAGGCGGCGGCGCTCGTCGAGGAGCTGCTGCAGCGCGACCACGT
>CAZRLR010000616.1:0-2215 GCA_964600395.1 uncultured Conexibacter sp.
AGGCGTCGCCGAAGTAGTTCGGGTGCCGGGTGTAGCGCCACAGGCCCTTGTCCATGACCTGCCCCTTCGACGACGGGTCGGCCTTGAAGGCGCGCAGCTGCGCGTCGCCGATCGTCTCGAAGGCCAGCCCGATCGCCCAGACGATCACGCCCGGGACGACGAGCAGGTCCAGCGACGGCGAGCCCTGCGCGGCGGCCTGCAGCGGCAGCGAGACGACGAGGACGAGCAGGCCCTGCGTCCCGAAGATCCACACGAGCGACCAGAGGTTGAAGTTCTCGTGCTGCTCGCGCATCTTCGCGTAGCGGCGGTCCTCCTCCGGCTCGTGGGCCTTGCGGACGGCCAGGTGCCAGCCCAGGCGGGCGCCCCACAGCACGACCATGCCCGCCAGCAGCCAGCGGCGGCCGCTGTCCCCGTCGCCGGCCAGCGCGGCGACGACGCCGACGAGCGCGAGCGCCGGCCCCCAGACGGGATCGATGATCGACACGTCCTGCAGGCGGATCGACAGCAGCCAGACCGCGAGCATCAGGACGACGACCGCGGCCGCGGCGAGCGGCAGGACGGAGCCGGGGCCGGTGAGGGAGAGCGCGAGAGGGGTCACGTCAAGCACTACGGCAACCGGGCGCGCTTGGAGCACCGGCCCGGTCGCCGGACCACCACGGATCTAGCCCGCGGCGCGCGCGCCCTGCACCGCGAAGCGGGCCGCCGAGCGCGCGCGGGCCTTGGCGGCCTCGACCTCGCGGTCCTTCGGCGGGGCGGTCGTGACGAGCTCGTCGAGCAGGCGCGTCGTCGCGAGCGCGACCGCGTCCACGGCCCGCTCGAACGCGGCCTCGTTGGCCTTCGAGGGCTTCGTGAAGCCACCGACCTTGCGCACGTACTGCACGGCGGCGGCGCGGATCTCGTCCTCGGAGGACGGCGGGCTGAAGTTGGCCAGGGGGCGGATGTTGCGGCACATGCGCCAAGCGTAGGCCGGACGACGGCGCCCGCCAAGGCCGTATGTCACCGCCCGGGAGAAGTCAAGGGTGCCCGCCAATGCGTCCAGGGCCGTCAACCCGGCAGAAGCCGGACCGATGACCCCGTCAGGGTGTGCACGGACGCACGCCCGGAGGTGACGGACCGACAAGGAGGTCGGACGTGAGCTGGCCCGGCATGGACGCCGAACGAGAGATCAAGGACCCCCGCGCGGCCCGTCGCCTGACGGACGCCGTCGCCGGCTGCGAGAAGCTGCCGGTCCTCGATCGCGCGCTGCAGCTCGTCCTCAGCCTCGCCGACCGCGAGGAGACCGGGGTGGCCGACCTCGTCCACGCCCTCGAGCAGGATCCCGCCCTCGCCACGAACGTCCTGCGCTTCGCCAACTCCGCCGCGAACTCCGCGCGCCTGCCGATCCGCACCGTCCGTCAGGCCGTCAGCATGGTCGGGCGCACCGGCGTGCGCCGCCTGGCGCTGGACTCCGTCGCCTACCGCTTCTTCGAGCGCGCGCCCGGCAACGGCGGCGCCTCCAGCGGGCAGCTGCACCTGCACGCCGTCCTCGTCTCCCGCGTCGCCGTCGTCTGCGCCGAGCATGCCGGGGTGGGGACGGACGCCCCGCACCTGGCCGGCCTGCTGCACGACTGCGGCAAGCTCGTCATGCCCCGGGCGTTCGGCGCCGACGTGGCGGACGCGATCGTCGCCGCGCACCGCTCCGGCGGCGCGCGCGCCCGGGCCGAGCGCGAGCAGACCGGCGCCGATCACGCCCAGGCCGGCGCGCTGCTGGCGGCCGCGTCCGGGGTCGACGACGCCATCGTCCGCGCGATCGCCTGGCATCACGGCGGCGAGACCGGCACCGTCGCGCCGGACCGCGTCACCGCCTGCGTGCAGCTCGCCGACCAGGTCGTGGGCGCCGTCTGCGGCGGCGAGCTGGACCGCGAGCTCTGTGAGGCCGCCCTCGCCGTCCTCGGCCTGCTCGACGAGGCGCTCGACGAGCTCGCGCACGCGGCCGGCGGCCGGCTGGCCGACCCGGACGCGACGGCGGACACCGACGACCTCACCGGGGCGGCGTCGGCCCGCCGCTGGGTGCAGACCGTGCGAACCCGCCTGCAGGACGGCGAGCGCGGGGGCGTCGTCGTCGTCGACGTCGACGGCCTGGCGCGCAGCAACGCCGCCCACGGGCGGCCGGTCGGCGACGTCATCCTCTGCGAGGTCGCGCGGATCGCCGGCGCGCACGGCTTCGTCGGCCGCC
>CAZRLR010000617.1:0-2208 GCA_964600395.1 uncultured Conexibacter sp.
CATCGGGTTCTACGGCGCGTCGATCAAGGTCGGCGAGCACACGATCCCGGCGTACGTCGCGCACATCGGCGGCGTCTACGAGAACGGCGTCGTGAAGTACGGCACGCGCCTGAAGGTCCGCATGCCGGCCAAGAAGGTCCCGGACATCGTCGAGGCCTGGATCAAGCTCTACGAGTCCGAGCGCGAGGAGGGCGAGGCGTTCAACGACTTCGCCCTGCGCGTCGGGACCAAGGCGTTCGAGGACGCCGCCAAGCCGCTCGCGATCCCGGCGCAGTTCGGCCTGGACACGATGAACGAGTTCATCGACTGGACGAAGGACGTCCCGTTCGTCGTCGCCCGCGGCGAGGGCGAGTGCGCCGTCTAGGCCCCGTGTCATGAGCGAGATCACGCAAGAGCTGCAGCAGACGCTGGCCAAGGCCGTCACCCACGAGCCGCTCGTCTTCCTGTGCTCCTTCCAGAAGGAGGAGTCGGTCATCCTCGACGAGCTGCTGCGGATGGACGCCCTGGACCGCGTCCGCGTCGTGACGATCGACACCGGCGTGCTGTTCCCGGAGACGCTGTCGACCTGGAAGGCCTTCGAGGACCACTACGGCGTGTCGATCGCCGTCGAGGACGCGTCGTCCCCCACCACGCCGTGGAGCGGCCCGGACCACTGCTGCGGCGACGAGAAGGTCGCCGCGCTGGAGCGCTCGCTCGACGGGGCGCAGGCCTGGATCACCGGCATCCGCCGTGAGCAGGCCGTCACCCGCGCCGGCGCGCAGCTCATCGAGTGGGACCAGCGTCGCGACATGTGGAAGTACAACCCGCTGGCCGCGTGGACCGAGAAGGACCTGTGGCAGCGCATCACCGACCGGGGCCTGCCCTACCACCCGCTGCACGACCAGGGCTACTCGTCGATCGGCTGCGCGCCGTGCACGCTGCCGGGCTCCGGCCGCGAGGGCCGCTGGGCGGGCACCGAGAAGACCGAGTGCGGCCTGCACGTCGAAGGCGTCTCCGCCGATGACGCCGTCGTCGTGATCACCCCGGGGACCGCCTGAGCCGATGGTCCTCGACCCGCTCGTCATCTCCTTCGGCCTCGGGGTCGGGATCCTCGTCGGGCTGACGGGGATCGGCGGCGGGTCGCTCATGACGCCCCTGCTCATCCTCTTCGCGGGCGTGCAGCCCGTCGTCGCGATCGGCACCGACCTCGCCTACGGCGCGGTGACGAAGACGCTCGGCGGCTGGCGCCACCTCAAGAAGGGCACCGTCGACATGGGCGTGTCGAAGTGGCTGGCCGTCGGCAGCGTGCCGGGCTCGGTGCTCGGCGTCGTCGCCGTCAACCGCCTGCACGCCGACTACGGCAAGGGCTTCGACGACGTCCTCCTGTTCGCGATCGCGATCGCGCTCATCATCGTCGCGGTGACGACGCTGACGCGGGCGCTGTTCATGCCCGCCCTCGTCGCACGGGAGCAGCACACGGTCGCGCTGACACGAGCCGTGAAGGGCAGCGCCGCGGGGATCGGCTTCGTCCTGGGCTTCCTCGTCGGCATGACGAGCGTCGGCTCCGGCGCGCTCATCGGCCTCGCGCTCATCCTCGTCTTCCGCCTGACGCCGCACCGCGTCGTCGGCACCGACGTCTTCCACGCCGCGATCCTCCTGTGGGCCGCCGGCGTCGCCCACTGGGTCTCGGGCTCGGTCGACTTCGTCCTGATGGCGAACATCCTCATCGGGTCGCTGCCCGGCGTCCTCATCGGCACGCACCTCATCACGAAGGTCCCGGCCGCCGGCCTGCGTCCGGCGCTGGGCTGCGTCCTCATCGGCTCGGCGCTCGGCGTGCTGAGCAAGGCCGGCGTCGACGTCCCGACGTGGGCCATCCCCGGCGTCCCGGCCGTCACCGGCCTGCTCGCCTTCCTCGTCCACCGCTCGCGTCGCCTCGCCGCGGCCGCCGCGGTCCCCTCCCGCCCCGCCACCGTTCCGGAGCCCGCATGAGCACCATCGAGAAGACCGACCGCCCCACGAAGCTCAGCCACCTGCGCGTGCTGGAGGCCGAGGCGATCCACATCATGCGCGAGGTCGCGGCCGAGCTCGAGAAGCCGGTCCTGCTCTTCAGCGGCGGAAAGGACTCGATCGTCCTGCTGCGCCTGGCCGAGAAGGCCTTCCGCCCCGGGCGCTTCCCCTTCCCGCTCATGCACGTCGACACCGGGCACAACTTCCCCGAGGTCATCGAGT
>CAZRLR010000618.1:0-2197 GCA_964600395.1 uncultured Conexibacter sp.
GCGAGATCGAGATCAAGCGCGCCATGCAGCGCGCCGAGGTCGCCCGCGAGCGCGCTGTCCGCGACACCGAGGCCGAGCAGGCGCAGATCACCTCGCGCGAGGAGATCGAGAAGTCACGCATCGCCAATGAGCGCGCGATCAGCGAAGCACGTATCGCCTCGGAGAAGGAGATCCGTCAGCAGGAGATCGCCCGGACACAGGCCGTCGAGGCGGCTGAGATCGCGGCGCGCGAGCAGATCGAGAAGGCGCGCATCGCCAACGAGCAGACGATCAATGCCGCCCGTATCGCCTCCGAGCGTGAGATCCGTCAGAAGGAGATCGAGCGCACCAGGGTGCTGGAAGCCGCCGAGATCGAGGCGCGCGAGGCGACCGAGAAGGCCCGCATCCTGCAGGAGACCGCGGTCAATGCCGAGCGCATCGCCCGCGAGCAGGAAGTCCGCAACCGCGAGATCGAGCGTACCCGTACCCTCGACCAGGAGGACATCGCGGCGCGCGAGGCGGTCGAGTCGGCGCGCATCGTCCAGGAAGAGCGCGTACGCGCCCTCCAGATCGCCCGCAACAAGGCGCTCGACGAGGCCGAGATCGCGGCGCGCGAGGCGGTCGAGAAGGCCCGTATTGCCCAGGAGGACGTGATCACCGCCGACCGGATCGCGCTGGACCAGCGCAAGCGGCTCTTGGAGATCGGGCGCACCGAGGCGGTGGACGCCGCCGAGATCGCCGCCCGCGAGACGGTCGAGAAGGCCAGGATCAGCCAGGAGCGGATCGTGTCGACCGAACGCATCCGCCGCGACGAGGAAGTCCGCAATCTCGAGATCGCCCGAAACCAGGCGATCGACACCGCTGAGATCTCGGCGCGCGAGGCGACGGAAGCCGCCCGGATCGCGCAGGAGAAGGTCGTCGCCGCCGAGCGCATCGCCGCCGAGCTCGCGACCAAGGAGCTCGAGATCAAGCGCAATGCCGATCTCGACGCCGCCGAACTCAAGCGCCGCGATGCGGTCGAGCGCCAGCGCATCGCCACCGAGCTCGGGCTGGAGAAGGAGCGGATCGACTCCGGCAAGACCCGCGAGATGCTGCAGATCGCCCAGAAAAAGGCGGTCGAAGTCGCCGAGGAGGAGCGCGCCATCGTGCTCGCGGCCAAGAAGGTCGAGCGCACCGACGCAGACAAGGCGCTGCGTCAGGCCGAGATCACGGCGCGCCAGCAGGTCGAGACCGTCGACATCGCCCGCGAGCAGGCGCTGGAAGCGGTCAGGATCGAGCGCCGCCGCGCGCTGGAACAACTGGAAATCGCCCGCAACCAGGCGCTGCAGGAGGCGCAGATCGTCGCGAACGAGGAGGTCGAGCGCGCCCGCATCTCGTCCGATCGCGGACTCGACGAAGCCCGTATCGGCCGCCAGCGCGAGCTGCGCAAGCTCGAGATCGGGCGCGAGCGCGAGGTCGAGACGGCCGCCATGGACAAGGCGATCGCGCTCTACGCCAAGTCGCTGGAGGAATCGGCGGCGCAGGCCAATGCCGAGATCGCCCGCGCCAAGGCCGTCGAGGCCGAGGAGAAGGTCAAGACCGTCCGCGAGAGCGAGAGCGCCCAGCGGCGCAAGACCGTTGAGATCCTGCTCGCCGAGAAGGCCGCAGAGGAGGCGCGCATCGCGGCCGAGGCCGAGAAGGTGCGCCGTGCCGTCGAGGCCGAGGCGCAGAAGCTGCTCTACGAGGCCGAGAACGTGCTTAGCGACGGCGCCCGCTACGGGCTGTTCCGGCGCCGCCTGCTCGACAAGATCGAGGGCATCGTGCGCGAGAGCGTCAAGCCGATGGAGAAGATCGAGGGCATCCGCATCCTTCATGTCGACGGGCTCGCCGGCGGAGCAGGAGCGAGCGGCGCAGGCGGCGCGGCGCGTTCGCCAACCGACGAGGTCATCGAGTCGGCGCTGCGCTATCGGGTGCAGGCGCCGATGATCGACCAGGTGCTGAAAGAGATCGGGATCGAGGGTGGCAACCTCGCCAAGATGGGCGGTTTGATGCGCGAGGCCTCCGACATGCAGCGCGTCGCCAAGGAAGCACAGCCGCCGAAGGCGAAGGACGGCGGCGATCCCGCGCCCGACGGCGGTGGCGGCAGCCGTTCCGGTTCCGGCAAGAAGTCGTGAGGCGCTGAGAGATGGCCCGCGTCTACGTCTCCAGCGTCATCGCCGCCCCGGCCGCCAAGGTCTGG
>CAZRLR010000619.1:0-2196 GCA_964600395.1 uncultured Conexibacter sp.
TCGGAGAGGGCCACTCGCGCCGGGAGGCGCTGCGCGACGCCGCGGGCTACGCGGGGCGGAGGAGGTGGGTATGAGCCTCGAAGCAAGCACGCGCGGAACATGCCGCCACACGAAGCACGGGCACGGCTGGTGGTGCCTTCGATGCCTGAAGAAAGCTGCGGTGCGAGGCACCGAAGAGAGGCTCACACCCGGCGAGTGGGAGGTGCGTATCGGCCCGGTGAGAGGTATCGGCCCTCGGGTACTCGCGTGGCAGCGGGCGATTGAGCGGTGCGAAATGGACGGCGTGTCGCTGACCGAGGCGCTGTCATGAGCCGCGGACGCACAGAACCCATGACGGCCGAGACGCGAGCGCGCATCCCCGGCCTGCTCAAAGAGCTCGGGTCTCCGGCCCTCGTGGCGCAACGGCTCGGTGTGTCGGTGCGACGGGTGCGAGAGATCGCGCGCGAGGATCGACGGGAGGGACGACTCTGATGGACGGCAACAGCAACACCGAGGCGCGCTACACGGTGGGTCACCCGTTCTGCGGGATGGGCCTTGGCGCCAAGGGCTTTCAGGATGCGGAGTCGCGTCTCTTCGGTCAGACCGCGCGCTTCAAGTGCGTCGGCGGGATCGACCTCGACGCGAAGGCGTGCGCGATGTTCGAGCGCCTCACGAAGTCGCCCGCGCTCGTGGCCGACGTCGCGACGCTCACGCCCGAGGCGTTGCGGAAGTTCTGGCCCACCGCGCCCGATGTGATCTTCACGAGCCCGCCGTGCAAGGGCTACAGCCAACTCACTTCAAAGAAGGCGCGCACGTCGAAGAAGTACCAGGACATGAACCGGTTGGCCCTCGATTGGGTCAAGCTCATGCTCGCGGCCTGGCCCGACGCGCCCCCGCGGCTGATGCTGCTGGAGAACGTCCCCGGCATCGCGACGCTGGGGAAGGATCTCCTGCGCGAGATTCGGAAGCTCCTGCGCGCGGCCGGGTACGTCGTCTCGCCCGACCAGTCGCACGACTGCGGGGAGATCGGCAACCTCGCGCAGCGCAGGATGCGGTTCCTGCTGGTGGCCCGTCACGCGAAGCGCGTCCCGGCGCTGCTCTACCAGCCGCGCAAGCGCCCGCTGCGCGCCGTGGGGGAGGTGCTGGAGAAGCTCCCGCTTCCGGGTGACCCGTCGATGGGTCCGCTTCACCAGCTCCCGAAGATTTCAACGCTCAACTGGTGGCGGCTCGCGTTGATCCCGCCCGGCGGCGACTGGCGGGACATCCCCGGCACGGTCGTGAAGGGGAAGAAGCGCCGCGAGGTGTTCCGCCGCTACCACCTGACCGCGTGGTCGGAGACGTCGCCCACGGTCGCGTCGATGGGGACGAACGCCCCCAACTACGTCGCGGACGTGCGCCTCGACGCGGGGCGCTACGGGATGAACATGCGCGTCGGCGCGTGGAGCTCGCCCGCGTGGTGCGTCACGGGCGCGACGGACGTGCAGGCCGGGGCACCTTCGATCGCAGACCCGCGCGTCGGGAGCGCCCAGGCGCAGACCTACGGCGTCGTGGGATGGGAGTCGAGCATCGGCACCGTGACGGGCCGCGCGAGCACGACCACGGGCGCGTTCTCGGTCGCCGATCCGCGCGTGCCGAAAGCCTTTCGAGAGTCCTATGGCGTGCTGTGCTGGGAGGACACGGCGGGCACGGTGAAGGGAGAGTCGTGGGTGAGTGCCGGGCGTTTCTGCATCGCCGATCCTCGCCTCACCTGTCGGGCCCGCAACGGCGCGTACGGGGTGATCGACTGGACGTCGCCCGCGTTCACGCTCACCGGCTCGGGCCAGATCGACAACAGCGCGGTGGCCGTCTCCGATCCGAGGGTGCCGGGCTGCGCGGAGCTCGTGGTCCGGTGGTATCCCCACCGGAAGCACCTGCGCCGCAGCGCGCCCTTCCCGCTCGTGATCCCCTCCGCGGATGGGACGTGGCACCGGCCGCTCACCACGCTGGAGATCCTGCGTCTCCAGGGCGGCCCGACACACCTCGACGGGAAGCCCCTCGCGCGGTGGGCGTCCGACTCGAAGATGCGCGAGCACATCGGCAACGGCGTCCCTGTGGACGCGGCCCGCGCCATCGCGGGTCAGATGCTCAACACGCTGCTGGGCGCAGACATGGAGTGCGGCATCCTGATGGGTGGCGGCGGTGCGGTGTGGGTCCGCGACCGGGAGGTGATGGGTCATG
>CAZRLR010000620.1:0-2193 GCA_964600395.1 uncultured Conexibacter sp.
GATGTGGTACATCAGCGTCGTCTTGCCCGAGGACTCCGGGCCGAAGACCTCGACGATGCGCCCGCGGGGCACGCCGCCGATGCCGAGCGCGAGGTCGAGGGAGAGCGAGCCGGTCGGGATGGCCTGCACCCGCACCTGCGCGTCCGGGTCCCCCATGCGCATGACCGAGCCCTTGCCGAACTGGCGTTCGATCTGCTGCAGGGCGCCCTGGAGGGCGGTGTCACGGGCCTTTGCGGCCTTCTCATCCGAGCTTACGGCCATGTGGGGACTGCCTTTCTCATCTGTGGTGCACAGGATCTTGAGGGGTGCGGCGGACGGAACGGGACGCTACGCGCGCCCCCTGCGTCAGCGAAACCACCAGCCTGTGCCGTCCCTGCGCCCGGACTGCGCAGTCCGACCCCGGCGCCGCCCGTCGGGGGCCTACCGCGCCAGCGAGAAGCGGCGCTGCAGCGTCGCCGTGCTGCCCTGCGGGCCGGCGAAGGTGACCGACGCCAGCAGCGGTCCGGGGCCGGGCGTCCGCGCGACGAGCCGCCGTCCGGCGGCCGTCAGGCCGACCGACAGCGTGGCGCTCCGCCGGCCGCGCAGCGCCACCGCCGCCCGGGAGGCCACCGTCCGCCCGCCGTCGGTCACCCGGACCGTCGCACGGCAGCTCACCGGGCAGCGCAGGCGCACCCGCAGGCGGTGGGTGCGTCGCGCGACCGCGACCCGGTCGGCCAGCGGCGCGGCCGCGACGCGGTTGGCGCGCCCCGTCCCTCCCGGGTTCCCCGCCCGCGCCAGCGACGCCGGGTCGCACGGGTCCACGTCGACCGTCTGCCCACGATCGGCGAAGACCGCCTTGGTCAGCGTCGTCGCCGCTCCGGGCGCCTGGCAGCTCAGCGTCCAGACCTCCCGCCGGCCGGCCTTGCGCACGAACGGGCGCGTCGACGGCCCGGTCTGCCAGGCGAAGCGCCCGTCGGCCCCGACCGTGAGGGGGACGTCCAGGCCGTCCGGCGTGTTGAAGGCCGGTTGCGTGGGCCCGCACGCGTCGGCGGCCAGCGTGTCGGTGCAGACGGGGCTCGTCGCGGTCGTGAAGCGCTTGCGCAGGGCCAGCCGGGCGCCCGCCGGGGCGGTCCCGCGCAGCACGACGTGGTCGGCCGGGTCCATCGCCTCCTGCGCGGCCAGCAGGAGCGCCTCCCGGACGCCCTTGCCGGCGGTCGACGTGCCGTCCCGGCCGAGGTACTGGTCCACGACGTGGGTCGCGTACGTCCCCTGGAAGCTCGTGTCGCCGGTGAACGCGCCGCCGAGCTCGATCGTGTAGCCGAACGCGCCCTGGGCGACGTAGTTCCAGTCCTCCAGCGCCCCCGTCACCTCGTACAGGTCGTAGCCGAAGCGGCTGGCGTACCCCGTCGCCCGCCCCATGGCGTCGCCGAGCGCCTTCAGGTGCGCCTCGTCGGGCGCGAGCCCCAGGCCGCGGAAACCGGGGGGCCGCAGGACGAGCCCCGCGACGTTGTGCAGCGACTGCACGCCCGTCACCGGCAGCGCCTGTGTGAAGGCGTGGACTGCCGCGGCCTCGGGCTCCGACCACGGGCCGCTGCCCCGGAACGAGTCGGCGTCCGGCGAGCTCGAGGCCCCCGGCCCACCCCAGAAGGCCCCGAAGTTGCGGTTGAGGTCCACCCCGCGGTGCGCGCCGCAGCCCCCGCCGGCCGGGTCCCCGGGCAGCTGGCGGCAGTTGCGTCGCCGCACGGCCGCCTGGGCGTCGGCCTGGCCGCCGACCGCGCCACCGCGCGAGTACGCGTACCCGTCGGGGTTGACCACCGGGACGACGATGATGCGCAGGCCGGCCAGGAGGGCGGCGATGCGGGGCTCGGTCTGGTGGGCGACGAGGTCCAGCGCGAACTCGACGGGCACCTCGACCGACGGCCACTCGCGCGCATGGGTGCCCCCGACGACGAGGTACACCGGCCGGCCGTCGTCGACGCGGTTCACGTCCTTGGCGATCTCCACGCCGGTGAGCTGGCGGCCCTCGGCGGTCCGTCCGGGCAGGGTGACGCGCCGGACGAGCCCGGGGTGCCCGTCCGCGAGCGCATCCAGGTCGGCCTGCACGTCGGCGGGCCGGCGGTAGGTCGTGCGGCCGCTGGGCAGCGCCGAGGTCAGCCCGAGCGCGCGGGGCGCGGCTGGGGACGCCGCCGCGACGCCGTCGGGGGCCGTACCCGC
>CAZRLR010000621.1:0-2183 GCA_964600395.1 uncultured Conexibacter sp.
CATGAGCGTCGTCAGCGCGACCTTCCAGCCGTTGCCGACGCCGCCGACGACGTTCTCGGCGGGGATGACGGCGTCCTCGAGGAAAAGCTCGTTGAACTCCGCCTCCCCGGTGATCTGGCGCAGCGGGCGGATCTGGACCTGCGGCTGGTCCATGTCCATGAGGAAGTAGGTCAGGCCCTTGTGCTTGGGCGCGTCGAAGTCGGTGCGCGCGACGAGCATGCACCACTTGGAGTACTGCGCCCCGGACGTCCAGACCTTCTGCCCGGTGACGCGGAAGGAGCCGTCCTCCTGCTGCACGGCGCGCGTCTTGACCGCCGCGAAGTCGCTGCCCGCCTCCGGCTCGGAGAAGCCCTGACACCAGATCTCCTCCGCGCTGAGGATCGGGTTGAGGTAGCGCTCCTTCTGCTCGGGCGTCCCCCAGACCATGAGCGTCGGCCCGCCGAGGAGCAGGCCGAGGACGTTCGCCGGCAGCGGCCGGCCCGAGCGTGCGAGCTCCTCGTAGAAGATCGCCGACTCCACGAGCGTCGCGCCGCGGCCGCCGTACTCCACCGGCCAGTGCACGCCGGCCCAGCCGCCCTCGTGCAGCTTGGCCTGCCAGTCGCGGCGCCAGGCGTAGTGCTCGTCCTCGCCGTCGGGCTCCGGGCCCGGGTCGTGGGCGTCGAGCCAGGCGCGCAGCTCGTCCCGGAACTGCGCCTCGGTCGCGTCGAACGTGAGATCCATGGGTGTACTCTACAGGTACACAGCGCCCGGAATCCAGCGTGGCCGCGGCCGGCCGGCCGCGATACGGTTGCGGGCCCTTGGAACCCTCCGCGCTCACCGATCCCGTCGTCGCCGCCCCGCCGCCGCTCGCCGCCCGGCTGCGGGACGTGAAGTCCTCGCCCGTCCGCGAGATCCTCGCGCTGACCGCGCGCCCCGGGGTCATCTCCTTCGCCGGCGGCCTGCCCGCCCCCGAGCTCTTCGACGCCCAAGGCCTGCACGACGCCTACTCCGCCGTCCTGCGCGACCCCATCGTCGCCGGGCGCTCGCTGCAGTACTCCACGACCGAGGGCGACCCGGCCCTGCGCGCCGCCGTCGCGGGCCGCCTGACGGCCCGCGGCCTGCCCACCGACGCCGAGGACCTGCTCATCACGAGCGGCTCGCAGCAGGCGCTGACGCTGCTGGCGACGGTGCTGCTCGAGCCGGGGGACCGCATCCTCGTCGAGGAGCCCTCCTACCTCGCGGCGCTGCAGGCCTTCGCCCTCGCGGGCGCGCAGGCGATCCCCGTCCCCTGCGACGACGACGGCCTCGATGTCGACGCCGTCGCGCGCCTGGCCGCCGAGCACGGCGCCAAGCTCCTCTACACGATCCCGACCTTCCACAACCCGACCGGCCGCACGCTGCCGCTCGAGCGCCGCCGGGCGCTGGCGCAGCTCGCCGGGCGCACCGGCCTGTGGATCGTCGAGGACGACCCGTACTCCGAGCTGCGCTACGCCGGGGACCCGCTACCGCCCGTCGCGACGCTGCCGGGCGCCGAGGACCGGACGCTCGCGCTCTCGACGCTCTCGAAGGTCGCCGCCCCCGGCCTGCGGATCGGCTGGGTGCGCACCCCGGCGGAGCTGCGCAAGCCGCTGACCGTCGCCAAGCAGGCGGCGGACCTGCACTCCTCGACCGTCGACCAGGCCGCGGCCGCGCACTGGCTCGGGGCCGTCGACCTGGACGCCCACCTGGCCACGCTCTGCCGCGAGTACGGCCAGCGGCGCGACGCGCTGCTGGACGGCCTGCTCGCGGCGCTGCCGGAGGGCTCGACGCACAACAGGCCCGAGGGCGGCATGTTCGTCTGGGCGCGCCTGCCGGACGGGTGGGACGCCGGCGCCCTGCTGCACCGCGCGCTGGCGCGCGACGTCGCGTTCGTCCCCGGCACGCCGTTCTTCGCCGGGACGCCGGACGCCGCGTCGCTGCGCCTGTCCTTCACCGCCCACGGCCCGGACGAGATCCGCGAGGGCCTCGCGCGCCTGGCCGCCGCGGTCGCGGCGGGCTGAGGGCGGGCACGTGGCTGCGCTGGGTTCCGGATTCCCGGAACCCAGCGCAGCCGCGCCGCTCAGGCGTAGGCGGCGGCCGCCGCGACGGCGAGCTCGTCGGCCCGCTCGTTGAGGTGGTTGCCGACGTGCCCGCGGACCCAGTGCCAGCGGACGGACTCGTGCCGG
>CAZRLR010000622.1:0-2168 GCA_964600395.1 uncultured Conexibacter sp.
CGGCGAGTGGCAGATCGGCTCGGTCGACGGGCCCGCCAAGCCGCAGGGCAAGGCCTTCGGCACCGTCCTGGCCGACCAGGTGCAGGCGCTGCAGCAGTCCCAGGACGCCGCGGCGACCGCCTCCCAGTCGCTCGCCGACGGCACCGCCACCGACCCGACCGCCGTCGTCATGGCGGTCGAGCGGGCCAAGCTCTCGATGCAGCTCGCCAGCCAGCTGCGCACCAAGGGCGTCGAGGCCATCAACGACATCTTCCACACGCAGGTCTAGACCCCGAGGCCGACCGCCATGCAGCTGCTCACCTCCCTCTCCACCCGCGGCAAGATCATCCTCGCCGCCTGCGCCCTCGGCTTCGTCGTCGTCGCGATGTTCCTCGTGAAGATGGCCGGGGCCCCGTCCTACGTCGAGGTCATGGCCGGGATCGACCCCGCGCAGACCGGCAAGATCACCGCCGCCCTGGACGAGCGCGGCATCGGCTACGAGCTGCGCGGCAACGGCACCGCGATCGCCGTGGACCAGGCCCGCACCGGGGACGCGCGGATCGCGCTCGCCGAGGCCGGGCTGTCGGGCGGCGCGACGAAGCAGCCCGGCTTCGAGCTGCTCGACAAGCAGAAGCTCGGCGCCTCCAACTTCCAGCAGCAGGTCGCCTACCAGCGCGCGCTGGAGGGCCAGATCGCCAACACGATCGGCCAGATCGACGGGGTCAGCTCGGCGCAGGTCAGCCTGACGCTCCCCAAGGACCAGCTCTTCACCGACGAGGCCCAGGCCGCGACCGCCGCGGTGCTGCTCGGCTCGGGCGCGGGTGGGCTGGAGCCCGCCGCCGTCCGCGGCATCGCCAACCTCGTCTCGTCCTCCGTCCAGGGCCTGAAGCCGTCGAACGTGACGATCACCGACGCGACCGGGCAGATGCTCTGGCCCTCCGGTGAGGCCGCCGGCGGCGTGGCGAGCAAGCCGGCCGCCGAGGCGCGCTACGACGCCCAGCTGGAGGCCTCGCTCGGCGCGATGCTCACGAACACGCTCGGCCCGGGCAAGGCCCACGTCCAGGTGCACTCGGACCTCAACGTCGACCGCGCCACCCAGGAGAAGCTGCAGTACGCCAAGAAGGGGACGGCGCTGAAGTCCGTCGACGACACCGAGACGCTCAAGGGCACCGGCGGGGCCTCCGGCGGCGCGGCCGGCACCGCGACGAACATCCCCTCCTACGCGCAGACCGCGGCCGGCGGCTCGGGCTCCACCTCGGACTACAAGCACACGACGAAGTCCACGGACTTCGGCGTGGACAAGACGATCACGAAGACGCAGCTGGCGCCCGGCGCCGTCAACCGTCTGGACGTCGCGCTCGTCCTGGACAAGAGCGTGAAGCTCACCAAGCCCGAGCTCGCCTCGCTGACGCAGTCCGTCGCGAGCGCCGCGGGCGTGCAGAAGGCGCGCGGGGACACGCTGGCCGTCAGCCAGATCGCCTTCGCCAAGGCGCCCGTCGCCGCGGCCCCGCCGGCCGCCGGCCCGCTCGCCGGGGGCATGATGGCGACGGTCAAGACGGCCCTGCTCGGCCTGGCCGCCCTGCTCTTCCTCTTCTTCGTCAGCCGCCACCTGCGCAAGCGCCAGACCGGCGCGTTCATCGAGGAGCCCTCGTGGCTGCGCCAGCTCGGCGAGCCGTCCGGGCCGGCGCTCCTGAACGCCGGGCGGATGCAGGAGGAGCAGCAGGAGGCGCTGGACCAGTTCAACGCCCAGGAGGCCGCACGCAAGGTCTTCGCGAACGACCCGCGCGCCATCGCGCTGGAGGAGATCGTCGCCCGCGAGCCGGAGAAGATCGCGCAGCACCTGCGCACGTGGATCACGGAAGAGGGGTCCTGAGCCGTGTCGACCGCCGTCGAGCTGGCCGCCGTCGGCCAGGCCGTGGCCGCCGTCGCGTCCCCCGAGTTCCCCGAGGTCGACCGCACGCTGCTGCGCGGCCTCACCGGACGCCAGAAGGCCGCGATCTTCCTCATCTCCCTCGGCTCGCACCGCGCCGCCGACGTCCTCAAGCACCTCTCCGAGCGCGAGGTCGAGGCGATCAGCGCGGAGATGGCGAACATGTGGCGCGTCAAGGCGGAGACGACGCAGGCCGTCATCGCCGACCTCGCCGAGCAGTTCAAGTCGCGCGAGGCGTTCGCGCTCGGCGGGCCGGAGT
>CAZRLR010000623.1:0-2166 GCA_964600395.1 uncultured Conexibacter sp.
AGTGGCCGACTTTTAGTTTGGTCTAGTTGAAGTACTCCATTCAAAATTAAATATGAATTTATTTCTTGTTTCTAGCAGAAAATTGGCTAGGTCTTGCATTGTTAAACTTTTACCAAATAAACGAGATTGATTAGGGACTAGGCCTAATTGAATATCCACCAAATTTGGTTAACAGTGTTGTAATGATAATCTATATCTGTTAAAATAAGATCTATGGCGAAAAAAGGCGATAAAAGAAAACTAGTTGGCCTGGTTAGCAGTGAGACGAATCATCGTACTTACTATACTGTTAAAAATACGATGAATACTCCAGACAAACTTAAGCTCAAAAAATACGACCCGATTGCAAGAAAACACGTGGTCTATGAAGAGACTAAGAAAAACCTAGGCCGCAACGAAGTCAAACCTCGTAAAGGCTAAGCTATAAGTTAATAGTTTATGGTTAATAGTTGATAGCAGTTAGTAGCTGCTGCTTTTTTGTTCTTTAAACTATGAACGATCAACTTTAAACTCTCATTAGCCATAGTAGTCTAGGAGGGTATTTACGAGTTCGGCGTGGCTCCAAACTAATGGCTCGACACCGACTCTTGCTCCGCCGCTGGCTCCAATCTGCTCTGGTAGTGTTTCGGTGCTGCTTCGATGCTCAAGTGCCCAATCAATTAGTTGTCGAGCATCTTCTAATCTACCTGTTCTTATATAGTACTGAGCTAGCCATAAAGATGTCACAAACCATGGGTTACCCTCATATTGCGGTTGTGTAGCAAAGTAGTTGTCATGTTCATAACGTGGTACGCCGCCTTCTGGGCATGAATCTTTTAATTTCGACTCGACAGCGTGAGCAGTCTGAGCAGTCAAAGCTTTATCGAGACCAAATTCAAACATCATTGGACCGTACATACTGGAAACGTCGATCGTATTATCGAAGGTTATGTCTCCACTAGCATCGAGCAAGATTCCTTTTCGATAAGACTTAGAATCCTCATTGAATAGTATCTTAGAATTTTGCTGCATTTTACGTGCTGCGTTTTCCCACTCATCGCTATTTTGATCTTCTCCGAATCTTTTGGCTAAACTTACTGCGACCAGTAGCGCCCTATATGTTAACGCAACTGTGTAAGTGTGAGTCAAAAACTTTTCTTCCCACAAATCGTAACTGGCGTGCGGTAGTCCAGTGTCTAGGTCAATAAAGCGAGCCATGAAGTTCGCCGCCGGCACCACAAACTTTTGGAACATTTCATTTGTGAATTCTTCATCTTTGGAATAGTCTAAATACTCCCCGAGCATAAATACAACAATAGCAGTTTCATCTTCCTGTATTGCCAGCTCGTGTCTTTGACCACGCATCAGTGGATGCCACGTACTTCCTATAGAGCGATCGCTAAGGTACTTGTGCATCAGATAACCGTCTTCGGTTTGTATATCAGAGCAGAAATTGAAAAACTTTCTAGCCTCTTTGTATAATCCAAGTCTAATCAGTGGCCAAATTACAAAGCAGCCGTCACGTGGCCATACGTAACTGTAGTAATCTCGGTTATAGTTGTAGATTGAGGAGTCACACGAAGCGACAATACCGCCTCGTTGATCACAGTGAGCTTTAATAATCATGAGGGAGCGCACGACTGCAGACCTCTCATCGTAACTAAGAGGCAGCTTATCAATACGAAGCATGGCAGGAGCCAACCAATTCTTCCACCAATCCTTTGTATGTTCAAGCCTTGCTTGAGCGCCTTCGCGCTTCATAAATTCATGTTCGCGCTCTAAATGGAACTGAGAACTGTGCGCTAAAACCCAGTACTCGATCTCAGCCTCTGCGGCAGCTTCTAGCTGTTGTGACACTCTTAAAACTGAATCGACTCCGCCATGTTCAACGGCATTATTTGTTAATTCGCCGTCCTCGGCGTCTTTGAAAGAACCTTCTTTACCTTCAATGCCGTATGAGCCACAGGTATATTGATCAAAATCTTTACCTTCATTATTCCGCGCATAGGCTAGCAGGCAAAGTCGACCCTTGTAATCAAGTAGGTACGGGCCGTCCGGGACAAACATTGCCGTATCGCTACGACCATGATTGCTAATTTCAAAAACCTGATGGAAAAATACCTTTACATCGCGCTTTTCGTTTCTAAGATTCTGGATATTCAAAAGGCGACAAAACACGTTTTTTTC
>CAZRLR010000624.1:0-2153 GCA_964600395.1 uncultured Conexibacter sp.
CAAATCCCGTCAAGGAAATCGGCTGGTACAACGTCGAAGCCACCGCAGAAGGCCAGGCGCGTGGCAGCCAGGACGAACGGTGCGGCGCGCCCGACCTGCGCGGCGTGCAGGGCGACGCGCATCGCGGCCCGGGCCGGGGCAGGCCGGTCGTCGGGCCACACGAGCGGCATCCGCAGCACGCCCGCGCGGCGCTCGGCGGCCTCCTGCGCGAAGGCGTCGATCGGCGCCGCGTCGGCCGTCAGGGCCGGTACCCATGTCACGCCGGTGAAGAGCCGGTCCACGCGCTCGGCCGCCAGGTACGTGAACGGCGAGGCCAGATCGAAGAAGAACGACACCGGCGCGACCGCGCCGACGTGCTCCGCCCGCGCGGCCGTCCGTCGCGACCGACGTTCTGACAACGACACCACGTCACCCATCTCCCGTCCTCCCCACCTCGCTGCGCGACCCGTCCCGAGGGGTCGCATTGCCACCTACAACGGCGGCCTACGGAAAAACTTGCGCCGCGGACGCAAGTTTGGCCGATTGCTGACATTCCCGAAAGCGGAGCGCAGCGCGTTTGCCCGCTGGGCGACATTCATCGGCCGCTGGTAATTCGCCTGACCGGAAAGCCGTTCTGTGAGTAGAGTTGGTGGCCCGCCCCGCGCCCGTCCCACACATGACGCAAAGGAGTTCGTCATCGCCGCCTCACCGCCCGCCAAGCGCCACCCGTACGACCAGTGGGCACCGGATGCCCGCGCGCTGGATCTCGTAGGGGACAAGTGGACGCTGCTCATCGTCCGTGACCTCGTCGGCGGCCCGCGCCGTTTCGTCGAGCTCCAGCGCACCCTGCCCGGCATCTCGACCGAGCAGCTGCGCTCCCGTCTGAACCGCATGGTCGCCGACGGCCTGCTGACCCGCCAGCGCTACCGCGAGGTCCCGCCCCGCGTGGACTACGAGCTCACCGAGCGCGCGCGGGACCTGCTGCCGGTCATCGGCGCGCTCTCCCGCTGGGGCTACCAGTGGGCCTGGAGCGAGCCGCGCACCGGCGAGGCCGTCGACATCGGCGCCGTCCTGCGGTCGCTGCCCGGGCTGGCCGCCCCCAAGGGCTTCCGCGGCACCGTGGCGGTCGTCGTGGTGCGCCCCGAGGAGGGTGACCGCTCCTACGTCGTCACCGCCAAGCGGGGGCACGTGTCCGTCGAGGAGGGCGAGCGGCCCGACGCGACGAGCACGATCCGCGGCACCGTCGAGGCGTGGGTCCGCGCCCTCGGCCCCGACAACGACAGCAAGGGCCTGAAGGTCAGCGGCGACAAGACCGTCGCCGGCGCGCTGCTGGAGGGGCTCACCCCCGGCGTCGCCAGCGAGGCGGCCGTCGCCTGACGACGGCCCGACGGGCCGGCGGACCCGTGGCCACCGCGCCGCCGCTCAGCGGCGGCGCGTCGTCGGCTTGCTGTAGTCCGCGGCCTCGATGTGGGGCACCAGGCGGGTGTTGCCGGC
The DNA here is from genome assembly GCA_964600395.1 of uncultured Conexibacter sp. GTDB lineage: Bacteria > Actinomycetota > Thermoleophilia > Solirubrobacterales > Solirubrobacteraceae > Paraconexibacter. Next base: position 1,474 of record CAZRLR010000624.1, read on the forward strand.
GGGCACCGGCGGCGGCTTGGCCAGGAAGCAGGACGGCTTGTCGTTCGTGTCGGGCACCCGGGTCATGTACTGGCCGTCGCCCTTCTCCCCCGTCGCGTAGCAGTCGAAGTTCGGGAAGATCATCTTCCGGGCGTGCTCGGGGCCGGAGAGCGCGTCCGGGGTGAGGTACGCGTTGCCGCGCTCGATCATGCCCGGTGTCGCCCGGCGGTCGGACGCGATCGACACGGTCGACGGGCCGAGCGGGCCGAACTGGCGCAGGTAGTGGCCGCGCTCGTCGGCCGTGCGCGTCGGGACGGTGTCCACGAGCGCGCCGCCGCCGTTCTGGATGAAGTCGGCGACCGTCGTCTGGTGGTACTCCAGCCACTGCAGGATCGGGTTGAGCTCCTCGAGGAACGACTGCGAGGAGGCGAGCACGGGCTTGACCCCGCGCAGGACGTCGCGCAGCGCCGGCAGCCCGGTCTTGGAGACGTCGACGAGCGGCCCGAGGCGCTGGTAGAGCGCCAGGAGGTCGGGCGACAGCGTGCGCAGGTCCGCGAGCGTCGGCGCGAGGTCGCGCGTGGCCGGGCGCAGGTCCTGGACGAGCGGGTCGGTCTGGCGGGCGAACGTCTGCAGCCGGGCGAGCGTCTGCTTGGACTCGTCGAGGAAGGTCGGGAAGACGTGGAAGGTCTCGGCGAGCTTGT
>CAZRLR010000625.1:0-2153 GCA_964600395.1 uncultured Conexibacter sp.
GGCGCGTCGAGGGTGTAGCCGGCGTTGTTGACGATGATGTCGAGCTTGCCCCAGGCGTCGATCGCGGTCTGGACGAGCTGGTCGGGGGCGTCGCCCTTGGTGAGGTCGCCGGAGAAGACGGCGGTCTCGCCGGCGATCTCCGAGGCGGTCTGCTGCGCCACGTCGCCGTCGAGGTCGTTGATGACGACCTTCGCGCCGTGCTCGGAGAGCAGTTCTGCGGTCGCGCGGCCGATGCCGCGGGCGCTGCCGGTGACGATGGCCACCTTGCCGTCGAGGACTCCCATGTGTCTGCTCCTGTGTCGTGCGGTCGGGGAGCTGAATCCTATTCAGCGCGCCTTGCGCAGCGCCGTCCGCACCGTCACGTCCAGCCGGCGGGCGGCCGAGACGTTGCGGGCGTAGTCGGTGACCGTCGCGGTCAGGCGCAGGCGACCGGCGGCGACGGCGCGGCCGCCCAGGCGCGGGCTCACCGCGACGCGCACGGCGCCGGCCTGCACGGGCAGGACGGCGGTGGCCACCGCCGTGTAGCGGACACACGGCTTGGCGCGGGCCCTGCGCAGCGCCGCCGTGGCGGGGACGCACGCCTTCAGGCGGTTGCGCCGCCCGGTCTGCGGGCGCGTGGCGACCAGGCGCAGCGTGCCGGCCTCGTCCAGCGAGAAGCCGAGCTTCGTCGCCCGGCCGCTGCGCCACACCCGGGGCGCGAGGAACAGCGGCCCGAGGACCGGGGGCCGGCGGTCCTGGTAGGTGACCTTCAGCGTCGCCGTCGTCGTCGCGCCGGTCCGGTCGGTGGCGACGGCCGTGATCGTGTTCAGGCCCTTGGCGAGGTCGACGGGCGCGCTGAAGCGACCGGTCGGGCCGACCGTGACGGGCTGGCCGGCGACGATCAGCGAGGCCAGGCCGCCGTTGTCGGTCGCGGTGCCGCCGACGGTGACGCGCGGGCGCAGGACGATGGCGTTCGCCTTCGGCGTGGCGAAGGTGACGACGGGCGGGACGAGCGCGTCCTCGCGGGCGGCAGCGACGGCCGCGACCTGGGCGGCGGTGCGCCCGACCGCGTAGGTGGTCGTCACGAGGTCGGCCTGCCCGCCGGCCGGCACCTTCACGTCGCCGAAGCGGACGATGACGTCGGTCGGCGCGTTGACGCGGACGCTCGCGGGCGGCCGGTCGAAGGTGACGGTGCCGTTCGCGTAGACCGGGTCCCCGTCGGGGGCGGCGGCGTTCGCGGCGACGTGCAGCGTGGCCGGGCCGGCCGCCGGGCCGTTGACCGTCGTCCCCGCCGGGCGGACCCCGCCCGGGTCGCCCGCGACCCAGCCGAAGCGCAGCCCCGGGTCGACCGTCGGGGCGATGAGGACGTTGACGCCGAGGTAGGCCGAGACCGTGTGGGCCCGGCCGTCGGTCGAGACAAGCACGTCGCGCTGGTCCACCGTCGTCCCGTCGGCCGACACCGTGCTCGTGCGGTCCCACCGGATCCCCGTGCTCGCGAAGGCGGTGCACGCCGCGCCGGGCGGGAAGGCGTCGGTGTTGCAGCGGACGGTCGGGTCGCTCTCGGCGACGGTGGCCACGCCGGTCAGCGGGTCCCGCGTCGTCGTGCGGGTGAGCGACGGCAGGCCGGGAGCGTCGACGGCGAGCTGCGCCGCGCGGCCCGGGGGATAGGCGTTGGCCCCGTCGACCTGCAGGTAGGACCGCGTGCCCGTCGTGGAGCCGAGCCACCCGGCGGCGTTGAAGATCGTCTCGGTGCTGCGCCGGGCGACGGGGTCGAAGAGGCGGCCACCGCAGAGGCCCGAGGATCCGAGGGAGCACAGGCCCGCGCCGGCGGCCGTGCCCTGCAGCCAGTCGCGCAGGTCGCGCACGGCGCCGGTGTTCGGCCCGCTCGTCACGGCGGTCGCGCGCTGGGCCTCGACGGTGATCAGGGCGCCGCGGAAGGGGGTGGCGTCGCCCGAGGCCGGCGAGAACCCCGGCGGCACGGCCGTGAGGACACAGGGCCCGCGCACGGACCCGAGGAAGGCGGTGCCCGTGAAGTGCCCGGCGGCGTCGGTCACGGTGACGCTGCCGACCGTCGTCGCGTCGCCCGGGCGGACGAAGCAGACGAGGTTCAGGACGTCGTCCTTCGCCGCGCCCGTCGCGGTGAAGGTCGGCGACACCTCGCCCAACGCCGCCGA
>CAZRLR010000626.1:0-2130 GCA_964600395.1 uncultured Conexibacter sp.
CGCCGAACGGCCACGTCCCGAAGCCCTCGACGTAGGGCATGTGGGAGTGCAGGACCAGCGAAAGGGATCCCTCGCTCACGGGCGGCACACCGCGAGGAAGTCCAGGGCGCCGTCCAGGTCGCATTCGGCCGCCGGGCGGATCGCGAAGTCGGCCGTCGAGATCGCCGGGGTGAAGCGGTCGTAGAACGGCCCCGAGAAGTGCAGCGTCTTGTGGATGCGGTCCCACCCGAGGTGCTCGATCGCGAACTGGTGGACGCCGAGCTTGCCGGCGTGGAAGAGGCCGTAGAGCTCCACGTCGGCGAAGTGCGCGCGGCAGAGGGCCTCGAACTCGTGCGCGCGGTACTCCTTGACGTGCCACGGGTTCTCGGACTTCTCGGCCCCCTCGGGCGCGAGCGTCAGGAGGTTCGGCGTCGTGACGTACACGGCCGGGGCCGCGCTTGCGGCGGTCAGCGTCTTGAAGCGCTCGAGGATCTCGTCCGGGTTCTGCACGTGCTCGATCGTCTGCAGGAAGACGACGACGTCGGCGGGGTCGGCGAACGTCTCCACGAGGTCACGGGCGAAGCGCACGTTCGGCGCGGTGTAGCGCAGGCGCGCGTGCTCGTGGGCCTCGGGGTTGGCGTCCACGCCGACGACGCTGCGGGCGGTCCGCGCCAGCACGTCGGAGCCGTAGCCCTCGCCGCAGGCCATGTCGATGACGTCCAGGCCGCCGACGCGCGCGCGGATCCACTCGTAGACGACGAGGTGCCGGCGGTACCAGTAGTTCTCCAGCGGCACGTCCGGCAGCGTCCGCTCCCCGGTCAGCGCGAGCGGCGGGACGCCCTCGGGCTGGTCCTGCTGGACGTGGAACGGCTGGGTCTCGGGCATCGCGGCGGAAGGGTAGTGACGGGGTGCCGGGCGGTGACGCGCGGGGTGCCGGGTCCTGAACGCGGGCGTTCGCGCGGGCCTCTACGCTTCCGCGCCATGGCCGCACCCGAGACCGCGCAGGAGATCCGCGACGTCAACACCCGCTACCACGACGGCGCGGCGGCGGGCTACGACGCCAAGTGGGGCATCGACTTCGGCGAGATCGGCCGCCGCCAAGTCCTCCAGAAGGTCCGCAAGGCGCTCGGCGACGACCTGGGCGTCTTCGACCGCGCGCTGGAGATCGGCGCCGGCACGGGCTACTTCACGCTCAACCTCATGCAGGCCGGGGTCGTGCGCAGCGCCGTCTGCAGCGACATCTCTCAGGGCATGCTCGACACGCTCGCGGGCAACGCCGAGCGCCTGTGCCTGGACGTCGACACGGCGGTCGCCGACGCCGAGGCGCTGCCGTTCGAGGACGCGTCCTTCGACCTCGTCATCGGGCACGCCGTCCTGCATCACCTCCCCGACCTGGACCAGGCCTTCCGCGAGTTCCTGCGCGTCCTGCGCCCCGGCGGGATGCTCGTCTTCGCCGGGGAGCCCTCGCGGGTCGGGGACCGCATCGCGGCCTACCCCAAGCGCGCGGCGACCCGCGTCTCGCCGCTGTGGCGTGCCGCGCTGCGCGCCCGCCCCGCGCAGGAGGGCTGGTCCGACGGCGGCGCGGAGAACCACCAGCTCGAGGGGTCGGTCGACGTGCACGCCTTCGTCCCGAGCGACCTGACCGCCTTCGCGCAGCGCGCGGGCTTCCAGGACGTCGACATCATCGGCGAGGAGCTGCTGGCCAACTGGTTCGGCTGGACGAACCGCGCGCTCGAGGCGTCCGCCGAGCAGGAGGACGTCCCGATGTGGTGGCGCCAGTACGCCTACCGCGGGTACCTCGCGCTGCAGGCCGTCGACCGGCGGGTGCTCGAGTCGCGCCTGCCGCCGGCGATCTTCTACAACCTCATGATCGTCGCCCGCAAGCCGGCCTAGACGGGCTCGACGGCCTCGACGGCCTCGTCGACCGGCCGGCGGGCGTCGACGGTCAGCCGCCAGCCGTCGGTTAGCCGCCGGTCCTCCCCCCGCGGGCGTCCGCGGCGCACGGCCACGCAGCCGGGCGGCAGGTCCACGACCCCGGCCGCCCCGGCCCGGCGCCGCGGGCGCACGAGCGGCGAGGCGAAGCCGCGGCCCGGGCGGTCCTCCTCGGCGGTCATCGCGACCGGCGGCGGCGCGGGCCAAGCCACCGGCACG
>CAZRLR010000627.1:0-2129 GCA_964600395.1 uncultured Conexibacter sp.
GGCGGCGACGCCGCCGACGGCGATCGCCGCCGCTCCGACGGCCAGATGTCTGACGAGCTTCATGGATGGCTCCCTGGGGTGGTGGTGGAGGTGATGCGGCCACCTTCGCCGGAGGCGGTGCAGGGCACGGACAAGCCCGCGTCAAATCCCGGTTAAGCCGCCGGAGGGGCGATCGGGGCACCGGTACGCTCGACGGGTGCCCGGCCCCCGCATCCTGCTCGTCGAGGACGAGCGCTCGATCGCCGAGCCGTTCGCCGAGGCTCTGGCCCGCGAGGGGTTCGAGCCGATCCTCGCCGCGACCGGGGCCGCGGCGCTGCAGCTCGCCCGCAGCGAGGCACCCGACCTCGTCCTGCTGGACCTCATGCTGCCCGACCGCGACGGGCGCGACGTCTGCCGCGAGCTGCGCCGCGAGTCCGCCGTCCCGATCATCATGGTCACCGCCCGCGGGACCGAGAGCGACCGAATCGTCGGCCTGGAGCTCGGCGCCGACGACTACGTCGTCAAGCCCTTCAGCGTCGGCGAGGTCGCCGCGCGCATCCGCGCCGTCCTGCGTCGCACGAGCGCCCCGGCCGGGCCGGACGAGCTGCGGGTGGACGGCCTGCTGCTGCAGCGCGCCGCCCGGCGGGTGACGCTCGACGGCGTCGAGGTCCCGCTGACGCGCAAGGAGTTCGACGTGCTGGCCCGCCTCGCCCAGGACGCCGGCCGCGTCGTCACGCGCGAGGACCTCATGGCCGACGTGTGGGACACGAACTGGTTCGGCTCCACCCGGACGCTCGACGTGCACGTCGGCTGGCTGCGCGGCAAGCTCGGCGACGACCCCGCCGCCCCGCGCTTCATCCACACCGTCCGCGGCGTCGGCTTCCGCCTGACCGCGCCGGACGAGGACGGCTCGGCGCCGTGAGGCTGCGCACGCGCCTGACGCTCGTCCTCGGCTACGTCACCGTCCTGGCGATCGTCGCCCTGGCCGTGCCGCTGGGCCTCGGCCTCCGCGACCGCGTGGACGCCGAGGTGCGCTCGCAGGCCCGCGGCCAGGCCGACCTGCTCGCCGTGGCGACCGCGAGCGCGCTGGCCCGGCCCGCCGCCGAACGCGACCTGGGGCCGCTCGTCGTCGCGGTCGCCCGGACCGTCCACGGCCGCGTGCTCGTCGTCGACGCGCGCGGCCGCGTGCTGGTCGACAGCGGCGGGCGCACCGCGGGCGCGGACTACTCCGCCAGGCCGGAGATCGCGGCGGCCCTGCGCGGCGGCACGCCGCAGGACGTCCGCCGCAGTGACAGCCTCGGCCTGGACCTGCTGGCGACCGCCCGACCCGTCGTCCGCGCCGGGCGGACCGTCGGCGCGGTCCGCATCACGCAGAGCCTCGGTGACGTCGGCGCCGCCAAGTCGCGCACGCTGAACCAGCTGCTGGCGGTCGGGGCCGTCGTCCTCCTGCTCGGCCTGGCGGCCGGGACGCTGCTGGCCGCCGCCACCGCACGACCGCTGCGCCGCCTGGAGCGCACGGCGCGGCAGGTCGCCGGCGGGGACTTCGCCGCCCGCGCCCGCGAGGAGGGCAGCGCCGAGCAGCGGTCGCTCGCGCGGTCCTTCAACGAGATGACCGAGCGCCTCGGCGCGTTGCTGGCCACGCAGCAGCGCTTCGTCGCCGACGCCTCCCACCAGCTGCGCACGCCGTTGACCGGGCTGCGCCTGCGGCTGGAGTCCGCGGCGTCCGTCGGCCGCAGCGCGGACGCCCGCGCGCGGGACCTGGAGGCCGCCACCATCGAGGTCGACCGCCTCGCCGCCCTCGTCGACGGCCTGCTCGCGCTCAGCCGCGCGGACGAGCACCGCGCGACTGCGGCCACCTGCGACCTGGCCGAGGCGGTCGACGACGTCGTCGCCCGCATCGCCTCGGCCGCGGCGCGGGACGGCGTCGTGCTCACCGCCGCGACCGAGGGCACGCCCGGGACCGGGCGCTGCGTGGCCGCCGACCTCGCGCGCGCGCTCGACGCGCTCGTCGAGAACGCCCTGGCCTACGGCTCCGACGGCGGGCTCGTCGAGGTCGTCGCGGCGCCGGGTCGGATCGAGGTCCGCGACCGCGGCCCCGGGCCCGCCCCCGGGGAGCTGGACGAGGTCTTCGACCGCTTCCACCGCGGCAG
>CAZRLR010000628.1:0-2110 GCA_964600395.1 uncultured Conexibacter sp.
CTACCGATGCCGCGGGCCGGCGCGTTGACGATCCGTTCCAGCGCTACCCAATCGTTCGGGTTGTAGATGGCGCGAATGTAGGCCAGCACGTCGCGGATTTCTTTGCGTTCGTAAAAGCGGATGCCGCCGACTAATTTGTACGGGATGCCGTATGTGAGGAAGGCTTCTTCAATGGCGCGCGACTGGGCGTTCGTGCGATACAGCACGACAAAGCGGGCAAAATCGATGGTTGGTTTTTTAGCGTTAACGACCGCGCGCAAATCGTCGCTGCGTTGTTGCTGTTGAAACATGCGCGACCGCATGACACGTTCTAAAATGCTTTCGCCTTCGCGAATCGGATCTTCCTCGTCGGGGTCGGGTTGGGCGTCGTCATCGCGTTCGTATTTTAGTTCGGGCTGGCTGCTGGTGGGCGTGGCGTCTTCCAAGCCTGCGATGGTGCGCACGATGTAGGCGCCTTCTTCCTCTTCGTTGGTCACTTCACGCACCACGATCGGATCGCCCAGTGGATTTTCGGTCCACAAAATTTTCTTTTTTTGGTTTTTATTCTTGGCGATAACTTCGTTGCCGGCATTGAGAATGGTCTGCGTGGAGCGATAATTTTGCTCCAACAAAATCGTCACGGCATCCGTATAATCTTTTTCAAATTCCAAAATGTTGCGGATGTCCGCCATGCGCCAAGAATAGATTGACTGAAAATCATCGCCCACGACGCAGATATTGTGGTGTTGTTGGGCGAGCAACGACACCAGCAGATATTGCGCGCGGTTGGTGTCTTGATACTCGTCCACCAAAATGTACTGCCACAGCTGTTGATATTTGCGCAACACCTCGGGGTATTTTTCAAACAGCTCGACGGTTTTCATAATCAAATCATCAAAGTCGAGAGCGTTGTGTTGTTTGAGCTCGGCTTGGTACAGCGGGTAGACTTTGGCGGCGATTTCGCTGATGGCATCGTCGATGGTGTCGTGGTAGGCCTCCGGTGTTACCAGCATATTTTTGGCGCTCGAAATGCGCCAGTGAATCGCGCGCGGAGCAATCTGTTTGGTGTCGATGCCGATATCTTTCATGATTTTTTTCACGATGGTGAGCTGGTCGTCCTCGCCGGCAATCACAAAATTGCTTTTGTAGCCCAACGCTTCAATTTCTTTGCGCAACAATTTGGCGCAGACCGAGTGGAATGTGCCCATCAGGGGCATGTGCTGATTGTCGCTGCCGAGCAAGCGCTGCATGCGTTCCTGCATGTTGCGCGCCGCTTTGTTGGTAAAGGTGACCGCCAGGATATTCCACGGCTTGACCCCGTTGACGGCAATCAAGTAGGCGATGCGGTGAATCAAGGTTTTGGTTTTGCCCGAGCCGGCGCCAGCTAAAATCAACACCGGGCCATCGCTGGTGCGTACCGCGGCTTGCTGGCGGTCGTTTAACCCACGCAAAATTTGGTCAGCGATCGTGACGGTGGCAGCCGTCGTGCTGGTAGCTGGCCTGGCGGCAGATTTTTTTGGCATAGGTTCACGTATTGTATCACAGCCGTGGTGTAATATCTATCCGCGGTGTAATATGCCAGCCGTCGCGTCGTATACCCAGGCGCACGACATAACTAACTTATATAATGGTATGAAACAACAGCTACCCTTACTCGCTCTGTTGAGCGGCGTGTTGTTGGTTGGCAGTTTGCGCCCGGCCCAAGCGGTCGTGGACATTCCGCAAGGCGCGATCGGCATTGACGAAGCCACCTTCGCTCGGCTGGAAGCCCGTAATCAAACCGACTGCCGCTTTGCCGTGGCCGATGACTGCGACCCGGACGAAGCCTTGTTACAGCAATTGGCGGACAACGTACTGTTCCGCGCTGCGGGGAACGGCGAAATGTACCGCCTGGTGTTAGAAGGGCCGGATATCACCACGGTGTATGTGGATCGCTACTTGCCGGATGGCATGTACCGCGCCGGCGGTAAAGTCTATTGGGTGGCGAATGGTTTTAAGACGACGCTGGCGCGCGGCAACGCTTTGCAGAAGATCACCAAACGCGCCGCCGAAGATATCTGGGGCGTACTGCCGATTAATGACACAGATTTCAACCGCTACTTCTATGCCTGTGCTGACATCAAGGCCGACT
>CAZRLR010000629.1:0-2107 GCA_964600395.1 uncultured Conexibacter sp.
GGCCGAGGTCGTTGCGGCCGAGGTCGACGAGCATGACGTGCTCGGCGCGCTCCTTTTCGTCGGCGAGCAGGCCCTCGGCCAGCTCGGCGTCCTCGGCCTCCGTGGCGCCGCGGCGGCGGGTGCCGGCGATCGGGCGGGTGGAGACGCGGCGGCCGGAGACCGTCAGCAGCGGCTCGGGCGAGGCCCCGGCGATCTGGAAGTCCTGGAAGTCCAGGAAGTACATGTACGGCGACGGGTTGACGACGCGCAGGCCGCGGTAGACGCTGAACGGGTCGATCCCCGTCAGCTCGGCGCTCCACCGCTGGGACGGGACGACCTGGAAGGCGTCCCCGGCGTGGACGTACTCGACGATCCGCGAGACCATGCCCTCGAACTGCGCGCGCTCCATGTTCGAGGTGAACTCCGGAACGGCGCGCGGCTCGGTGCGCTCGGGGCCGGTGGGGACCGGGCCGGCGAGCAGCCCGCGGGCCTTCTGGATCGTGGCCACCGCGTCGGCGTAGGCCTCGTCCACGTCCTCCGGCGACTCGGCGTAGACGTTCACGAGGATCGTGACCGTGTGCTTGAGGTGGTCGAAGACGACGAGGACGTCCGACAGCATGAGCGCCATGTCCGGCAGCCCCAGGGCGTCGGGGTTGGGCGCGCCGAGCGTCGTCTCGACGGTGCGGACGAGGTCGTAGCCGAAGTAGCCGACCGCGCCGCCGGAGAACGGCGGCAGGCCGTCCAGCGGCGCCTGGCGGTAGCGGGCGACCGCGTCGGCGGCGACGGCGTACGGGTCGCCGTCGTCCCCGAGCGACCAGCGGACGATCTGCTTCGGGCGCAGGCCGATGAACGAGTAGCGCCCGACCCGCTGCCCCTGCTCGGCGCTCTCCAGCAGGAACGCCGGGAACTCCGGCGTGCGGCCGCGCAGCTTGAGGAACGCGCTGACCGGCGTCTCGCAGTCGTCGATGAAGGTGAAGCGCAGCGGGACGAGGTTGAAGTCCGCCGCGAGCGCGCGGACCTCCTCCAGCGACGGGGTGACCCCGGGCAGCCCCGCGGTGGCGTCAGCGGCTGCGGGCATCGAGGACGGCCTCCACGTCGGCGAGCGTGCGCCCGCGGCCGTGCAGCAGGACGAGCAGGTGGTACAGGACGTCGGCGGCCTCGTTGTCGACGCGGTCGTCGGTCTCCTCGCGCGCGGCGCGGGTGACCTCCTCGGCCTCCTCGCGGACCTTCTCCCCCGTCAGGGCCGGGTCGTCGAGGAGCTGCACGGTGTACGAGCCCTCCGGGCGCTGTGCCTTGCGGTCGGCCAGGACGCGCTCGAGCGCGGGCAGGACCTCGTACGGCGCCGGTGCCATGTCGCCGGTGAAGAAGCAGGTCCGCTCGCCGGTGTGGCACGCCGGGCCGGCAGGCTCGACGAGCGCGAGCAGCGCGTCGTTGTCGCAGTCCACGCGCAGCGCGCGGACCTTCTGGACGTTCCCCGAGGTCGCACCCTTGTGCCAGATCTCCTGGCGCGAGCGGCTCCACAGGTGCATCTCCCCCGTCTGCTGCGTCAGCGCGACGGCCTCCGCGTTCGCGTAGGCGACCGTCAGCACCTCGCCCGTGCGCCAGTCCTGGATGACACAGGGCACCAGGCCGTGCTCGTCGTAGGCGATGTCCACCGGCTGATCGTACAAAGCGCCTTCCGTGGCGCGGGTCCCGCCCCGTGGCTCAGCCGCGGTGCAGGAAGCGCACCATCTCCGACGCCGGGCCGGGACGCCCCAGCAGGTAGCCCTGGGCCAGCGGGCACCCGAGGGCGACGAGCTGCTCGAGCTGCCCCTGGCTCTCGACGCCCTCGGCGACGGCGCGCATGTCCAGGGAGCGGGCGAGCGCGATGACGGCCTCCAGCACGGCGCCGGCGGCGGGGTCCTGGGGCGAGCGGGCCAGGAACGAGCGGTCGATCTTCAGCAGGTGCACCGGCAGGGCGATGAGACGCGAGAGCGACGAGTGCCCGGCGCCGAAGTCGTCGATCGCGATGCGGATCCCCGACGCGGCGAGCTCGTGCAGGAGCGGGCCGACGCGGGCGGGGTCCTGCATCGCCGCCGTCTCGGTGATCTCCACGACGATCGTCGCCGGGTCGATGTCGTGCGTGGCC
>CAZRLR010000630.1:0-2104 GCA_964600395.1 uncultured Conexibacter sp.
GTCCTGCGCCGAGGGTGCCGTGATTCGCTTCCGCATAGCGGGGCGAGTCGGCAAAGTGTGAGCGCGGCAGGATTCATCCACTGATTCACCGCCCGTTTCGCGGCCACGGTTTCAGAACAGACTTGCCTGCATCTCCCGGGCCGTTTCCGTCGCCCAAGGGCAAGGGGTGTCACCGGGTGCATCTTGAATGCTTCGCGCTCGAAATCATTGTCGAAAGAACTGAATGAGTGCGTTGTAGCCAAGAACTGCATCCCACTTGGCCAGAAACGCAGCGTATTGTTCTGGTCCGTTGGCTGGGGCTTGGCATTTGCGCTCTCGCTCGACGTTCTCTGATTCCATCAGTTTTAACTCTACGCTCATCAAGGCTGTTTGCGCAGTGATGAAGGCTGCTTTTTGTTCGTCTGTCATAAATCATTCGCCCGTGTCGTGGTCGAGACGGTGCGCTACACATGTCTCGGCTATTGGTTTGGCGCACTCACCGCATTTACGTGAACCGAGCTTACGGGCCGTGCCTTCCTCCGCAGTTGCGGCCATCCTTCTGTTGTCACCCGGCATTGATGCCGAAGCGGAGCGGGAGAAATTGGTGGCAACCGCCTCTTGCGAGGTCTTAGAACTCTCAGTCCACATCTGCTGTCGTCCGGTCACGCGCTGAGCCGCTGCTGTACAGGCCAAAGCCGGACCAACTACAGGGTTGCCGTCAAAATTGCTGCCACCAGCCGCGAGTGTGCCGAGACTTCCTGTCGGCGCAGACCCTAATGAGGACTTTTCAGAACGCATTTCGGACTGTCCTTCGTTCACTCGCGCTTCAGCATACACTCCCGGAGATTTCCAGGTGGCGACGCCTTTGGCTAACGCACGCACTGGTGGCAAAGCGTTCACGGCATCGTAGGCAGCGTCGGCCACGGACCATTGCCCGGTTGCGTTCCGCCGCCATCCGCGTTCTCTTGAACGTACACCACCGCGCCGAATGCGAGGTGAACGACCGTCCAGAGAACGATCAATTGCACGAATCCGCCCATCTGCTTACCGTTTGTTTGGTTTGTCTTCATTTGGTTTCGCTTTTTTTCTCGATGAGGCGTTCTGTAACCTTCTCCACATCCTCGCGAGCCTCGCGGCAAAGCCTGCCAAGCTGAGCCGCGATTTCGTTAATTTCGAGGCTGCCACCAAACGAGCGCGTGCCTACTGCAACAACGTGATTGTCGCAAATCCCGCCATTTTGCTCGATTCGGATGTCAACTGTCAGTTTGTACGGTTTTGTTTCCATTGCTTTGTGTTTCGGTTGTTGTTGTCTGCGTGCAAAGTAACATCGCCATATGCTGCACCGTCTGCTCTGCGTTATACTCGTTTGATTCGAGGTCGTCAACAATTTCTTGAAGATTTTTTGGCCGCCTGACGTGCGAGCACGCACGCTTTACCCACGCGGCGAGTCTTTCGCTATCGGTTTTCATCGAATCTTTGCCGGTTAATCTTGTCCTCTGCTGCATCCATCTCGCGGCGAACCTGCCCCGACCACCAGACAATGAGCAGGTAGCACGCGACGAAGCCACCGACGCCGCATAGGATGCCTACCGTCAATAGCATTTGGGTTTCTTGTGTCATAGCGTCTAGTAGTTCTCTGCCTCCCATCGCGTGATGAAGAAGTGGATTCCGTGGGAACATTCTTCCCACCGATTGTCATCCCATTTGTCGGGTTTAACGGTTTCGCCCACGCGATAGACAAACCCATTGTCATGTTTCGAGTGTGCCTCCGTGCATCCATCTGGAATCGCCACAACAAGCGCCTCGCTTGCTCTGCACTTTCGCCCCGTTGCATTGCTGCGCATGGCGTGCGCGGGTATGCTAAGGGTTACGATTCCTTCGACGCACTTCTTGAATGCGGTGAATTCTCCCGATTCGGGGACAATGGATGTTTGGGCGCAGACTGATTCGGGGATGTTTTTCGCCTCTCTGAGGTTCGCCCTGCTGAGGTTCGCCCCGCTGAGGTTCGCCTCTCTGAGGTCCGCCCATCTGAGGTCCGCCTCGCTGAGGTTCGCCCCGATGAGGTCCGCCCCGATGAGGTCCGCCCATCTGAGGTCCGCCCCGCTGAGGTTCGCCCCGATGAGGT
>CAZRLR010000631.1:0-2104 GCA_964600395.1 uncultured Conexibacter sp.
CCGGCCATCGCGACGAACGGGCCGACAGGCACGAGCAGGGCCAGGTCGCGGCGCCGGGCGGCGGTCGCGGCGGAGAAGGCGGCGCACGCCGGGCACGTGCGCAGGTGCGCGCGCAGGGCCCGCCCGCGCAGCGTCCGTCCGTCCCCGCCCGCGACGTCGTCCCGGACGCGGTCGCAGGCGCGCGCCCGACCGTCCGCCGCGGACGCCAGGCCGGCCCGGGCCTCGAACACGGTCTGCCGCGCGGCCGCCCGCGAGCCCCCGAGCGCGGCGGCGATCTCCTCGTAGTGCAGGCCCGACAGCTCGCGCATGAGCAGTGCGGCGCGCTGGCGCTCGGGCAGCGCCTGCAGGTCGGTCACGAGCTCGCGCAGGCGGGCCCGGACCTCGACGGCGTCCGGCCCGGTCGCCGGCACGTGGGCGAGCGCCACCTCGTCCAGCGGCGCGTCGGACCGGCGCGTACGAAGGACGGCCATCGCCTCGTTGTGGGCGATGCGAAAGAGCCAGCCGCGCAGGGCCAGCGGTCGGGGCCCGTCGCCGCGCAGCGCCGCCAGGGCGGCGGTCCAGGCGCTCTGCGCCGCGTCCTGCGCGTCGCCGTCGTGCAGGACGAGCGAGCGGCAGTAGCGCAGCAGCGCGGGCTGGTGGCGGGCGAAGAGCGCGGCGGCGGCACCGTCCTCGCCGTGGGCCACCGCGCGGGCGAGGGCGTCGTCCCTCTGCAGGCGCCAGGCGACCGCCGGGCGGGCGCGGGGAGGCTCGATCTCGCTCAGGGCCATGTTCCGGCAGATCGGCACGGACCGGCCCGAACCTGAGCATCCGCCACGTTCGGACCGGGACCCGAGCCCGCCGCGCGGGTCCCGGCCACTCGGGGGCGAGACCCGGGAGCCCTCGAACAGAGCTGGCGCGTTGGCGTTCTTGTGCCTGTCGATCCGGTCGGCTGTTGTTCGTCAATGCCTCGAACCGCGGCGGTCATCGGGACCGGCGCACCACCGCCCGAGGAGGGACACGACGATGCAATACCTGCTGACGATCTGGATGGAAGAGCCGGCGGCGGACTTCGAGCTGACGCCGGAGATGATGGAGCCGTGGGCGGCCTTCAACAACGAGGGCTACGCCTCCGGCGTCCTGCGCGGCGGCTCGGGCCTGCAGCACTCGACGACCGCGACCACCCTCCGCGGTGGCGCCGAGGTCGTCCTGACCGACGGCCCGTTCGTCGAGACGAAGGAGCAGCTCGCCGGCTACTACGTCGTCGAGGTCGCCGACCTGGACGAGGCGATCGCCTGGGCCAAGAAGATCCCGGCCGTCCAGTGGGGCGCCGCCGTGGAGGTGCGCCCGGTGCAGGGCGGCACCGACATCGCCGAGAACTCGGACGCCGCCGGGACGGCCGCGTCCTGAACGCCGGCGCCACGCTCGAGGTCGACCGCCTGTTCCGCGACGGCGCGGGGCGGGCGGTCGCGGTGCTGGCCCGTGTCCTGCGCGACGTCGACCTGGCCGAGGAGGCCGTCCAGGAGGCCTTCGTCGTCGCGCTCGAGCGCTGGCCGCGCGACGGCGTGCCGGACGAGCCGGCCGCCTGGATCGCCCGGACGGCCCGCAACAAGGCGATCGACCACCTGCGGCGCGCCAAGCGCTTCGCCGACAAGGCCGAGGTGCTGGCCGCCGAGCTCGAGCGGGCCGTGCCCGGCGAGGAGGACGACGACCCGATGCCCATCCCCGACGACCGCCTCGCGCTGATCTTCGCCTGCTGCCACCCGGCGCTCGCCCTCGAGGCGCGGGTCGGGCTGACGCTGCGGCTCGTCGGCGGCCTGCAGACCCCGGAGGTCGCCCGCGCCTTCCTCGTCTCCGAGACGACGATGCAGCAGCGCGTCGTGCGCGCCAAGCGCAAGCTGCGCGATGCGGGCATCGCCTTCGCCGTCCCGCGTGACGCCGCGCTGCCCGACCGGCTGCCCGCGGTCCTCGCCACGATGTACCTCATCTTCAACGAGGGCTACGCCGCGTCCAGCGGAGATGCGCTGGTCCGACAGGAGCTCTGTGCGGAGGCCATCCGCCTGACGTCGATCCTCTGCGCGCTCATGCCCGACGAACGCGAGGCGCTCGGCCTGCTGGCGCTCATGAC
>CAZRLR010000632.1:0-2095 GCA_964600395.1 uncultured Conexibacter sp.
AATGTTTTTTCCCTATTATAAATATCTTTTACTTTATAAAGCATTTATAAAATTTTCATTTTTAATTTTTTATCATCTTGTTTTCCTATAAAAAACTCTGCTCCTTTAGGTATTTTTAATTCATTATCTCCTATAAATTCAATAATCTTTTCTATTCCTTTTTTTGAAACTTTTGTTATAAAAATATTATGCTCTCTTGATCCATATGTAATATATACAAATGATTTTTCTGCTAAATGACATTTTTGAAGTTGTGTAACTACTATAGCTTTCATTAGTCCATTTTATAATCTGAATGTGTATTGTCTTTTGATAAACTATAATTACAAATAATCCAATATGGATTCTGTGTTATATAAGGTAAATGTGTCTCATAAGGTTTACTAAATACTTCCATATTAATTGTATTTATTACCTTAGATTCGTTTAAAATAAACATTTCTTCTATAGTGATATGTTTTTCTTCTAAAAGTCTTTTAAGTATTGATTCTTTATTGTTCATTTTCAATTATTTTTTCTATTTCTTTTTGTTCTTCTATAGATGTGGCTGGTTGCCATTTTCCAATGGGACATTGACAACTAAGACATCTTAATTTAAGTGATTGGCTTCCAAGACCACACCCACAATGAATACATTTCTCATTATTAGATGAAGTAACTTCTTCAATCCATTCTTTAGATTTTAACTTTCTAATAACTTCTGGAATTTCTTCAAAGGGCTTATCTTTTTGATTTTTATTGAACCAAATACATTTTTCACAAATAGATTTTCTATAAATAGCCAATTCTTCTATATCATTTTTTTTAAATGTTAAATTTTTAATTCCTTCAACTATTTGTGATTTATTTTTCCAAATTTCTGGTAGTAATTCTCCTATCATATTCATGAATTAAATTATTTATCTCTTGTAAATAAACATCTATTTTGTTTATAAAAATTTTTGAACTATTTTTTATTTCTACATCTCCTAAATAGAAATCTAAAGCTTTGAAAAAATTTTGTTTTTCTATTAGAACATTTTTAAAAACTAAAGCTTTATTTTTTAATTTAATATAATCAACATTTTTTATTTTAGTGCGATCTAGAAAACTTATTGTTTTTTTTAAATTTTTTATTTTTTTATTATAATCATAAAATCTTATACTAAATGTACCTATATCTAAAAATTGTAAGTATGGATAATGAGGATTATATAAATGAGTTTCAATATTAGTCTCATAAGATTTCCAAACTTGAAAAAAATCTGTCCTACTCATATAAGATAATTCTGGAAATTCTTTATATACCTGATCACTTATCTCCCTTATTTTCACCTAAAATTAAATTTATTTTTATTTCTGTTCTTTTTTTAATACTTAAGTCATGTTTCAATTGAATTATATTATTTTCATTTAAAATGACTTTTTTTCTTAATTTAGTTAAATGATTTTCAACACTCTGAGGAGACTTAAAAATATTATGTCTAATTATATCTTTCTTAATATCTTTATTTAAACCTTTTAAATATAAAATAGCAATTAATTTTAACTCATTTTCTGACATATCATAAAACTGCTGTTTTAACTGATAGGTTAAAAGATCTATAGGTTTATCAAATGTTATATTTATTTCTGTCATCATTATAATATACAAAGTTATATTTAACTTACAAAGTTAATTCAAATATTTTTTTAGCTTTTTCTTGTAAATTTTTATTATTTTTTATTTTTTTAAATATTTCACTACTTCTTTTTGGGCATAAATAAATATCTTCCCCTTTTTAATTAATTTTAATTCTTTCTTTGATAAAAACTCTTTATATAAATCCAACATATCCTCTAAATAAGAAGTAAAATCTTTTAAATCATACAAATTAATATCATTTCTATCATTCAATGCAATAGTTGATATAGGATGATTATAATTTGATAAATGAATTTTACAAAAGCCTTGCCTCATAAATTTTATATACTCAGGATTTAAAGCAGCTAATATAAAAACATATTTGAAGAACAAGAACCATTAATTATAAATTTATAGTTGTGATTTTTTCTTTTTAAATAATCATATAAAATAGCTGCTATTCTATTTTCTCCTCCAATACAATCAATATAA
>CAZRLR010000633.1:0-2091 GCA_964600395.1 uncultured Conexibacter sp.
CCGGGTTGGGGACCTTGTTGCCGACGCTCTCCACGCCGTCGAGCAGGCGCTCGGCGAGCGGCTGCGCGCCGCCCGCCGGCAGCGGGGCGGCCGGGGCCGGCGCCGCGGCGGCGCTCACGACGCGCCCCCGCCGGCGTGGGCGGCGGCATAGCGGCCGAAGAAGTCGGCCTCGGCGACGATCGCGTGCTCGAACTCGCTGAGCAGCATCCGCTCGTTGGGGCCGTGGATGTTCGCGAAGCCGTCCGTCGTGCCGACGAGCAGCGCCTCGGCGTCCGGGAGCGCGCCCGCCAGCGCCGCGACGATGGGGATCGAGCCGCCGCTGCCGGCGAGCATGACCTCGGCGCCCCAGGCCGCCGACCACGCCTGCTTGGCGGCGTCGTAGGCGGGGCCCGAGCTGTCGGCGGCGAAGCCGTTGCCCGTCGGCCCGGGCGTCACGGTGAGCTCGATGCCGAACGGCTTGACGGCGCGCAGGTGTTCCATGACGGCCGCCTGGGCCTCGACGGCGTCCGGCTCGGAATGCACGCGGACGTTCAGGACCGCGCGGGCGTAGGGCGAGACGGCGTTCAGCGCGCCGTCGACCGACGGCGCGTCGATCCCGATGACCGTGATGGCCGGCCCGGACCACACCCGCGAGCCCAGCCCGCCGGTGCCGATGAGCGGGACACCGTCCAGCACGGTGCCCAGCTCGCGGAAGTCCTCCTCCGGCTGCGCGCGGCCCGCCCACTCGTTGCGCCGCAGGCCGGCGACCGCCACGTCGCCGTGGTCGTCGTGCAGCGAGGCGAGGGCCCGGATGAGCGCCAGCAGGGCGTCGGGGGCGGCGCCGCCGTACTGCCCGGAGTGCTTGCCGGACTCGAGCGTCCGCGTCTCGACGACGACGTTGCCCATCCCGCGCAGCGCGGTGGTCAGCGTCGGGACCCCCGGCCGGATGGAGCCCATGTCCGCGATCATCAGCGCGTCGGCGGCGAAGAGCTCGGGGTCCGTCGCCGGGTACCCGGGCAGGGCGCCGCTGCCGATCTCCTCGTAGCCCTCGATGCAGAGCTTGATGCCGACGGGGGGCCGCCCGTCCCAGGCCCGCAGCGCGCCGAGGTGGGCGATGACGTTCGACTTCGTGTCGGCCACGCCGCGGCCGAAGAGCGCGCCGTCGCGCTCGGTCGGCTCGAACGGCGGCGACAGCCACTGCGCCGCGTCACCAGCCGGGACGACGTCGTAGTGGGAGTACAGGAGCACGGTCGGCGCCCCGGGCGGCGCGGGGATGTGCCCGGTGAGCACCGGGGCCGTGTCCGGCAGGTCCAGACGGCCGACCTGCACCCCGGCGTCGGCGAACAGCCGGCTCGTGAAGTCGAAGGCGTCCAGCAGCGGCCGGCCGATCTCGCCGGGGACCGAGACGGACTCGATCCGGACGAGCGCCTCGAGCTCGCCGCGGAGCTGCGGCAGCAGGGCCCGGACCTTTTCGGTGATCGTCGGCGTCGTCATGGGGGCGCAAGCTATCCGATCGTTCTTCGTCAGTAAGCAAACTATGCGCTCCAGACAAAAGCCCGTTTTCAAGGGCTTTTGCGCGCCCTAGTGAGTTCTATCGCGCCATATTCAGGAGTACCGCGGCGGCCGGCTCCGGACGTTCGCCGACGGACCGGCGCGGCCCGTAGGCTCGCCCCCGTGTCGTCGTATCTCGTCTGCTTCGCCGCCGTCTTCGCCGTCAACCTGCTGCCCGCCTTCGGGCCGCCGACGTGGGCGGTGCTCGTCGCGTTCAAGCTCTCGCGCGACCTGGATCCGGTCCCGGTCGTCCTGGGCGGCGCGGTCTGCGCCGCGAGCGGCCGCCTGCTGCTGGCCACCGGGTCAGGTCGCTTCCGCGGCCGCCTGTCCGAGCAGCGCCTGGCGTCCCTGGAGGCGGCGCACGCCGCGCTGCAGGACGGCGGCCGCCGGTCGTTCGGGGCGCTGGCGCTCTTCGCCCTCTCCCCCGTCCCCTCCGCCCAGCTCTTCGTCGCGGCCGGGCTGCTGGACCTCCGCCTCGTGCCGCTGACGCTCGCGTTCTTCTCCGGGCGCCTCGTGTCCTACTCGATCTACGTCGGCGGGGCCTCCCTGGCCAGCCGGGCG
>CAZRLR010000634.1:0-2072 GCA_964600395.1 uncultured Conexibacter sp.
ATCTCCTTCCGATGTCTTTTGATAGACATTTCTTCAGCTCTTTCTTGACCTTCTCGATGACGACGTCGAGGTTGCCGGCCGCCTGAACGGTCCGCCGGCCGATGCCCGGCCAGTCGAAGATCGTCTCCGTCAGGGCCGCGCCGCCCATCAGCGCGACGAGCAGGAGCCCGCCCTGCGTGATGACGGCCTCCGCGGAGCAGATGCGGCGCCCCGCGCTGTCGCACGTCCCGTGGCAGACGAGCGTCTGCCCCGCGATCGCCGCGCGGATGAACACGACGCTGATCTGCACGTGCGGCGCGGCGACGCCGACCGGGACGCGCGCGTGCACCGCCCATCCCGTCGTACTGTCGAGCAGCGCGCTGAGGTAGCCGCCGTGGACGATGCCGCCGCCGTTGAGGTGCTCGGGCCCCGGGTCGGCCTCGATGACCGCCCCGTCGGCGTCGGCTCGGACGATCCGGAAGCCCAGGTGCTGCGCGAAGGGCCCGGGCCCGATGCGGCGGCGGTCGTCCTGCTCGTCGTCGGGCATGGCCGGCAGCTTGCCACAGCCCGCCGCTGCGACCACCGCCACTCGGTTGTTCGCAATCCGACACGCACATCTGGTTGGCTCTGCCGCGATGACCCAGACCTACGAGCACGGCTACGCCGCGATGGCCCCGGAGGACAAGGCGGACGCCAAGCGCCGCCGCGCGGACCGGTCGCTGGAGCCGTACGCGGCCGCGCGCGGCCTGGAGTTCCACGGCGCCGCCGCCCTGGCCGGCTTCGCCCAGGCCCTGCCGCGCTTCCGGGAGGAGCAGCAGCAGCTCATGCGCGGCGTCCTGCCCGGCGGCCGGCACGGCATCCTGCTCCACGCCGTCCTGCAGACGCACCACCGCGACCAGTCCTCCTCCTCGGACATGCCCGGCGGCTTCTACAACGTCAGGACCAAGGGCCCGAAGGGCTCCACGCGCAAGGCGCTGACCCCAAACCGCACGTGGATCCCGTTCATCGGCTCGCTGCTGGACGACGGGATCGACGACGAGACGACGCCGTTCGGCACGAGCGGCGCCTGGGCGCCGATCACGATCTGCGCCACCTCCGTCCCCGAGAGCGTCGCCCCGATCCGGTCGCTGCGCCTGCGCTCGCGCGAGCGCTGCCACCGGGGACACAAGGTCGACCGCGACGACGTCGGGACCCTGCGCGTGACCCGGCTGCAGGAGGACGTCCCCGGCGCGGTGGACCGACTGCTCGACGGGCCCGGCGGAGCACTTCTGGCCGGCCTGCGCGGCGCCTACTGGGAGGTCCGCGTCGAGGAGGGCCTGCTGACCGTCCAGCGCAACGGCTTCCTCGTCCAGGACGCCGACCTCGACGGCCTGGCCGAGCTCGTCTGCGCGCTGGCGGACGCGCTGGCCGACGCCTGCGCGACCGGCGTCGCCCCGCCCCCGGTGACCGAACCGCTGCCCCCCGCGCCCTGGGCAAACGACCCGAGCCTGGCGGGCGAGCCGGCGATGACGGCCGCCTGGGGCCCGGACGCGATCCGCACGGCCGCCGAGCGCAGCCTGACGCTCGAGGACGCCGCGCAGTGGCACCGGCGGTACGGCCACCTGCCCGTCCCCGGGCGCGCGCACATCGCGCTGCGGCGCGGGGACGAGCGCGTCCTGCTGTGCACCGACCGCCCGAGCTCCGAGCTCAAGGCGATGCGGCCGGTGCTCGTCCTCGCGGCGCCGGACGGCCTGGCGCCGACGCCGCCCGGTGGCGTGGGCGTCCCGGGTGCGCGGGTCTTCGTGCAGGACGGCGCCGCCGTCGTCTGGGCTCTCGAGCACAGGGGGTACGTCGGCGACGCGCTGGACCATGTCCCGACGCTCTTCGCCGCGCTGAAGGCGCTCGCGCGGCCCGGCGTCTGAGGGCGGCGGACCGCGCGGCCGGGCGACCGGACCGCGGGAGTCAGGCGGCGGGCACGGCGGCGTCGGCGCGGTCCGGCAGCCACAGCGCCGCGCGCACGCCGCCGCCCGGGAGCTCCTCGAGCGACACCGTCCCACCGTGCACCCGGGCGACGGAGCGCACGAGCGCCAGGCCGAGCCCGGCCCCGGGTCGCG
>CAZRLR010000635.1:0-2072 GCA_964600395.1 uncultured Conexibacter sp.
GAACAGGAGTATAGAGATAATGGAGAATCTGAGGTTTATAAAATGATATTAAAGAATATTGAGGATTGTGTTAAGGTTCATATATATAAAACAATAACGAGTTTTATTAATGAGTCTAGGAGATTAAATCCTTCAATACAATCAAAATTAGATAAACTTAATAATGAAATAACTAAAACACTAAAAGATAATGAACAATAAATACTATACTCCAGAATTAGAAGAATTTCACATTGGGTTTGAATATGAGAGCAGTACTGATGGTATCAATTGGGAACAGCATACTTATAGTTTAGATTGTTGGAGTTGTGCTAGTGGAATGGAAATAGCTGAATTAAAGTATACCAATCCAAGTTTATTATTTAGAGTTAAATATCTGGATAAAGAGGATATAGAATCTTTATGGGGTAAGGATGGAATATTAGGGGAGTTTAATATAGCTTGGCATCCAGATTATAATACAACTGTGTTAATATATAGAACATCTATAGCTAATACAGTATTTAGAGGATTTATAAAAAATAAATCTGAACTCAAGAAACTCATACAACAATTAAATATTATCTAATGAAACCAGAAGAATCTAAAGAAAAACCAGTTAAACCAGGACATGAGTTTTATAAATCCAAGCATTTCTCTGATAAAGAGATTAAAAGAAGATTACCAGATGGTAGTTTATATCTAGAAGATGGAGTTAAAAGAATCAAATCTTGGGATGATATAGAGTATAAAAATAGTCTACTAGAACATGAGCTAGAGTTTATAGAAGATGAGAATATTAACTACTATGATATTAACCAAATGAGAGAAAAGATTAAAAAGTCTATAGAGGAGGATAATGATTGGGGTGATGAATATGATATATCTAAGATTTATCCTATAGAGTAGTATTAATATAATTAAATATATTATATAAAATATTTGGTTATATACTTTATTATAACTATATTATAATATGAGATTACAAATAAAAATAAAGGATAAACAGCATCTAGTCAAAGCAGTGCTTAAGACTATTAGTGCTATATATGATCTCACCAAGACAGATTTAGATGTATTAGAGAAGATTTATAATAATACTATTATCAATAAATCCTCTAGAAAACTAATACAGAAAGAGCTTAATATGAGTGTTTATAGTATAAATAATTATATTACTAGACTTAAGAAAAAGGGATTATTGGTAGAGGTAGCTAAACATGAGTATTCATGTAATGCACTAATTACTAATTCTATAGAGGAACAACAAATAGAATTTATCTATGGGGAAGCAGCTTAATAAGCAATTTTCTTTATATGATTATGAATACCATGATATTATAGCTGAATTGGCTAAGAAGTATGATTTATCAATTAGGGAGATTAAACAGATAGTAAGCTGTCAGTTTAGAATGATAGCTAAATCTATTAGAGATGGTAAAGATATTAAGATTAAATATCTAGGAGTATTTAGAAAGAAATATAAATATAGAAATTGTACTCCAGAAGAATTAAGTCATTTAAATCTAGAGTCTAAAAAATTACAGTCCTATAAAAGGAGTAGATATGCTGAAAAACTTAAATCACATAGCTCAGGGATTTCTGAATCTGACAGTCAAGACTAAAGAATGGGAAGAGTTAGCTAATAAAAGATTAAAGATTTGTGATACATTAGATCTTATAGGTAAGAGTTGCAAGATCCCAGGCACTCAACCTTGTTGTGGAGCTTGTGGCTGCACATTAAAATTAAAAACTCTATCTGATTCAAAGTGTCCAAAAGGATTATGGTAAATGATATAGAAAACAGTACTGGGATTTCATATATTTATGGATTATATAGTACAAAAGACAATAAGATTAGATATATAGGTTATTCTTCTAGTCCCAAAAAGAGATTAAGATCTCATTTATTAGAGAGTAATAAATGGAATATTGGCAGGATTAAATCCAAAGAAACTAGGGAAAAGTTATCTAAGGCTTTAAAAGGTAAAGTGAGATCTAAAGAAGTTATAGAAAAATGTAGATTAGCTAGACTTGGTAAACCTAATAAAAACAGGAAATATTCTGAAGAAGATATTGTAAATCTTTTTAAT
>CAZRLR010000636.1:0-2068 GCA_964600395.1 uncultured Conexibacter sp.
CGGCGGCCTCCAGGGCGATCCGCTCGGCCTCGGCCGCGCGCGCGGCGAGCTCGACCTCGAGCTCCCGAAGGCGCACGACGTAGTCGACGTCGCTCTCGCCCGCGCGCCGGGCAAGGGGATCGGGCGGCGGCGCGGTGCCGTCGGCGTCAGGGTCGGAAGGGATCTGTCCGTTCATGGGCGTCCGGATCGACGGCCGCGGGCAGATCGAACGGCAGCGTCATGCTGCCGCGCCCCTGCCCCGGGTGACGTCGGACCGGCGCCGATGCTCGCACATCGGCGCGACGCGGTCGCCGATTCGCCCCGGCGACCGGCGGGCCGGCGGCGTACGGCGGCGGGCTCCCGAGCTCCGGCAGCCCGGCCTCGGCCGCCAGCCGCGCGAGGGCGCGGGGGCCCGGGGGCGGGTCCAGCGGCAGGGTCGGCGGCTCCTGCGCCACGCACCACGTCGAGACGATCCGGGCCACGGCGACGTCGTCGGCGGTGAGGTGCTGCGGTCCGCGCACGTCGACCCCGGCGGCGACGACGGCGTCGGTCCCCTCCTGCAGCTCGGCGAGCGAGCCGACGGCCTGGCGCCGCACCACGCGTCCGGCGACCGTCCACACGACGTCCGCCTGGCCGGTCGGGTGGCTCGGCGCGACGATGACCTGCGGGCGGGCGTGGACGGCCTGCACCGCGCGACCGAGCCGCTCGAGCAGCACCGCCAGGCGCTCGCGGCGGCGGCGCAGCCACGCCGCCCGCTCGAACGCCTGTGCCTCGGACGCCGCGAGCACGAGGGCGTCGACGTGACCGAGGACCGCCGCGGGCCCGCCGCAGGGGTCGGCGAACAGCGACAGCGCCGCGTCCAGCCGGCCGCGGTAGGCGTTCGGGTCCAGGTCCCCGAGGCACGGCGACAGGCAACGGCCCATCTGGCCGTAGGCCGACGGCCACGGCCGCCGCGTCAGCGCCCGCCCGCAGTGGCGCAGGGCGAAGAGCGAGTTGAGCTGCTCCATGAGCTCGACCGCCGTGTGGCGCCCCTGCAGCGGGCCGATGTTCACCGCCAGGCCCTCGGCCGGCTCCGGGGCCACCTCGAGCACGGGGTAGGCGATGTCCAGGCGGCAGCGCAGATAGACCCAGCGGTCCGGGTCGTGCTTGCCGCGGGCGTTGCCGGGCGGGCGCAGCTCCTTGATGAGCCGGTGCTCCTCCAGCAGCGCACCGAGCTCCGACGGGGTCTGCACGTGGTCGGCGACCTCGACCTGCGCGACCCAGCCCGTGTCGGGCGAGGACGGGGCGAAGTGCGCCTTCGCGCGCGAGCGCAGGCGGACCGACTTGCCCACGTACAGCGGCTGCCCGGCGGCGTTGCGGAAGAGGTAGACCCCCGGCGCGTCCGGCAGCGCGCTGAGATCGGGCGACCGGCGCCGGATCCCGCGCAGCGACACGCCCCCGTCCGTGCGGCCGCGGGCGGCCGGCCTGCGGCTGGGACGGGCCGGGCCGAGCGCCGCGACCGCCGCGTCGATCGTCGCCGCCGTGGCGCACAGCCGCGGCAGCAGCGCGCAGAAGATGCGCGCGCAGGTCTCGGCGTCCGCCAGCGCGCGGTGGGTGACCTCGACGGGGATCCCGAGGGCGTCCGCCAGCAGCGCGAGCTTGCGCTGGCGCACGAGCGGGGCGAACTTGCGGGCGAGCGCCACGGTGCAGAGGACCGGCGGCGCGGGCCACGTCAGCCCCGCCCGGCCGAACGCCTGCTGCAGCACGCGCCGGTCGAAGCTCGCGTTGTGGGCGACGAGGACGCGGTCCTGCAGCAGGTCGGCGAGCTCGGCGAGCGAGACCTCGGCCGCCGGCGCCTCGTCGACCATCGCCTGGGTGATGCCGGTGAAGCGCTGGATGGAGCGCGACAGCGGGGCACGAACCGGCACGAGCGACTCCCAGCGGTCGTGCAGCTCCCCGCCGCCGACGAGGACGGCGCCGACCTCGGTCAGCTCGCAGCGGTCGCCGCCCAGGCCGTTCGTCTCGGTGTCGACGACGAGGAACTCCGCGGTCCGCAGCGCCCGGCGCCCGAGCGGCAGGGCGGGCGGGACAGCGGGCACGGGCGGGCCGG
>CAZRLR010000637.1:0-2064 GCA_964600395.1 uncultured Conexibacter sp.
CGGACTCCCCCGGGCCGGCGCGGCGGATGCCGACGACCTTGCCGACGTTGACGCCGGCGATGCGCACGGGCGAACCCTTGCGGATGCCGTTGGCGTTGCGCACCGCGGCGCTGAACTCGTAGTGGTGGCGGAAGGGCAGCTCCTTGCGGAAGCCGAGGAACGTCCCGACGGCGACGAACACGAGCACGATCGCGCCGATCGTGAAGTTCGAGAGGCCCTGGCGCTGACCGCGTCTCATGGGGCCGGGGTGGACGGGGCGTCCGGGTCGGTGGGCTTGGCGGCCAGGCCGCCGGGCGTGGCGGTGAACGTCTGGCCGGCGGGGACGCGATCGACGTTCAGGCCCTGGCCCTTGCCGTCGCGGCCGATCCGCGCGTACGTCGGCCCGACGCGCAGGCCGCCCGACACCGGGGGCTCCACGACGACCTGCTCGTAGGGGTCGCCCTTCAGCGACCGGTCGCGGTAGGGGTTGGCGCGCTGGACGTAGCCGCTCTGGCCGGCCTGGCAGTTGGCCAGGCCCTGGGCGGTGACCGCGCGGCCGTAGGCGGCGGTGTGCAGGTGCTGGCCCTGCTTGCCGTGGGCGAACTCGTTGGCCGTGTCGGAGGAGACGCTGTCGTTCTCGTTCGGCGGCCCCTGGTCGCTGGAGTTCAGGAGCGCGCGCTGCTCGCTGCCGCTGGGGTCCGGCGCGGAGAGGTGTTCGGCGGCGAGCGTCCAGAAGAAGTTCCAGCTGTTGCAGACGGTGACGTAGGGGCCGAGGAAGCGCAGCGTCGGCTGCAGCGTCGTCACCGTCGCGGTGAAGCCGCGCAGCGCGCCGATCGTCGTCGGCGCGACCGCCAGGTCCTGCAGCGCGCCCATCGAGTCCTGCAGGTCGTCGTAGAGGCCGGCGGTGCGGCGGGTCACGGGGGTCCCGGCCTCCAGCGCGCGGTTGACGATCGGCAGCGCGGTCTCGAGCTCCCCCGCCGCGACGCGCAGGTCGTCGGAGAAGGCGGCGGTGTGGGCGAGGAAGGGGCGCTGGGCCGCGAGCGAGGCGGTCCCGACGCGCAGCGTGTCCGGCGACTTGGCGATCGTGTCCTTCAGCGCCTGCGGGTCGCGTGAGAACGCCTCGAAGGTGTTCGCCATCGTCGTGAAGAGGCGGGCGTTGACCTGCGAGACCGGCGCGACGATGCGGGCCGCGTCGGCGAGCTCGGCGAAGAAGCGGTCCAGGTCGGTCTGCGGGTCGTGCAGGTTGCGCATGACGCGGGCCAGGTGGCGGAAGAGCGACGGCGCCGCCTGGAGCGTCCGGTTGACGTCCGCGCCGCGGCCGGTCAGCGCGTCGCCGAAGCCCTGCAGGTTCTCCTGGGAGGCCTCCCGCGTCGGGCGGTCGAACGTGTTGTAGACCTCGTCGATGTCGACCGGGACGGACGCCTGCGACGCCGGCAGCCGGCCGCCGTTGGCGATCGTCGTCGACGAGCGGCCCTTCGTCAGCTCGACGTACTTCAGGCCGAGCGCCGAGCGCGGGCGGATCTTCACCGTCGTGTCGACGGGGATCGGCCCGAGGCGGTCGTCGAGCTTGAGGTGCAGCAGCGCGCCGACCTTGCCGCCGGCCAGCCGGACCGGCTCCATGTCCTCGACCACGCCGACGCGGTAGCCGCCCGAGCGAACCTCGTTGCCCCTGACGAGGTTCGCGCCGTTGGGGAACTCGACGTCCAGCGAGCGCGTCGGCACGAACGGCAGCCCGTTGTTCGCGTTGTAGGCGAGGAAGACCGCGACGACGACGACGAGCGTCGTGACGGCGCCGATGAGGACGGGGTTGGCGACGATGGACGAGCGCGAGCGACGCATCAGCGGTCCATGAGGAAGGCGAGGAGGGACGTGCCGGCGGCCTGCTCGCGCCGCTGCGCGGCGAGCTCGCCGCGCGCGCGGCCCTGGGCGGCGCCGAGGTGGACCTGGCGGCCGACGCCGCCGAGGCCGAGCTTGCCCGGCAGGCTCGGCAGGCCGGGGATGTTCGGCAGCGGCACCGGCAGCTTCGGGACGGTGACCGCCGGCGGGGCCGGCTTCGCCGTCTGCGGCGCGGGCGCCGGGTCGGGG
>CAZRLR010000638.1:0-2064 GCA_964600395.1 uncultured Conexibacter sp.
CTCCCCGGTGCGCATCGCGGGCGTCAACGTCGGCAAGGTCGTGGCCATCGAGGTGCAGGACGGCACGAACGCGGCGATCTTGACGCTGGAGCTCAAGGACAAGGGCCTGCCGATCCACAAGGACGCCACGGCCAAGATCCGCCCGCGCATCTTCCTGGAGGGCAACTTCTTCGTCGACCTGCAGCCCGGCACGCCGGACTCGCCGACGATCAGCGACAACGACACGATCGGCCTGACGCAGACCGCGACGCCGGTCCAGCTCGATCAGGTCCTCACCGCCCTGCAGGCGAACTCCCGCGAGGACCTGCAGGCCGCCCTGGAGGGCTTCGGCACGGCGCTCACCGCCAAGCCGACCCCCGAGGAGGACGCCGACCAGGATCCGGACGCCCGCGGCGAGACCGCCGCCCAGTCCCTCAACGACGCGCTGCGCACCGGCGGCGACTCGCTGAAGAACCTGTCGATCGTCAACGAGGCGACGCTCGGGACCGAGGACAAGGACCTCTCCCGCCTCGTCAAGAGCCTCGGCACGGTCACGACGGCGCTCGACCGCAACGAGACGGACCTCAAGGACTTCGTCACGAACTTCAACCGCACGGTCACCTCGTTCGCCTCCGAGAGCAGCTCGCTGCAGTCGACGATCCGCCTGCTCGGGCCGACGCTGCAGACGACGAACCGGACGCTTGCGAGCCTCGACGCCGCGTTCCCGAACGTCCGCGCCTTCTCGAAGGACATCCTGCCCGGCGTCCGCGAGACGCCCGCGACGATCGCCGCGGCGTTCCCGTGGATCAAGCAGACCCGCGGCCTGCTGCAGCAGTCGGAGCTGCGCGGCCTGGCCAAGGACCTCAGCCCGACGACGGCGAACCTCGCGCGGACCGTCGACGCGACGGTCGGACTCCTGCCGCAGGTCGACGACGTCGCGCAGTGCGCCTACAAGGTCGTGCTGCCGACGGGCGACATCAAGATCAAGGACGGGGCCCTCTCGGTCGACGCCGAGAACTACAAGGAGTTCTGGTACGCGATGGTCGGCCTCGCCGGCGAGGGCGCGAACTTCGACGGCAACGGGCCGTACGTGCGCTTCGCCGTCGGCGGCGGTGACCAGACGATCTCGACCGGGAAGGTCGGCGGGTCGGTCGGCGACACCTTCTTCGGCAAGGTCGCGTCGAAGCCGTTCGGCACGCGCCCGGCCTACACCGGCCGCCGCCCGGTCTACAAGCCCGACGTGCCCTGCAAGACCCAGAAGGTGCCGAACCTGGACGACGTCAAGACCGGCCCGCCCGACGGTGGCGGCGCCGTGACGCCGCTGCGCGCCTCGGCCGCCCCGGCCGGCCCGGGCACGACGAACGCGACCCGCAGCGCCCCGGCGACCGCCGCCAAGCCGTCCCTGACCGGCGAGATCGTCTCC
Source organism: uncultured Conexibacter sp. (assembly GCA_964600395.1). Taxonomy (GTDB): domain Bacteria; phylum Actinomycetota; class Thermoleophilia; order Solirubrobacterales; family Solirubrobacteraceae; genus Paraconexibacter. Next base: position 1,403 of record CAZRLR010000638.1, read on the forward strand.
CGCCTGAACCCCTTCCGCGCGGCGGTGAGCAAGCCGTGAAGAAGGCCATCCGCGACTACTCCCCGTTCTTCGCGACGATCATCGGGCTCGCCCTGATCGCCGCGGTGGTCGGCGGGTACATCCTCGTCAACCAGCGCTTCACGCTCCCGAACTGGGTGCCGGTCGCGGGCTCGGACTTCGTCGAGTACAAGGCCGAGCTGCCGACCTCGCAGTCCATCACCCCCGGCCAGGGCCAGACGGTCAACGTCGCGGGCGTCCCCGTCGGCGAGATCTCGGGGGTCGACCTGTACCAGGGCAAGGCCGTCGTGACGATGAAGATCCGGCGCAAGTTCACGCCGATCTACCAGGACGCCACGATCCTCGTCCGGCCCAAGACCGGCCTCAACGACATGGTCCTGCAGCTGTCGCCGGGCTCCAAGACGAGCGGCAAGCTCCCCGAGGACGGCAAGCAGCGCATCCCGGTCAGCCAGACCCTCGCGAACGTCAACCTCGACGAGGTCCTCGCGTCCCTCGACGGCGACACCCGCAGCTACCTGCAGCTGCTCATCGGCGGCGCGGGGGAGGGCCTGCGCGGGCAGGGCCGCCAGCTGTCGGCCGCGCTCAAGCGCTTCGAGCCCGTCAGCCGCGACGTCCTGAAGATCACGAAGAAGCTCGCCACCCGC
>CAZRLR010000639.1:0-2052 GCA_964600395.1 uncultured Conexibacter sp.
CCGCCGCGCGGGCGAGCGCCGCCCGGGCGGCGTCGGCCGCGCTCGTCCCCGGGTCCAGCAGCGCGTACGCCGACAGGTGCAGGTGGCCGCCCGCGACGAAGGCGTCCACCGGCAGGTCGTCCGCGGTGAGCGCCGCGTTCGCGCCCCGGTCGGGCAGGAAGGTCCGCTCGCCGCCGGGTTCGACGATCGTCACGCAGGTGCCGGTCGGGCGCTCGGCGTCCACGACGAGCCGGACGTCCACCCCCGCGGCCCGCAGCGTGCCAGCCTCCGCGCGCCCGTCCGGGTCGTCGCCGACCCGGCCGGCGAGCACGACCGGGACGCCGAGCGCCGCCAGCCACGCGGCGACGTTGCCGCCCCCGCCGCCCCCGTGCCGGCGCACGGTCGCCGGGGCGTCGGAGCCCTGGGCCAGCGGGACGGCGGTCGTCGCCGTCACGTCGACCATGACGTCGCCCAGGACGACGACCGGTGGCCGCGTCCGGGCGCCCCCGGTCACGCCGTGGCGGCCACCGCGATGCGCGCGGCGAGGGCGGCGTTGGCCAGGACGAGGCGGACGTTGGCCTCCAGGCTCGCGCCGCCGGTCCGCTCGTGGAAGCGCGCCAGGAGGAACGGCGTGACGTCGCGCCCGTGGATGCCGGTCGCGTCCGCGGCGGCCAGCGCCTCCTCCAGGACGGTGCGGTGCAGCTCCGGGTCCAGCTCGTCGGCCGCGGTGATCGGGTTGGCGACGACGAGCGCGGACCCCGCCAGCCCCAGGTCGGTGCGGGCGTCGAGGATCCCCGCGACCTGCGCCGGGCTGTCGACCCGCCACGTCAGCGGGTACCCGGAGTCGGCGAGGTAGAAGCCGGGGAAGCGATCGGTCCCGAATCCGACGACCGGGACGCCGAGCGTCTCGAGGCGCTCGAGCGTCGCGGCGACGTCGAGGATCGACTTGACGCCGGCGCAGACGACGCAGATCGGGGTCCGTGCGAGCGCGACGAGGTCGGCCGACTCGTCCCAGGTCTCACGCGCCTCGCGGTGCACGCCCCCGATGCCGCCGGTGGCGAAAAGCGCGATGCCGGCCCGCGCGGCGACGTGGGCGGTCGCCGCCACGGTCGTGGCGCCCGTCGCGCCGCGGGCGGCGGCGATGGCCAGGTCGCGGGAGGAGCACTTCACGACGACCTCGCGCAGCGCGATCGCCTCCAGCGCCGCGTCATCGAGGCCGACGCGGACCGTGCCGTCGACGAGCGCGATCGTCGCGGGGACGGCGCCCTCGGCGCGGACGGCTGCCTCGATCTCCCGCGCGATGCGCAGGTTGTCCGGGCGCGGGAGCCCGTGCGAGACGATCGTCGACTCGAGCGCGACGACGGCGCGACCGGCGCCCAGCGCGTCGGCGACCTCCGGGGCGACGACGAACGACACCGCGGCGCTACTCGGCCGGGGTCGGCGTGGCGGCCGGCGGCTTGGCGGCCGCAGCGGACTTTGCCGCTGCGGACTTCTTCGCGGCTGCCGGCTTCTTCGCCGCCGCCGGCTTCTTCGCCGCCGGCTTCTTCGCGGCTGCCGGCTTCTTCGCCGCCGCGGGCTTCTTCGCCGCCGCGGACTTCTTGTCCGCCGCCGCCTTCGTGGCGGTCCCCGTGGCGGGCTTCTTCGTGGCCGCCGCCCGCTTGGCCGCGGGCTTCTTCGGCGCCGGGGCCGCGTCCGCCTCCGTGGCCGTGTCCGCGACGACGGGCGCCTGGACCGGCCCGACCGCGTCCACGTCGACCGCCGGCGCGGTGCGCTTGCGCGGGGCCGGCTTCTTCGGCCGCTCCAGCGGCTGCGCCGGAGCGGCCGCGTCGCCCTCGGCGGTCGCCTTCGCCGCGGCCCGGCTCGCGCGTCGCGCTGCCGCAGCCTGCTGCAGCTTCGTTCCTCCGACGCCCGCCGCGGCCTGGTCGGACGGCCGGGCGAAGTCCTCGGCGGTGACGGCCGGCGAGAAGGCCTGCGGCCCGTCGTCGTCCAGCGCCACCGGCGCGGGGGTCCGCTCCGGGGCCGGCCGGCCCGTCGCCGCGGCCTGCACCGCGTCGGGCGCCTGCCCGTCGGCCA
>CAZRLR010000640.1:0-2049 GCA_964600395.1 uncultured Conexibacter sp.
CCGTCGCCAGTGGACGGAACTTGGCCCACACGTCGATCACGATCAGCCGGGGAGCCTCGACAGACTGCACCCACTCGCCGAGAGCATCCAGCCCGCCAGCCCCCATCCGCGGCCACTCGACGGCGACGTGAAGTCTCCGGTTGGCCTCGACCGGCAGACCTTTCAACACCTTCCGCGTGCGATCCTGCACGCGGCGAAAGCGATCTTCCAGGGACAGATACAGCACATCTCCCGGCATCACCTGGACGCTGCCGAGTGCCTTCCCGCCCGCGGCAATGGTCAGCGCAAAGTTCAACGCGAGCCACGATTTGCCGAGCTTGGGTTTGCCTGCCAGGATCGACAGCCCCTCACTCAAGATGCCAGGGATGGCCCAGCGAGGTTCCGGCAGGTCCATCGCCAGAAGATCAGCCATGCGGATGATGCGTGGCTTCTCGGTCGCTCCCTCAGCCGCTAGCCCGCTCTGCGGCTTTCCGTCACCGTTAAGCGGCTCGCGGGAGGGGGCGTCGCGCGGTTGTGCCATCCCCTTCGCGATCGCCCTGCGCAGCGTGTCGTCGTCCTTTGCCGGGCTGTTCGCGCCGGCGCTGCGGATAGCTGCGATCAGCCGCGAGTACACCTCGGACTCGGAAAGCAGCCCGGCGCCGACGAAGTTGCCCATCGCGGCCCCAGACGCGAATAGCTGGGGATTCAACTGGCCACGTTTGGCCGCAGCGCACGCCGCCTCTTCCGCCGCCAGCGCCGCCAGGGCATAGGCATGTCGGCCGTCGTCCGCCGCCGTGGCTTTGCCCTTCCAGGGATGACCACTCTTGCGCACGGAGGGCGGAGCAGGGGCGACAGCTGGCGTGCGTCCTGGGATCACCCCCAGCGCTGCAACAGCCTCGACCAGTTGCGACCGCGACACGGTCCCTTGCACCGGCGGAACTCGGTACAGTCTCGCCATCCGGTGTGGCCGCTCCGGGGTGTCTGGCCCCTTGCGTGCCCACGTCCCCGGCAGCTTGGCGATCCGGCTGGCGTTGTGGACGCTGCGATCAATCGACCCTCCATCCGAGACGTTGAATCGCGCTGCCAGCCCGGCGAGTAGCGACTTGACAACCGCTCGGGTATTGTCGTCGGCCGGCTCGTCGACGCGGTAGAGCAGGTGCCAGCCGTTGCCACTGTCGATCCACAGCGGTTCAGGCCAGCCGATTGACGCCAGCCAGTCAAACACGGACGACGCCACCCGCCGGGCCGCTTCCTTCTCCGCGTCGGTAGCCGACGCCGACTTGCCTTCCGGCTTGGCCGGGTCGACGTCGACCAGCACCCACCGCCGGCGAGAGACGTCGTCGTCATGTGCGCCGCGGTCGAACCCCTCCAGCATCGTCGTCGGGTTGAGGGTATAGTACACCCCCTCCGCTGAGGGATTGAGAGCCTCGACCGCCTCAACCCAATCGTCCGGCCGATCGCCACGCCGGACCAAGGACCGGGCGCCCCGCTTGCCAGCCGGCCCCTGGTACAGCGCGCGGAACTCGACACACGCTGACGGATCGAGCAGGAGAGACAGGGACCGACGCACTTCCTGTGCGTCGATCGCCTGCGCCCCCACTGTCCCGCCTTTCGCCTTGCCGCGAAGAAACGTCGCCACCGCCCACCCCGCAGTTAGAAGGGGATCTCATCCGACTGCGGATCATCACCACCGACCGCGTGGCCGTTAGTCCCGGCGCCGTCACCCGGCAACGGCGCCGACTGCCCGGTCAGCCGCAGGTAGTCGCTCGACCGCTTGATGACGTCGCGAGGATCTTCACCGAATGACCACGGCACCCACGCTGGAATCTGCGCCAGGTCCGGTGGGGTCTTGGCCTCGTCGTTCATGTACCAGCCGAACGGCGTGTGTACCGACTTGTCAACCACCGTCCCCCGCACCAGCGGAGAGACGCCGTCAAGGGTGACGTAGTCGTTGCCGCGCTGCGACTTGCCACCCTTGAGGGTGACTTGCAGCTTCACGCCCATCAGCTTGGAGTAATCAATGTCATCGTCGACGCTGTACTTCTTGCCGCGGAGCGACTCCATCACTTG
>CAZRLR010000641.1:0-2039 GCA_964600395.1 uncultured Conexibacter sp.
CCGATCGGCTTCTCCAGCGAGATCGGCTGCTGGCTCATCCGCAGGATGTCGCGGACCTCGCGCACCGTGCACTCGAGCTCGGCGGCGATCTCCTCGGGCGAGGGCTCGCGGCCGAGCGTCTGGACGAGCTGCCGCTCGACGTGCACGACCTTGTTGAGCTTCTCGACCATGTGGACCGGGATGCGGATCGTCCGCCCCTTGTCCGCGATCGCGCGGGTGACGGCCTGGCGGATCCACCATGTCGCGTAGGTGGAGAACTTGTAGCCGCGCCGGTAGTCGAACTTCTCGACGGCGCGGATGAGGCCCAGCGATCCCTCCTGGATGAGGTCCAGGAACGTCAGGCCGCGCCCGAGGTAGCCCTTGGCGATCGACACGACGAGGCGCAGGTTCGCCTCGACCATGTGCTGCTTGGCCTCCATGTCGCCGCGCTCGATGCGCTTGGCCAGGGACACCTCCTGCTCGGCGGTCAGCAGGTTGACCTTGCCGATCGACCGCAGGTACAGCCGCAGCGAGTCCAGCGACGGCTCGACCGTGAGGTCGATCTGCGGCTTCTTGGGCGCCGGCTGCTGCGCAGCACGCGCCTCGGCCGCCGCCTCCATCTTGCCGTTCTCGCTCGTGGCGAGCTTGCCGTCGGCGGTGACGACCTCGATGCCCTGGTCCACGAGGTACGCGTGGAGCTCGGACACCTGTTCCTTCGAGACCTCGACCTCTTCCAGCGCGGTGGTGATCTGACCGATCGTCAGGACGCCCTTCTCCTGACCCTCGGCGATGAGCTGCCGGAGTTCGTCCATCTCGAAGATGGGCGCCTCGTCGGCGAGCAGTGCAGTGCTTTTGTTACTCAACCCCGTCCCTCACTCAAGCAGTTATGAACGGCCCACTTGGGCGGACCGTCCCTCCATTCCCTTTGCTGCGTTCCTACACCCTGCTGTGAGTGCGCGTCTTCGACGTGCGGATCGCGGGAGCTCCCGCGAGGCGCTGAGCCTTTTAGACCTCTCGGTCGTACCGGAGGGGGCTTGCAGCTGTCGAGGAGTGATAGCACAAGTTCCGAAGGGCACGAACTCCAGCGTGCCCTCGCTACCCTCAACGAGACCGCTCATGAACCCATCTGTCTCCGCCCTCTCAGGACCCGACGTGCAGGCGTCCCTGCCCGGCCTTCAGGTCTCCCTCTCGCGCGTCGGCGTCACCGGCGTGGAGAAGGTCATCCGCATCCTCGACGACACGGGGAGCGAGCAGCTCTTCTTCGCGACGCTCGAGTGCTTCGTCGACCTCGGTCCGCAGCAGAAGGGCGCGCACATGAGCCGCTTCGAGGAGGTCGTCAACGACGCCATCGGCGAGGTCGTCCTCGGGCAGTCGGCGTTCCGCGCCGAGACGCTCGCCGAGCGCATCGCGCAGATCATCCGGGACCGCCAGGGCGCCAAGCGCGCGGAGGTGACGATCACCGCCCGCTATCCCGAGCACAAGCCCGCGCCCGAGTCGGGGATCATGACGCAGGAGATCTACACGCTCTTCGGCAGCGCCGTGGCCTCCGAGGCCGGGACGCGCCGGATGGTCGGCGTGTCCGCCCAGGGCATGACGGCATGCCCGTGCGCGCAGGGCATCCTCACCGGTCGCGCGCACGAGCGCCTCGCCGCCGACGGGTTCTCCGACGCGGAGATCGCGCGGATCTTCGAGTCCGTCCCGGTCGCGACGCACAACCAGCGCGGCCTCGGCACGCTGCACCTCGGCCTGCCCGAGGGCGTCGACGCCGGCATCGACGCGATGGACCTCGTGGCGATCGTCGAGGAGTCGATGAGCTCGGAGATCTACGAGCTCATGAAGCGGTCGGACGAGGGCACCGTCGTCGAGAAGGCCCACCGCCGTCCGCGCTTCGTCGAGGACTGCGTGCGCGAGGCGATCCGCGGGGCGCTGGAGAAGTTCGCCGACCTGCCGGACTCCGTCTTCCTCTCCGCCCGCCAGGAGAACCTGGAGACGATCCACCAGCACAACGTCACCGCCGAGCGCACCGGCCTGCTCGGCGTGCTGCGCGGCGAGCTGGCCAC
>CAZRLR010000642.1:0-2036 GCA_964600395.1 uncultured Conexibacter sp.
CGATGGCCCTCCAGCGCCTCTACGAGGCCGCCGAGAAGGCGAAGATCGAGCTGTCCTCCGCGCAGGAGTCGCAGATCAACCTGCCGTTCATCACCGCGGACGCCTCCGGCCCCAAGCACCTGGACGTGCGCCTGACGCGCTCCAAGCTCAACGAGCTGGCCGCGCCGCTCATCGACCGCATCGTCGCCCCGGTCCGCCAGGCCCTGGACGACGCCAAGGACAAGGGCGCGGCGAAGATCGACCACGTCGTCCTCGTCGGCGGCATGACGCGCATGCCCGCGGTCCAGGAGAAGGTCAAGGAGCTGACGGGCAAGGAGCCGCACCGCGGCGTCAACCCGGACGAGGTCGTCGCCGTCGGCGCCGCCATCCAGGCCGGCGTCCTCTCCGGCGACGTCAAGGACGTCCTGCTGCTCGACGTGACCCCGCTGACGCTGGGCATCGAGACCAAGGGCGGCGTCATGACGAAGCTCATCGAGCGCAACACGACGATCCCGACCCGCAAGAGCGAGATCTTCTCGACGGCCGAGGACAACCAGCCGTCCGTGGAGATCCACGTCCTGCAGGGCGAGCGCGAGATGGCGACGTACAACAAGTCGCTCGGCAAGTTCCAGCTGACCGGCATCCCGCCGGCCCCGCGCGGCATCCCGCAGGTCGAGGTCGCCTTCGACATCGACGCCAACGGCATCCTGTCCGTCTCCGCGAAGGACCTGGGGACCGGCAAGGAGCAGAAGATCGAGATCAAGGCCGGCGGCGGGCTCTCCGACGACGAGATCAAGAAGATGGTCCAGGACGCGGAGGTCAACGCGGACGCCGACAAGAAGGCGCGCGAGCTGGCCGAGGCCCGCAACGGCGCCGAGTCCGCGGCGTACGCCAACGAGCGCCAGCTGAAGGACCTCGGCGACGCCGTCGACGAGTCCTCCCGCACCGAGATCGAGGAGGCCATCAAGGCCGTCCGCGAGGCGCTGACGTCCGAGGACGCGGCCGAGATCAACGCGAAGACCGAGGCGATGCAGTCGGCCTTCCACAAGGTCTCCGAGGCGATGTACGAGAAGGCGCAGGCCGAGCAGGCCGCGAGCGGCTCCAACGGGGCCGCGCCCGACGACGCCGAGGTGGTCGAGGAGGACGTCGTCGACGCCGAGGTCGTGGACGAGGGCCGCTAGGCCATGACGTCCGAGGACCAGACCCCCGAGGTCGAGCCGACCGCCGGTGCCCCCGAGGCGCCGGCGGCGGACGCCCCGTCGGCGGACGCGGCGGCACCCCCGCCGGAGGCCGACGTGGCGGGGGACGAGGCCGTCGACGGCGAGCTCGTCGACACCGGCGCGGAGGGCACGGACGCGGTGGCGGCCGAGGAGGCCCCCGCCGAGCCCGACTTCAAGGACCTCTACTACCGGGCCGCGGCCGAGATGGACAACCTGCGCAAGCGGGCCCGTCGCGACGTCGGCACGGCCGAGAGCCGCGGCATCGGCCGCCTCGCCAAGGAGCTGCTGCCCGCGCTGGACAACCTCGACCGGGCGATCGCCGCGGCGGAGGCGCTGGAGGGCGACGACGAGCACACGCTGACGCGGGGCACGCGCCTCGTGCAGGCCGAGCTCACCGCCGCGCTGGAGCGCGTCGGCATCAAGGTCGAGGTCCCGCTCGGCGCGCCGTTCGACCCGCACCGGCACGAGGCGCTGACCCAGCAGCCGAAGGAGAACGTCGCCCCCGGCCTCGTCATCGAGGTCTACCAGCCCGGCTACGTCCTCGACGACACCGTCCTGCGCGCCGCGAAGGTGGTCGTGTCGGCGTAGTCGCCGGCACCCCAGTCCACGAGGAGCACCCAGATGGCCCGCGACAACGATCTCTACAAGACCCTCGGGGTCGACAAGAAGGCCTCCCCGGAGGAGATCAAGAAGGCCTACCGCAAGCTGGCCCGCCAGTACCACCCCGACCGCAACCCGGACAACGCCAGCGCCGAGGCGCGCTTCAAGGAGGTCCAGGGCGCCAACGACGTCCTGGGCGACGCCGAGAAGCGCAAGCAGTACGACCGCGGTGGCCTG
>CAZRLR010000643.1:0-2027 GCA_964600395.1 uncultured Conexibacter sp.
CCTGCACCTCGTCCACGAGGTGACCTCCCCGCAGGCCTTCGACGGCCTGCGCCTCGCCGGCCGCCAGGTCCGCCGCCCCGACCGCACGCTCGCGACGGCCGACCACAACACGCCGACCGACGGCACGCCGACGGCGAAGCTCATCAAGGACCAGCTCAGCCGCAAGCAGGTCGAGACCCTCGAGGAGAACTGCGCGCAGTTCGGCGTCCCGATCTACTCGCTCGGCTCGGACCAGCAGGGCATCGTCCACGTCATCGGGCCCGAGCTCGGCGTCACCCAGCCCGGGATGACGATCGTCTGCGGCGACTCGCACACCGCCACCCACGGCGCGTTCGGCGCGCTGGCCTTCGGCATCGGGACCTCCGAAGTCGAGCACGTCCTGGCGACCCAGACGCTCGGGCAGGTCAAGCCCAAGTCGATGCGCATCCGCTACGAGGGCGACCTGGGCACCGGCGTCACCGCGAAGGACCTCATCCTCGCGACGATCGGCCAGATGGGCGTCGACGGCGCCGGCGGGCACGTCGTCGAGTTCGCCGGCCCGGCCATCGAGGCCCTCTCGATGGAGGGCCGCATGACCGTCTGCAACATGACGATCGAGGGCGGCGGCCGGGCGGGCATGGTCGCCCCGGACGAGAAGACGTTCCAGTGGCTGCGCGACCGCGGCGTCGAGGTCGACCCGGCGTGGGCGCAGCTGAAGACGGACGAGGGCGCGACCTTCGACCGCGAGATCGTCGTCGACGCGAGCGCGATCTCCCCGCAGGTGACCTGGGGCACGACGCCGGAGATGGTCGTCCCGGTCACCGAGGCGGTGCCCGCGCCGCAGGACGCCGGCGACGAGCGCGCCCTGGAGTACATGGCGCTGGAGGCCGGCACGCCGATGACGCAGATCAAGCTCGACCGCGTCTTCATCGGGTCGTGCACCAACTCCCGCATCGGGGACCTGCGCGCCGCCGCGTCGATGATCGGCGGCAAGAAGGTCGCCGACGGCGTCATCGCGATGGTCGTCCCCGGGTCGCAGCAGATCAAGAAGCAGGCCGAGGAGGAGGGCCTGGACAAGGTCTTCATCGAGGCCGGCTTCGACTGGCGCGTGGCGGGCTGCTCGATGTGCCTGGGCATGAACCCCGACGTCGCCGCCCCCGGCGAGCGCGTCGCGTCCACCTCGAACCGCAACTTCGAGGGGCGCCAGGGCCGCGGGGCCCGCAGCCACCTCGTCAGCCCCCAGATGGCCGCCGCCGCCGCCATCGAGGGCCACTTCGTCGACATCCGGAACTGGAGCTAGAGCATGGACCCCGTCAGCACGATCGAGGGTGCGATCACCTTCATCGACCAGCAGGACGTCGACACCGACCAGATCATCCCGGCGCGCTACATGAAGCGCGTCGAGCGGACCGGCTTCGGCGAGTACCTCTTCCACGAGTGGCGCGCCAACGGCTACGACCTGCCGGCCAACCCGATCCTCGTCGCCGGCGAGAACTTCGGCTGCGGATCCTCGCGTGAGCACGCTCCGTGGGCGCTGCTGGACTACGGCTTCGTCGCGCTCATCTCGCCGCGCTTCGCCGACATCTTCCGCAACAACTGCACGAAGAACGGCATGCTCCCGATCGAGCTGCCCCAGGAGCAGTGCGACGAGATCGTCAAGCGCGGCCGTGCGAGGATCGACCTGGAGGCGCAGACCGTCGACGAGTTCCGCTTCGAGATCGACCCCGAGATCAAGCACCGCCTGCTCAACGGGCTGGACGACATCTCGATCACCCTCGCCGCCGAGGACCGCATCGCCGCCTACGAGGCCGCGCGCGAGCGCAAGGGCCCCGACACCACCACCGTCTAGGACGACCACATGACCAAGATAGTCACGCTTCCCGGCGACGGCATCGGGCCGGAGATCTGCGCGCCCGCCGTCGAGGTGCTCCGCCGCTTCGTCCCGGACGTCGAGATCGAGGAGCACGTCTTCGGCGGCGCCTCCATCGACGCGCACGGGACCGCGCTCACCGACGAGGTGCTGGCGGCCTGCAAGGGCGCGGATGCGG
>CAZRLR010000644.1:0-2024 GCA_964600395.1 uncultured Conexibacter sp.
CTGCTCGCCACAACTCTGTATGACTATAATTGCTAAATGATGGGTTATTCCACTGAACAAAGATAGAAGCCAGCGCACCATTAGCAGTAAGCCCTGACACTTTTGGAGGCTTTGTTAGATTTCTAGGCGGCAGTGTTAATTGTCCGCCCGTACCCACACCTGCAACGCCCCCATCAATCAATTCTTTAGCCGACACCAATCGGTCATCAGTACCGCCAAAAATATACTTTTGAAGCAATGACGATACTGCTGTCATCCAATTAGATGCGGCCTTATCGTTGGTCACTGGTGGCTTAGGTAATTGAATGTCTCGGCGGCGTAAAACCATTATCGTCTTCCTGTATTTCGTACTCTGCGTAAAATGCGATAAGTGTTTTTGGTCATTACTTTTTCGGCAGATTGTGGTGAAAATACACCACTCACAACTGTTGCTGACATATATTGCTTAGATTGCCCAATCGCGGCATTAACACTCATCGCTATATTTGCTACAGAATATACGCCTTGTGCTGATTGGCTTATCGAAGCAGTAATACCAACATCATAATAAAACGTATTAACTGACAATGATTGTGACGACTGCTGAATAGCAATACCGCCATTTATCTCAACAAACGCTTGAGCATTAGCAATTTGAACAGATTGTACTGTGCTTTGATTTCGGTAGGTTGAAGATATATTTATTGTTTGAGCTGGTTGTTGTACTGACCCACTGGCAATAACTGACACATAAGCATCAATAACGACTGACTGTATTGCCTGTTCAGCACTGCTCATTCGTATTAACCTTTGCTAACGGTATAAACAAACGATGTTACGCCAACAATCGCCCCTGCTACAATGGCTGTTGTTTCAATACTCATATCACTTCCGCTAGTGCCCACTGAACCATCAAACAATACGGTTGAACCATCGCTTTTCAATGCTCTAAACCAAGAGGCCGTACCAGTATTATTTGCGTTTGAATCTTGAGTAATCGCATTAAATGTTAAAACACCAGCAACAGCCGAAGGTGCAGCATCGGCATTAAAACGTAACTCGGCTAATAGCGTTTGTGTGCTAATTGCCGTCTCTGCATTTGCTGGCTGTGTGCCATCATAAATGCGGATATAACCATTGTCAGCCAACACGGACAACGCATCAGCTTGGCCATTAACAACGGTATTTGATACTTTTAGATTATTTGGCATGATATTTACCTATGTTTGAAGTTCTAAAACGCTTTCGCCAATCATTATCTCTCGCACACTGTCTGTACCTGTTATCTCAACTTGCCAAACACGATACTTACCATTACGCGGCAATCTGAATGGTGATTTATTAGTTACGGCTTGTGTGTGATAAAGCGTATTGTCTGCATAGATATTAATAGTGATATTGGTATAACTATCTGCCAATACCCTTGCTGCTGTGAGGCAATGAGGCGCATCCAAGCTAATGCGTTTTGATTTCCATGTGTAAGTGCGTGGTGATGCGTTATTATCATCAAACTTCCAAAGCACCTTGTTTTCATCAACTAAATACAATGTATCTGTATCTTGGTCACGATAACCAGCAACAAAGTATTGATTAAATGCGATTAGGCCGTCATTAGGGCTTCGTGGGTCAAATATCACGCCGCCTTTATTTAATGAATCCTTTTTCCAAAAAAATATGTATTTGCCTCGATGTTGATACGCATGGATAGAATCAGGCTGATAATTTGCCCACTCCCGATTAGTAATAATACCGCCAGTAATTAACTGTGCATCACCACCTGAAGCCATAACCAAACCATTAGGACTCGCATAAATCGCATAACGCCCCATACTCACCATAGACTTAGCAGATACACACGCCTCACTAATGGGCAATTCTGATTGGCTCATGTTTTGTGGATCAATACCTGTAATCATTACAGGTCGTCCAGTTGTGCCAACAATTAGCGCATTATCATAATGCCCAATCGCCACAATATCGTTATCGCAAGTCAATTCGTAATCACGCGGCCATGCGTAAGGCACAAACGGCTCACTTAAACACAC
>CAZRLR010000645.1:0-2019 GCA_964600395.1 uncultured Conexibacter sp.
TCGAGAGGTCGTCGCGCGTCTTCAGCGGCGACTTGTTGTGCTGCTCGATCTTGCCGCCGACGTGCAGCAGGAAGGTGCGATCGGTCGTGTCGACGACGCGAGCGCCGTCGAGCTCGTCGATCGCCGCGGTGATGCCGTCCCAGTCGGACGGGCCGGCCGCGTCGACCGTGATGTCGCGCATGAGCGTCGTGTCCGACGCGTGCACGAGGTCGACCGCCCCGATGACGCCCCCGGCCCGGCCGATGGCCGAGGCGACCTGCCCGAGCATGCCGGGCTTGTGGTCGATCTCGACGCGGATCGTCAGGGAGTACTGGGCGGAAGGCGTGGTCGGCACGCGGCGAAACATATCTTTTGACCCGTCGGCGACCCCTGCTCGTGCTGGTCAGGTCGACGGACCGTCAAGGCCGTCGTAGAGTCGTCCGCATGAGCAAATGGACCGCCGCCGACCTCTCCTCCCAGGCCGGGCGCACGATCGTCGTCACGGGTGCCAACAGCGGGATCGGGCTCGTCGCCGCCCGCGAGCTGGCGCGTTCGGGGGCGAACGTCGTCCTCGCCGTGCGCAACGCGGCCAAGGGCGAGGCCGCCGCGGCGCAGATCGGTCACGGCGCGCAGGTCCGTCCGTTGGACCTCGCGTCGCTGGCGTCGGTGCGGGCGTTCGCCGCCGCATGGGAGGGCCCGCTCGACGTCCTGATCAACAACGCCGGCGTCATGGCCGTCCCGGAGTCCCGGACGGCCGACGGCTTCGAGATGCAGTTCGGGACGAACCACCTGGGGCACTTCGCCCTGACGGGCCTGCTGCTGGACCGCATCACCGACCGCGTCGTGACGGTGTCCAGCGGCGCGCACCGCATCGGGAAGATCCACCTGGACGACCTGAACTGGGAGAAGAGGTACCAGCGCTGGCCGGCCTACGGGCAGTCCAAGCTCGCCAACCTCCTGTTCACCTTCGAGCTGCAGCGGCGCCTGGCGGCGTCCGGCTCGGCCGTGAAGGCGCTGGCGGCGCACCCCGGCTACGCCTCGACGAACCTGCAGTCCCACACGGCGTCGATCCAGGACAAGCTCATGGCCGTCGGCAACCGCCTCCTGGCCCAGAGCGCCGACATGGGCGCGCTGCCGACGCTGTACGCGGCGACGCAGGACCTGCCCGGCGGGTCGTACGTCGGGCCGGACGGGATCGGCGAGCAGCGCGGGCACCCGAAGCTCGTCGGGTGCACGTCGGCGGCGCGCGACGAGGCCGTCGCCGCGCAGCTGTGGGAGCGCTCCGAGGCGCTGACCGGGGTGACGTTCCCGTTCGCGACGGCCGGCGCCTCGGCCTGAGCCGCCGCTCGCGGTTCGCCCGCCCACGTCGGCGGGTAGGGACCGACGATGGCTTCTTCGACGACGTCCGCGTCCGCCCGCCCCGGCGGCGCGACGCTGCAGGTCGAGCGCCTGGACGTCCGCGCCGGCGAGCTCCTCGTCCAGGGCCGCTGGACCGGCGTGCGGGGCCTGCGCTTCCTGCGGCCGACGCTCGTCGTCGGCGACCAGCAGGTGCTCGCGACGCTCGAGCACAAGCCGTGGGCGCCGCGGGAGTCCGGGCCGTGGACCGTCGCGTTCCCGTGGACGGACGGCCCTGAGGCGCTCCGCGGCGCCTGGCTGGAGGTCGCCCCGAGCGTCCTCGTCCCGCTCGGCTCGGACGCCGGCCCTGGTGCCGCGCCCCCGCAGCCGGAGCCCGAGCCGGAGCCCGAGCCGGAGCTGCGGCTCGCGCCCGAGCCGCTGCCCGCGGTGCCGTCGCCGGACCTGCTGGCGGTGCAGCGCCGGGCGGAGGACGCCGAGCTCGCCGGGCGGGCCGCGCAGGCCGAGCGCGACCGCACCCGGGCGATGCTCGAGGAGGCCGTGCGCGACCGCGAGGCCGCCGTCCGCACCCGCGACCGCTTGGCGCACGCCCGCGACGAGGCGGTCGCCGCCCAGGCCGAGGCCGAGGCCGAGGCCGAGCGCCGCCGGGACGCCGGCATCGCCGAGGCGCGTCGCCAACGCGACGAG
>CAZRLR010000646.1:0-2019 GCA_964600395.1 uncultured Conexibacter sp.
GCCTACCTGTTCGTCGGCTCGCGCGGGACGGGCAAGACGTCGATGGCGAAGATCCTCGCCGCCTGCCTGAACTGCACGGGCGCGCCGACGCGGCCGACCACCGCGCCGTGCGGGCAGTGCCCGTCGTGCGTGGCGATCGCGAACGCCACGTCGCTGGACGTCATCGAGATGGACGCGGCGTCCAACAACTCGGTCGACGACATCCGCGAGCTGCGCGAGTCGGTCTCCTTCGCCCCCGTCAGCGGCAAGTACAAGGTGTACATCCTCGACGAGGCGCACATGCTGACCACCCAGGCGTGGAACGCGTTCCTCAAGACGCTCGAGGAGCCGCCGCCGAGCACGATCTTCGTCCTGGCCACGACGGAGGCCAACAAGATCCTCCCGACGGTCGTGGACCGCTGCCACCGCTTCGACTTCACGCGCCCGACCGTCGAGCAGCTCGCCGCCGTCGTGCAGCGCGTCGCCGGCAAGGAGGCCATCGACATCCCGCCGGACGCGGTGGCGCTGCTGGCCCGGCATGCGACCGGCTCGTTCCGCGACGCGCTGGGGACGCTCGAGCAGCTCGTGACCTACACCGGGGCGACGGGGGCCAACGGCGAGACGCCGCGAATTCTCACCGAGGACGTCCTCGCCGTCCTCGGCGTCGCGGACGCCGACCTGCTCTTCGGCGCGGTGGACGCGATCGCCGCCCACGACGCGCGCGCCGCGCTGCTGGCCGCCGCGAAGCTCGCCCAGACCGGGCGGGACGTCTCGCAGTTCGTCCGCGACCTCGAGACCCACGCCCGCGAGCTCATGCTCGTCCAGACCCTCGGGTCCGTCCCGGCCGAGATCGCCGTGACGCCCGACCACGACGCGCGGCTGGTGGACCAGGCCGAGCGCGTCGGGGCCGGCGACGTCGTGCGGCTCATCGACCTGCTGGCCGGGGCGCTGCGCGCGATGAAGGACGGGGCGGACGCACGGACCCAGATGGAGGTCGCCCTCGTCAAGGCCGCGACCCCGCAGGTGGACGCGTCGGCCCGGGCGCTCATGGTGCGGCTCGAGCGCCTGGAGCAGGCGCTGGCCTCCGGGCCGGGTCCGGGCGCCGCTGCACCCGTGCCGGCCGCTCCCGCGGCCGCCTCCGGGGCCGGTACGCCCCCCTCCGCTTCGGGGCTCTCGGCTCCGCCGGTTGCCCCGGACGTCGCTCCGGGGGGCATACCGACCCCTCCGGCTTCGCCTGCGGTCGCTTCGCCTCCCGCTGCGGTGACCCCCGTCGCTCCGCCGGTCGCCGCGCCGGCGCCGGCCGCTCCCGCCACCCCCGAGCCGGTCGCCGGACCCGCTGCGGTGGCGCCGCCTTCGGAGCTGGAGGAGCGTGCGGCGGTGGCGGTTGCGTCCTCGACCGAGGTCGGGTTGCCCGAGCTCGTGGAGCTGTGGCCCGCGGTCTGCGACGCGCTGGCCGAGGGCAACAACCAGCTCGCGGTCATGCTGCGCGACGCGCGTCCGATCGCCGTCGTCGGGCGCGAGGTGACCGTCGGGTTCGACCGGGCGCACGCGTTCCAGTGCCGGATCGCCGACCAGTCCGGCAACCGGGAGTCCCTCGCCGAGTCGATCCGCACGATCACCGGCCTGGACGCCCGCCTGACCATCGAGCTGCACGACCTGGCCGACCTCGTCCCCGAGGCCGCCCAGCAGGCCCCGCCGTCCCCCGACGAGTGGGTCGACCGCCTCAAGCAAGAGTTCGACGCCGAAGAGATCGTCCCCGACCAGGAGTCCTGAGCATGCCCCAGCCGAACATGAACCAGATGATGAAGCAGGTCCAGAAGATGCAGGCGGACATGATGAAGGCACAGGAGGACCTCAAGAACGAGGAGGTCACCGCCACCGCCGGCGGCGGCATGGTCACCGTCACGGTCTCGGGCGACCTCATCGTCAAGGGCATCACGATCGACGCCGAGGCCATCGACCCCGAGGACCCGGAGATGCTCGCCGACCTCGTCCTCGCCGCGGTCAACGAGGGCATCCGGTCCGCGCAGGAGCTCGCCG
>CAZRLR010000647.1:0-1484 GCA_964600395.1 uncultured Conexibacter sp.
GAGCCGCTGATGGCGATGCAGGCGCGGGGCGACGTGTGCGAGGTGCTCGTTGTCGACGACCGATCGCCCGACGCCACGGCCGAGGTCGCGCGGCAGCTTGGCGCGCGGGTCCTGACGACGCCGGAGAACGGCGGGCCGGGACTGGCGCGCAACCTTGCGGCGGAGCACGCCGCCGGTGACATCCTTTGGTTCGTGGATAGCGACGTGATCGCGTGGGAGGACGGGGCGGTCAAGCTCCAGCGTGCTTTCGCCGACCCGACGGTGGCGGCCGTCTTCGGCTCCTACGACGACGCTCCGGACGGGGCACCCTGGTTCTCGCGCTACAAGAACCTCATGCACCGGTTCTATCACCAGAAGGCAAACCGCAATGCGCAGACTTTCTGGGCCGGCTGCGGCGCCGTCCGCAAGGATGTGTTCCTCGCCATCGGCGGTTTCGACACGGACACCTACCGCGTCCCGTCCATCGAGGACATCGAGCTTGGCTACCGCATCCGCCGCGCCGGAGGGCGGATCGTTCTCGACCCGACGCTCCATGGCAAGCACCTCAAGGTCTGGACGCCGACGAACGCCATCCACACCGACATCTTCCGCCGTGCGCTGCCGTGGTCTCGGCTGATGATCGCGCGCGAGGGCGTGGCAAACGATCTCAACACCAGCCACGGCGAGAAGCTGAAGGCGGCGGTGGCGGGGCTCTTGATCCTCTCGGTTCTCGCGCTGCCCTTCGCTTTGGCCCTTTGGCCCGTCGTGACGGGGCTGGCCGGTCTCGCGCTGGTGCTCAACTGGGATTTCGCCCGTTTCCTCTACCGGAACGGCGGGGCCGCCTTCGCGGTGCGTGCACTCGCCTACCACCAGTTCTACTACGTCTATTCGGCGGCCGCCTTCGTCTGGTGCCTGTTCGAATACCATGTGCTCGGTATCAGGAACCGGCTGCATGTGCCCTGAGGCGCGCGGCCATGAACGGAAAACGGTGAAGGGAATGAAGGACATGAAGGATCGGACCGCAGAGGCGGGGGCCATGGCGAGCCTCGCGTCGGAGGTCGAGGGCATGTCGCTCAGCGTCGTGATTCCCGCCTACAACGAGGAAGGCGCGGTGCGCCACACGATCGAGGACGTGCGCGCCCATCTGGACCCGCTCGGGCTTCCGTACGAGATCATCGTCATCGACGACGGGTCCGAGGACCGGACGCTCGAGATTGCCCGAGAGACCGGCGTCGTCGTGGATTCGAACCAGGTCAACACCGGCTACGGGGCGAGCCTGAAACGGGGCATCAAGCACGCCCAATACGAATATGTCGCGATTCTCGACGCGGACGGAACCTACCCTGCGCGCTACCTGCCGCCGATGCTCGCCATGTGCCGCAACCAGGACATGGTGGTAGGCGACCGGGGGGCGATGATGAAGAACGTGCCGCTGATCCGGCGCCCGGCGAAATGGGTGCTGAACACCTTCGCCTCGTTCCTGGCGGAGCGGAAGCTCAACGACC
>CAZRLR010000647.1:1494-2013 GCA_964600395.1 uncultured Conexibacter sp.
CCAGATCTGGCCTCCGGAGCTGGCCTCCGAGATCGTGCCGATGATCCGCCGCCCGGAGAAGTTCATCTTGAACCACTTCGCCTCGTTCCTGGCCGAGCGGAAGCTGAACGACCTCAACTCTGGCCTGCGAATCTTCCGCAAATCGGAGCTGGTGCCCTTCGTGCCGCTCCTGCCGCAGAAATTCTCCTTCACCACGACGATCACGCTGTGCATGTCCTGCAACGGCAAGCGGATGATCTATACACCCATCGAATACGGCAGGCGGGTGGGCAAGTCGAAGATCCGGCCCGTCGACTTCGTGAACTTCATCATTCTCGTCCTGCGCATGACGGTGCTTTTCAACCCGCTCAGGGTGTTCATCCCGCTCGGGCTGGTGCTGATGGGCCTGGGTGCGGCAAAGTTCGTCTACGACATCTGGATGGACAACCTGTCGGAAACCACGATCTTCGCCTTCCTGTCGGCGCTCATCATCTGGTCGCTGGGGCTGATCGCCGACATGATCTCGCGCCTGCATCTGAG
>CAZRLR010000648.1:0-2004 GCA_964600395.1 uncultured Conexibacter sp.
GGTCGACGGTCGGCCCCCGCTCGCAGTTCAAGCAGGCCGCGAGCATCTTCGCCATCGACGTCTTGCCGGTGCCGCGTGAGCCCACGAACAGGTAGGCGTGGTGCAGCTTGTCCTGGGTCACGGCGTTGCGCAGCGTGCGCACGACGTGCTCCTGGCCCACGACGTCGGCGAACGTCCGGGGGCGGTGGCGGCGGTACAGAGAAGGGGCGGTCGACACGGCTGCGGCCAGTCTGGCACACCCGGCGGCGAGCCTCAGGACCGCCTCCGGAGGCCGGGCGCCGGTACGCTGCTGACCCCGATGCGGCGCCTCGCGAACCCTGCTGCCCTGGCGACGATCGTCGGGTCCGCCCTGCTGCTGAGCCTCATCTACGGCGCGCCGTTCCTCAACTACGACGCCTCCTACTCGCTCGTCTGGGCGCGGGACATCGCCCACGGCTTCACCCCGGACTACACGGGCTTCATCGCCCCGACGCCGCATCCGCTGCAGACGTTCGTGAGCTTCCTGGCGCTGCCGCTGGGGGACGCGACGACCGGCGTCCTGGCCTGGCTCGTCATGCTCTGCTTCGGCGGCATCGTGTGGGTCGTGTTCTGCCTCGGGCGGCAGGTCTTCCGCACGCCGGTCGGCGTCCTGGCGGCGATCGTCATCCTCACCCGCCCGGCGTTCGGCCGCAACGCCGAGTTCGCCTACCAGGACATCCCGTTCGCGCTGTTCGTCTCCTGGGCGCTGCTGCTGGAGGTCCGCTCGCCGCGGCGCGGGGTCCCGGTCCTCGTCCTGCTCACGCTCGCGGGGTTGCTGCGCCCCGAGGCGTGGGTGCTGGCGGCGGCCTACTGGCTGTGGCTCGTGGCCAACGCGGGCCCGCAGGAGCCCGTCGCGCGCGTCCGCGCCGTGGGCTGGCGGGGCGCCCCGCGCGCTGTCGTCCGCCTGCTGCGCGACGGCCTGGCCGCGGCGCCCCGGCAACTGGCCGGCCTCGCCGTCCTGACCGCGGCCGGCCCGGTGCTGTGGGCGATCAGCGACGCGGCGATCACGGGGGACTTCCTGCACTCGCTGCACGGCACGAGCGACCTCGCGGCGCAGCTGGACCGGCCGCGCTCGCCGCTGGACGCGCCGTTCCGCACGGCGAAGTTCCTGGGCTTCACGCTGCGCGAGCCGCTCATCGTCGGCGTGCCGATCGGCTGCGCCTTCGTCGTCCTGCTCGCCCGCCGCGGCCTCCTCCTGCTCGGCGTGGCGGCGGCGATGCTCGGCTTCTTCCTCCTCAGCACCTTCGCCGGCCTGCCGCTCATCGCCCGCTACGTCCTGACGCCGACGGTCATGCTGGCGATCGTCTACGCCGCCGGCTGCCTGGGGTGGCTGGACCTGCCGCCCGGCTCGCCCGAGCGACGGCGGTGGCAGCGCATCGGCCTGGGGTCGCTGGCGCTCTCGGTCCTCTTCATCCCGTTCAACGTCGACCTCATGCAGGACGTGCGCACGAAGGTCACGAACTCGCGCGAGATCCAGACGGACCTGCGGGACATGGCGCGGTCGCCGGCGTTCCGTACCTACCGGACGGCGTGCGGGCGTCTGACGACCTACGACCACCCGGAGATCCCGGCGCTGCGGTACTACATGGGCGCCGCGCCGGGCGAGGTCCGCGACCGCCACGACACGCGCTACCCCGTCGCGCCGCTGCTGCTCATGCCGATCGACGAGTCGGTGGAGCGGCGCTACTACCAGGGCGTCCCCCCGCTCGTCGTCCCGCCGGGCTATGTCGAGGTCGTCCGCAGCACGTACTGGCGGCTCATGGCCGGGCCGCCGTGCCGTCGGCGCTGAGGCGGCGGGCGCGGCGGGGCCGGGGTCGCCGGGGCGCCCGCTGACCGCCGCCGCGCGCGGCGACGCCGGGTGGACGATGATGGGCGCATGTCCCGCCTCCCCGCGCTCGCCGCGGCCGCCCTGTCCATCGCCGTCCTCACCCCCGCGACCGCGTCGGCCGCGACGCCGGAGCCCCGGCTCACCGTCCCGGCGCCGAC
>CAZRLR010000649.1:0-2004 GCA_964600395.1 uncultured Conexibacter sp.
GGGGCAACGACAGCCTCAACTGCGTCCTGCCCGGGACGGTCGACGGCGTGAACTACAGCGCCTACACGGCGGCGCGGGCGGCGATCCACCGCGGCCAGGGCGCGACGTCCGGCGGCGTGGTCGGCTCGCGGGACATCGCGGGCACCGGGGGCGCGCTGGCCTGGGCCAACCCGCTCGTGTCCACCGCCGGCGGCGGGGACAACGGCTCCGCGTGGGGGCTGGACACGCTCTTCGGCGACGGGTCCGGCGGCGCCGGGTCAGACCTCGCCTTCCTGCCCGCCGTCGACTACACGCCGTCGAACCTCTCGCACTTCGACAGCTCCGACTACTGGTTCGCCGGCGGCCTGAGCGCGATGACGACGGGCTGGCTCGGCCGCTGGATCGACCTCAACGGTTCGGCGAGCAACCCGCTGCAGGCGGTGTCGATCGACACCGCGCTGAGCAAGAGCATCCGCACCGCCGTCCACCCGGTCTGCGCGATCCCGTCGACATCGTCGCTCGGCTTCAAGATGAACGCGTCCGGCGGCTACGGGATGCCGCCGGGCTCCCCGTCCGCCGCGAACATCAACGCCGAGATGCAGGCGATGGGCGCGGTCGCCACCGGGGCGCAGAACACGTACCTGCAGCGCTCGCGGTCGACGTACGGGCTGGCGGTCGACGTGGCCGGGTCCGGCCCGACGATCACCGGCCAGGGCGCCCCTGCGGTCACCTATCCCGCCGGGCAGCTCGGGACGCGCCTGCAGCTGACGGCCAAGCTCCTGGCCGCCGGCCTGGGCACACGGATCGTCACGGTGCACTGGGGCGGCTTCGACACGCATGGCTCGCAGGTGTCCACGCAGGACCCGCAGCTGGCCACCCTGTCGGCGAGCCTCGGGGCCTTCAAGGCGGACCTCGCAGCGCGCGGCATCGAGCAGCGGGTCACGACGCTCGTCTTCAGCGAGTTCGGCCGTCGGGTCGGCGAGAACGCCAGCGGCGGCACCGACCACGGCGCGGGCGGACTCATGATGCTCTCCGGCAGCGCGGTCAAGGGCGGCTGGGCGGCCGAGTTCCCCGGCGTGCAGGCCGCCAACCTCGTCGGGGGCAACCTCAAGGTCACGACCGACTTCCGCTCGGTCTACCAGTCCGTCCTGAGCGAGTGGCTCGGCGGGAACACCGCCGGTGTCCTGCCGGGCGGGCCGTTCCCGGCGATCTCCCGCCACGACGGCGGCAACACCCTCTTCAAGTGAGCGCGGCGTCTGCCGCCGTCCGCGCCCGGCGACTGGCGGCCGGCCTGCTCGCGCTGGCGGGCGGGGTGGCCGGCGGCGTGCTGGCCGGGGCCGGCGCGGCGGACGCGGGGCGCCCGCACGCGACGCCACACCGTCGCGCGGTCCTCGTCGCCCGGGGGTGGCACCGCACGAAGGCCGTGCCCGGAGCCCTGGGCGGCAGGCGACGCGTCACGCCGACGACGACCGCCCCGCCCGTGACGGTGCCCACCACGACGACCGACACGACGGTCACCACCGGCGCCACCGCACCCCCGCCCCCGCCGACGACGACCACCACCACCGGGACGACGACGACGCCGCCGCCGGCGCCGCTCCTGCGGACCGGGGCGCAGCTCACCGAGTACGCCGTCGGGCTGTCGCGGCCGACGCTCGACGCCGGCACGATCGAGGTCACGGCGACGAACTTCGGCATGGACCCGCACAACCTCGCGCTGCGTCGCAGCGGGAGCAGCAGCGTCCTGGCGCAGACGCCGACGATCCTGCCGCAGGACGCCGACACGCTGACGGCCACCGTGACCGCCGGGACGTACGTCCTCTTCTGCACGCTCTACGACCACGACGCGCAGGGCATGCACGCGACGCTCACGGTCAGGTGAGCGCCGCGGCCACGCTCGCTGAGACCCGGATCCCCCCACCCCGTCTGGGGGTCTTCGGGTCTCGGCTGCTGGTCAGGCCTCGGCGCCCGGGTTCTTCTTCGGGACCAGCACGAGGCGCTTGAACTCGGCGACGAGGACGCCGT
>CAZRLR010000650.1:0-1997 GCA_964600395.1 uncultured Conexibacter sp.
CGCCCAGGTGTTTCCCCCGAGGCCCCACGCAGCTTCGCGCGCCTCGCCGACAGCCGCTCGCGCCTGCAGCTGGACTACGACGCGCCCGTCGACTTCTTCGCGTACCCCTACGGACGCGTCAACGCGCGCGTCGTCGCGGCCGTGGAGGCCGCGGGCTTCCGCGGCGCGGCGACGACCGCCGGCGGCGTGGCGCGGCCGACGACGGACCCCGACCGGCTGCCGCGCATCATCGTCTCGCCCCGCACGACACCCGCGGCGCTCGTCAGGAAGCTGCGCGGCTGACCGCCGCCGGGCGGCCGCCGCGGTCAGGCGGCCGGTGGCGTCACGAGACCCGACAGCTGCGCCCACTGCAGGAGCATGATCGTCTTGCCGTCGACGATCGCCCCCGTCGCGATCATCGCGACCGCGTCCGCCAGGGGCAGCTCGAGCAGCTCGATGTCCTCGCCCTCGGCCAGGACGCCGCCCCCGCCGGTGCGCTCGGCGCTGACGTACGGCGCGGCGAAGAAGTGCACCCGCTCGGTGACCGACCCGGGGCTCATGTACGCGTCGAAGAGGTGCGTGATCTCGCCCACCTGCACGCCGGTCTCCTCGAGCGTCTCGCGCCGGATCGCCGTGACGGGGTCCTCGTCGTCGAGCAGACCGGCGCAGGCCTCGACGAGCATGCCGTCGGGGTGGCCGTTGACGTAGGCCGGCCAGCGGAACTGGCGGGTCAGCAGGACGAGGCCGGCGTCCGGGTCGAAGAGCAGGATCGTCGCGCCGTTGCCGCGGTCGTACGCCTCGCGCTGCTCGCGCGTCCAGCGCCCGTCGGCGTGCTGCAGGTCGAAGGTCCCCTTGCGCAGGACGTACCAGTCGTCGGCCAGGACGTCGATCCGGACCGGGCGCACGCGCGGGTTGCCGGTGGGCAGGGACGGCTCGGGCGTCGGCACGCCGCCAGGCTACGTCACCGTCCCGCCGGGCCGGGGCCCGGCGCCGGCGACCCCGCGCTACGGTCGCCCGATGCACCTGCAGCACGTGGCGGTCATCGTCGACGAGTACGACGCGGCGATCGCCTTCTACCGCGACGTCCTCGGCTTCGAGCTCGTCGAGGACGCGCCGGCCACGACGAACGACGGGCGCCCGAAACGCTGGGTCGTCGTGCGGCCCCCGGGCGCGCGGACCGGCCTGCTGCTCGCGCGCGCCGACGGGCCCGACCAGCAGGCGGCGGTCGGGGCGCAGTTCGCCGGACGCGTCGGCCTCTTCCTCCGCGTCGAGGACTTCGACGGCACGCTCGCGCGCCTGCGCGCCGCCGGCAGCACGATCGTCGGCGAGCCGCGCACGGAGGCCTACGGCCGCGTCGTCGTCTTCGAGGACGTGGCGGGCAACCGCTGGGACCTGCTCGGGCCCGCCTAGGGCCGGCCGCGGTCAGGCGTCGGCGCTGGAGATCAGCAGGTCCATCCCCAGCCGGGCCGAGAGGAACCGCGCGGCCAGGCCGCCCTTGACGCTGTTGCCCTCGGCGTCCAGCAGGGGGGCGAAGGTCCCCATCCCGCCCTTGCCGGGCGAGACGGTGACGATGCCGCCACCGATGCCGCTCTTGGCCGGCAGCCCCACCTCGTAGAGCCAGTCGCCGGACGTCTCGTAGAGGCCGGCGGTGAGCATGACCGCGAGCGTCGCGTGGCAGACGTCCTGCGCCACGACGCGCTCGCCGGTCAGCGGGTTCACGCCGCCCCTGGCGAGCGTCGTGCCCATGACGGCCAGGTCGCGGGCGGTGACGGTCAGGCTGCACTGCAGCGTGTACAGGTCGACGGCCTGGGCCGGGTCGGCGTAGATCGCGCCGAAGCTCTCCAGCAGGCGGGCGATGCCCTGGTTGCGGGAGTTCGCCGCGCGGGCGGACGCCAGCACCTCCTCGTCGAGCTCCAGACGGCGCCCGGCGAAGCGCGAGAGCCCGTCCTGGAGGAAGGCCCACCGCTCCTCGGCGGTGGCGCCGGGGGCGAGGCTCGTCGCCGCGATCGCCCCGGCGT
>CAZRLR010000651.1:0-1997 GCA_964600395.1 uncultured Conexibacter sp.
TGATGGAGTTGAGTTGCCGTAAAGCCGCCGCCCACGCTATTAGCCGGCGTTGTAGAACAAGCCGCGATAGTCGAGCGCCTTGACACCCACAGCTTGGACCACGCTGTATCGCACGCCCAGGCGTGTGAACGCACGTTCCTGTTGCACCTGAGGCGTCTCGAAGCCGTCCAAAAACGCATATTCGACGGTATCGACCTCGCCCGAATCGGCGATGCCATACCAAGCCGTTGTGCTGGACGCAGCCAGCTGCGGCTCGACAATCGGAGTCAACCGCCGATCCCCGCCAGGGCCGTAAATGTTCGTCGTGTTCGAGTTGCCAGCGGTCGCAACCGCCGTGCTGGTCGAACCAAAGAACTTGAGCGCCTGACCGCTCTTGCCGGGCGGCAACAGCACGTAACGCGGCGTGGTTCCGACAATGACATTCGCGTTGAGCCCCTTTTGGAGCATCATCGCCGAATACATTTCGTCCAGCGTCGTCTCGCCGATCGCGCCAGTCGTGCCGACGTTGGAATGATTCGCGTGGAACAGCGCCGTGCCGTCCGCCAACGCGTCATTCGCGGTCAGCACCCCCACCACGAGCTTGTTCACCTTGCGACGGAACGCGTTGCCCATCTTGCGGGGCGCGTCCGTAAAGGCGTTCAAGCTGTTGTTGAGGATGGCTTGCAGCGTGATCGAGAAGATCATCGCGTACACCTCGACGTGGTAGCCCTCATACCCGTCCGAGTAGGTCACTTCCGGGAAGTCGCTGTTTTCCGGGACCACCTGCGGATCGGGAATCTCGCCGAGAATCGAGCGCCGCTGATCCTTGAAGTCCGTGAAGTTCGGCCCCCGCCGCGCCCAGATGTGATACGTCGATGGAGCTTCGGTATAACTGCGCCGCAACGAGTTGTTCGCCACGTCCAACGTCACAGCGCTGAACATGCCGCTGACGTTGTAGAGCGGCCCATCGCTGGCCCGCAGCAAGAACTGCCGGGGATCGTCATGCCCCAGCATCTTCTCGGCAATTTGCCCATCGCTCAGATTGCACGCCTTGCCGGTCGAGCGCTCAATCAGCATGCGGCCGATTTCCGTCAGTCGCCGATGCTTGAACTGCTCGGCGCCAGGGGCCGGCTTCCACTCCGCGCCGTTGGCAGAGCCCTCATCGGCGAGCGACCGCTCGATAAGACCGTCGCGCACCGCCGCGTAGAGTTTGTCGGCTTCCGATTCGACCGCCTGAATGCGCTGCACGTCGCCCAGGCTTGGCGAAACCGCCGCGCTGGCTGACGCCTGCGACAGCCGGGCCAGCACTTCCTTGGCCGCGATTTCGGGAGTCACCTTGCGGCGAATCAAGTCCTGTGCGAACGATTCAGCGTCATCCAACGCGGGCGCCGAACGGCAGAGAGAGCGAATTTCGTCTTGCCGGCGAATCTCGGCGTCTACCGCCGCCGTTCGTTCGGCTTCCACGCGGCGCTCAATGTCGCCCGAATCCGCCACGGTGGCGGGCGGCACGGGCGCTTCCGCGCGATTCAAGTTGGCTTCCGCCCACGCCACGGCCTGCGCGCCGTCCAATGCGTCCGGCATGCCACGGCTGACCAGCAGTTGTCGCATCTTTTCGTCCATGTATTCCTCCATACACCCTTGCGGGTCTGAATAAGCCCGCAGCGCGGGCAAGAATTTAGCGTTGGGGTCCGCCCCCACCGGCGTTACCGAAGCCTCGAAGATTCGTGACTTGGTGACGAGCCGCACCGGGCCGATGTACTCGCGCCCGTCGATGTTGGCCCGCTCGCCGCGCTCCAGCCAGCGCGTCTTCAATCGCCGCGCGCCAACCGAGGGGTCGGTGATATGCCCGTCACGAATGTCGTTGTAGGCGTCGATGGCTTTCTGTCGCGACGAAAACCGCGCGGTCGCTTCGATGCGCGGCTCGCCGTCCAGTTGCCGTTCCAACTTCGACACCGAACCCAGCACGCCATCGACCGTATTGCGGTTGTGGGAGTCCAAGAGCGGAAACCGTTCTGGCC
>CAZRLR010000652.1:0-1993 GCA_964600395.1 uncultured Conexibacter sp.
AGCGCGCCCGGCGTGAAGGGCCTGACCTCGGCCGTCGACAAGGCCCGCGGGGCGGCGGCCACGCAGGGCAGCGCCGCCGCCGCGACGGCCGCCGCCGCCGCGGCGGCGAGCGAGACGACGACGGGCGCGACCCCCGGGGCGCCGGTCGCGATCGCGCCGGTGACCGGGACGGCCGGGGCACAGAACAGCACGCCGGCGGCCGCGCCGGGCCCGGCCCCGAGGACCACGGCGACGACGAAGGCCAAGCCGGCCGAGCGCGCCGCCGACCCCTCCGGCCCGCTCCTGGCCGCCCTGGACCGCGGCCACACCGTCGTCGTCCTCTTCGCCGGCCGGACCGCCGCCGAC
This sequence comes from uncultured Conexibacter sp., assembly GCA_964600395.1. Classification (GTDB taxonomy): domain Bacteria; phylum Actinomycetota; class Thermoleophilia; order Solirubrobacterales; family Solirubrobacteraceae; genus Paraconexibacter. The sequence goes on from CAZRLR010000652.1 coordinate 346, forward strand.
GACCTCGCCGTCCGTCGCGCGCTGCGCCGGGCCGACCGGCGTGGCGGCAAGGTCGACGTGCACGTCGTGCCGCTGGCGCGCGTCGGGGACTACGAGGCGATCACCCGCGGGGTGCAGGTGCAGCAGTCCCCGACGCTGCTCGTCATCGGCAAGGACAAGACCGCGCGCCGGATCGTCGGCTTCACCACGACGCGCGAGATCGACCAGCTCGTCGGCGACGTGCGCCGCGGCTGAGCCCGCCGACGGCGGGATCTACACTCGGCCGGTGGCCGACGAGCGCTTCGAGGACCACCTGACCTACCCGCGTGCCCGCGGGCACCAGCCCGACGGCGCGTTCAGCGGGGCCGCCGGCGGGTCGGTGTGCGGGGACCTCGTGACGTTCGCGCTGCGCGTCGAGGGCGACCGTGTCGTCGACGCGGGCTTCGACGCCGAAGGCTGCGGCGCCCTCATCGCCGCCGGCTCGGCCGTCGTCGAGCTCGTCACCGGCGCGCCGGTCCTCGAGGTCGCGCGGATCGGCAGCCGCGAGGTCGCCGCCGCGCTCGGCGGGCTGAGCACCGGCAAGCTCCACGCCGCCGACCTGGCCTCCGACGCGATGCACCGGGCGCTCGGCGGCGCCGTCCGGGCGGGCGCGGCCGTCCCGCCGCCGTCCGACGGGACGGCGCGGACGCTCGTCGCGATGAGCGGTGGGGTGGACTCCGCGGTCGCCGCGCTGCTGGCCACCCGGGAGGGGAGCGAGGTCTGCACCGTCACGCTCGAGCTGTGGGCCGACGACGGCCACGACGGCGCCAAGAGCTGCTGCTCGGCCGACGCCGTGCGCGGCGCCCGCTCGGTCGCCCACCGCATGGGGCTGCCCCACCTGACGCTCGACCTGCGGGCCGAGTTCCGCGCCGGCGTCGTGGACCCAAGGCTCAGCGACCACGCCGCCGGCCTGACCCCGAACCCGTGCGTGCGCTGCAACGGCCACGTGCGCCTGGACGCGATGCTCGAGTACGCCGACCGCCTCGGCGCCGCGACGCTGACGACCGGCCACTACGCACGGACGGACGCCGACGGCCTGCTGCGGACCGCCGCCGACGAGGGCAAGGACCAGAGCTACATGCTCTCGCGCCTGGCGCTCGACAGCCTGGCCCGCCTGCGCTTCCCGCTCGGGGAGCTGACGAAGCCCGAGGTTCGCGCGATCGCCGCGGAGGCCGGGCTGCCGGTCGCCGCCAAGCCCGACTCGCAGGACCTCTGCTTTCTCGCCGGGACCGGTCGCGAGGCGTTTCTCGCCCGCCACGGCGACCTGCGCGAGCGCCCGGGGGACATCGTCGACCGCGCCGGCCTCGTCGTCGGGCGCCATCGCGGCGCCCACGGCTACACCGTCGGCCAGCGCCGCGGCGTGCTGACGACGGGCGGCACGGGGGAGCCGCTCTATGTCCTGAAGACCGACGTGCGGTCGAACACAGTCACCGTCGGACCGCGGGAGGCGCTCGAGGTCCGGCGCATTCCGGTCGTCGACGTCGTCGTGCACGGGGACGCCTCGCGGGTCCGGGCCGCGCGCCTGCGCTCGCACGCGGCACCGGTCGCCGCGACGCTCGACGCCGACGCCGGGACGCTCGTCCTCGCCGACGCCTTTCGCGGCGTCGCGCCCGGGCAGCTCGCCGTCCTC
>CAZRLR010000653.1:0-1988 GCA_964600395.1 uncultured Conexibacter sp.
GAGCGCGACTGGCCCTGCCCGGGCGGGTTGACGACCCCGCCGCCGGACCCGGACCCGCCGAGCGCCGCGGCCGCCGCCGCGATCGCGGCCTCCGCGCCCTCCTCGGTCGCGCCGGCGTCCTCGCCGCGCGCGTCCCCGTTCTGCGCGCTCGCAGCCTGATCGGCGGCGGCCTGACGCGCCCGCGCCGCCTTGGCCTCCTGGCGCCGGGCACCACGCGAGGGCCGCGCGCTGCCGTCGGACCGGCCGTGGCCGTTCTGCGGCGACCCGCCGTTCCCCGCGACCACCGGCGTCTGCGCCCCGTCCAGCGCGACCGGCGTGACGCCCTCCGGCTGGCCCTTCTTGCCCTTGCTGCGCCGCCGCCCGCGCCGCCCGCGCGCCTTGGGGAAGTTGCGCAGCAGCTCCCGCGAGAGCGCGCTCGGCTTGCGGGCCATGCGCGTGCGCGCCCCGCGGATGACCTCCATCGCCTCCGGCGTGTGCGCGACCGCTGCCGCCAGCAGCGCGGCCGACAGCCGCCGGTCCTGCTTGCGCGAGGCGTGCACGAGTCGCCGGGCGTTGCGCCCGTGCGCCCCCCCGGAGGAGTTGACGAGCAGCCCGAGCAGGCGCTTGGTCTCCGGCCAGCGCTGCACGGCGTACTCCTCGTGCACGTCGCGCGTCATGTCCGCGAGGTCCCAGATCCACTGCGACGCCTGGTCGCGACGCCCGATGCGCCGCTCGGCCAACGCCTGCAGCAGGACCTTGACGCCCTCGCGGCGCTCGTCGCGCGGCCAGGTGCCGACGATGTCGACGGCCTGCACGAACGCCTCGGGGTCCTTGGCGCTGGCGATCTCCTGCAGCGCGCGGATGCGCAGCTGCGCGTTCTTGTTGCGCTCCAGCGCCGTCGTGAGGAAGCGGCTCTTCAGCTCGCCGGTGCGGTCGAACTGCAGCATCGCGCGCGCCCGGCGCCAGCCGCTCGGCGCGACGCGGGCACCGGCGAGCGCGGCCCACATGTGCTGCTCGCCCCAGTCGAGGAACTCGACTGCGATCCGCCACAGCTCCCGCTCGAAGACCTCGTGCCGGCGCTCCTCCTCGAAGCAGACCGGGACGACGCGGCGCTCGACGCGCAGCCGCCGGCCGCGGCCGCGGCGGACCGGCCCGACGACGATCGCGCCGCCGCGGTAGACGTCGCGGTCCAGCAGCGAGTGCAGCGTCACGACGGGGTCGTCGTTCTTCGTCGCCGGGTGGACGAAGTCGATGACGACGCCCGCCTCCTTGCCCGGATGCGTGCGGGTGACGCGGCCGACGCGCTGCTGGTAGATCCGCTTGGACGCCGTCGGCGCCAGGTGCATGCAGACCGTCGCGCGCGGTGAGTTCCAGCCCTCGGCGAGCAGCTGGGCGTTGACGAGGACGTCGATCTCGCCGGACTCGTAGTCGGCGAGGATCTGCGCGAGCTCGCGCTTGGGCGTCTCGCCCGAGACGGCCTGCGCCTTGATGTCCAGCGCCCGGAAGGACTCCGCGACGTTGTAGGCGTGGCGCACGCCGGCGGCGTAGATGACGCCGGGGACGCCGTTGAAGCGCGTCTTGTAGAGGTCGGCGATCGCCATGTTGAACGGCAGCTGGTCCAGCAGCTCGGCGAGCATCTGCTGGTCGAACTCGACGTCGACGTCGCCCCGGCGCAGCGGGACGTTCGCGATCGTCTTGACGTTCACCCCCGGCGGGATGCGGATGCAGCGCAGCGGCGCGATGACCCCGCGACGCGCGGCCTGCGCGAGGTCGAAGCGCGAGGTCTGCGTCGGGAAGAGGTCGGTGACGTGCCGGGCGATCAGCGCGCCCGTCGCCGTCATGCCGATGAAGATCGGCCCGGTCCACTCGCGGATCGCCGCGGAGGTCTTCTCGCCGAGCGCCGTGTGGGCCTCGTCGCAGATGACGATCGTGTACGCCGGGGAGATGTTGCCCGCGTTGCGGACGAACCACTGGTACGTCTCGACCGTGACCGGGCCGTCGGCGCGGTC
>CAZRLR010000654.1:0-1987 GCA_964600395.1 uncultured Conexibacter sp.
GGCTGACCCCGGCCAACCGCTACAACGTCGACTACTCGCTGCTGGGGACCGCGCGCGTCGAACCGTTGCTGCGCTCGATCCGCAACGCGATGCAGGCCGCCGGGCTGACGGTCGAGGACTCCAAGGGCGAGTGCAACTTCGGCCAGCACGAGATGAACTTCAAGTACGCCGACGCGCTGACGACGTGCGACCAGCACGTCGTCTACAAGAACGGCGCCAAGGAGATGGCGGCCGCGGCGGGCCAGTCGATCACCTTCATGGCGAAGGTCGACCAGCGCGAGGGGTCCTCCTGCCACGTGCACCTCTCCCTGCGCGAGCTCGAGGGCGGCGCCCCGGTCTTCGCCGACCAGCCCGCCGTCTTCGACGCCTTCCTCGCCGGCCAGCTCGCCCACGTCCGCGACCTCACGCTGCTGCTTGCGCCGAACGTCAACTCCTACAAGCGCTACGCCGACGGCTCGTTCGCCCCGACCGCCGTGGCCTGGGGCGACGACAACCGCACCTGCGCGATGCGGGTCGTCGGGCACGGGCCGGGCCGGCGGATCGAGTGCCGCGCGCCGGGCGCCGACGTCAACCCGTACCTCGCGCTGGCCGCGCTCATCGCCGCCGGGCTGGACGGCGTGGACCGCGGCCTGGCCCTGCCGCCGCGCTGCGAGGGCAACGCGTACACCGCCGAGGGGGTCGAGCGCCTGCCGTCCACCCTGCGCGAAGCCCGCGAGCTGTTCGCCGCGTCCGCCCTGGCCCGCGACGCCTTCGGCGACGAGGTCGTCGACCACTACGTGAACATGGCCGACGTCGAGCTCGCCGCCTTCGACGCGTTCGTCACCGACTGGGAGCGCGTGCGCGGCTTCGAACGGCTGTGAGCACCGTCGACCCCACCGTCGCGACCCCGCTGTCGCTGGAGTCCGTCTTCGCGCCGGTCCGCTCCCAGACGGCCTTCGAGGAGACCGTGGACCGGCTCGGGACGGCGATCAAGCTCGGGCTGCTGCCGGCCGGCGAGCGGCTCCCGGCCGAGCGCGAGCTCTGCCAGCGGCTGGGGATCGCCCGCTCGACCCTGCGCCAAGCGCTGGCGACGCTCGGCGAGTCGGGCTACCTGCAGGCCGTCCGCGGCCGCGGCGGCGGCACCTTCGTCGTCGACGCGCCACCCCGGGCGCAGGACCGCGACGATGTGACGCTCGCGACGTGGCACGAGATCTGCGACGAGCGCCTCGTCATCGAGATCGGGGTCGCGGTGCTCGCCGCCGACCGTGCGACCCCGGCCCAGCTCACGGCGCTCGGGGAGCTCGTGCTCGCGCTCGACGGCTGCGTGGAGGACTTCCCCGCCTACCGCCAGCTCGACATCCGCTTCCACGTCGGCCTGGCCGAGGCGACCGGCAGCCAGCGCCTCGTCGTCCACATGGCCCGCTGCCAGGGGGCGATGAGCGACCTCATCCACCACATCGCCCACCCGCCGCAGGTCCTCGCCCACGCCAACGCCCAGCACGCGCGCCTGCTGGCGGCGATGCGGGCGCGGGACGTCGGCGCGACGGTGCAGACGATGACCGACCACCTGCAGGGCACCCAGCACATCCTCGCGGGGCTGCTTCCGGGCTGACCGACGAGCTTGGACCTTCGGTCGGTTGACGCGCGTGAGTCGGTCCGCGTACAGTCGCCGCCAGAGGACGGACGACCAGACCTTTATGGGTGCTGATCGGCACATGCGACCGACAAGAGGAGCATCGGATGGCGACGATCGACGAACGGCAGGCGGCTGACGAAGCACGCCTGGCCGAGCTGGGCTACAAGCAGGAGCTCGAACGCTCCTGGACGGCATTCCAGAACTTCGCGATCTCCTTCACGATCATCTCGATCCTCGCCGGCTGCTTCACGACCTACGGCCAGGCGTGGAACAACGGCGGCCCCGTCGCGATCTCGTGGGGCTGGCCGCTCATCTCGATCCCGATCCTCATCATCGGGTTCTGCATGTCCGAGCTCGTCTCGGCCTACCCGA
>CAZRLR010000655.1:0-1979 GCA_964600395.1 uncultured Conexibacter sp.
CCAGCATTTTCTATGAACGACTTAATTGCATAGAGACCAAGGCCATTGCCGCTGGGCTCACGCTTTACAATGTTTTCGCCGCGGTAAAAACGCGTAAATATCTTAGGCTTAACCTTGTCAGGTATACCATAGCCATTGTCACGTACGGTAATGCGCAGCCTGTGAGGGTCGGAGTGGATAGTCATGTTGATATCGCCACCTACTGGGCTATATTTGCTAGCGTTCGACAGCAGATTCTGAATAATCATAATGATGAGCTGCTTGTCGTTGTGAATCTTCTTTGGTTCTGCGCTTAAGTGTAACTGGAACTTCTGTTTGCGCTGTGTAAAGTCACGCTTCAGATCCGAAAGCGCCTCGTCTACAACATCTCGCACTTCAATTTTTGTAACACTGGGGTTAGTCTTGCCCAAATCAACCCGCGACGCCACTAATAGGTTGTCTACCAAGTGGATCATACGTAGCGTAGCGGCATAAACCTCGTCGACGTAATCTGAGTTGTTAATCGTAAGCGCTGGCTTCCCGTCTTGTCGTGATAAAGCTTCGGCATACCACCGCAGGGTCACGAGTGGGGCCTTGAGTTGGTGCGACACCAACGAAACAAATTCAGTCTTGAGTTGATCAACGCGAGCTTCTTCCGCAATGTCACGCAATACTATCACACAACCAGCCATCTTGCCCTGGTAAGACAAAGGTGAGGCAATAAGGTATAAAGGCAGACATTGTCCAGGTTTTGGGCATAACTGGCATTTTTCACCGTTTAAACCTAGAACCACAACTTCCTTACTACTAAGCGCACGTACCACGGGATGATGAGCATGCGTATATGACTGCTCGGCACTATCGACCAAGTTGACTGCCTTTAGGAACAGTTTGCCCATGAGCGAATCTGAATCTTTGTGTAGCAAGTCAGCGGCAGCCTTGTTCACCGATGTTATGCGCATTTTTGTATCAACCACAATAATCCCCTCTGCAATCGATTCTAGCATGGCTTGGTCGCGAATGTAGCCCTTCTCAATCTTTACGTTTTGGCTTTGGATAGCCTTTTGATAATCTTTACGCTTCAAGTATTGACCGATTTGTTTACCAACCGCTTCGAACATATTTAAAAAGTCGCGGTCGACGCTCTTTTCTTCTCTACCAAAAAACTCCAGTACTCCTACAACTTCGCCATCTGAGAGTATTGGGAATGCAAAAGCAGACTTAAGCCCAATCTGCTTGGCGATGTCACCGCGTTTAAACTCCCTGATCTCACGGGACTCGTTCGCAATATCCATAATCCACATGGGCCGCTTGGTTCGCCACACAGCACCTGGCAAGCCTTCACCCTTATGGAACTCCAACTTCTTGGTGACATCGATAAATGCCGTGGCTCCAGCTCCCGGTGCATGCCAAGTCTCAACACACTTTAGTACTGTTTCTTCGCTATCCGCCAACCATACTTGTGCAAAGTAATCTGACACCACCCAGTTCTGTAGCTGACAAATTGCTTGCAAGATCTTGCGAACCACCTGCCGTAATGACATGTTGGTTTGTGAGATGTATTTAATAAGTGTGTACTGAAGTTCCAAGCGACCTTTTAATAGGACGTCCTTAGTAACGTCTTCCTCGGTGCCTATGAAACCAATGAGCTCACCAGAACGCTTCTTGATCGGCGTAATGCGCGATTGTGCAAAGTACTGCTGCCCATTTTTGCGACGGTTTGTAATAACCCCAGAGAACGGCTTCTTCCGAAATTTAATTGTATGCCAAAGCTCCTTATAGAAACTGGCTGGCATTTGCTTACCCCATAGTGCCGGCGTTTGGCCCTGCATCTCGGCGAAGCTAAACCCGGTCATTTTTTCAGCAGCTTTATTGGCAAAGACAATGGTGACATCTGGATCGGTTAGTATGATGTGATTCGAAGACGTTGCAATTGCACGACGCAGAATGGAGTTACTAAGTGACGATGACTTGTCTATGAGCGAGCTTTGCTCCATTAA
>CAZRLR010000656.1:0-1972 GCA_964600395.1 uncultured Conexibacter sp.
CCTCGCAGTTGGCGGCGATGAAGCTCGTCGTCAACCAGGCCTACGAGAACATGGGCCTGGCGTCCACGCAGACGCTCGGGCCGATCCTGGACGGCCTCATGCGCAACACGCCGGACGCGCGTGCGTTCATCGCGCGGGCCGAGCGGGACGGCGTGCGCGCCATGGTGGCCGAGCGGGACGGGCGCTTCGGGGACTACGGCCAGGCACCGCCGGAACGGCGCCCGGACCCCGCGAACGTGATCATCCCCTGACACGGACGGTCAAGCCTCTGACCGAATGTACGACGGATTCAAAGCTTGTCTTGAGCCTTCACGAATCGCTGCCGATGGGATCGCCACGCGGGGACCCGCCCCGTCCACCCGGCATCCGTCACCAAGGCACCCACCTCATGCTCATCACCGTCGCGTTTCTTGCGTTCATCGGCGTCCCGATGCTCCTGCTCCTGTTCAACGTCGGCGGCGCCGTCGCCGGCGGCAGCGCCGCCCGCGAGCCGGCGGCGCCGGCCAGGCCGGCGGCCAAGCCGTCCTCGCACCGCCCCGTGACCGTCGTCGAGCGGACCGGGCGCGCACCGTCGCCCGCGCCGGTCCCCGCGACGCTGCAGGCCGCCCGTGCCGCGCAGGTCGTCGACTTCCCGAGCCCGCAGGCTCCGGCGGCGGACCTGCGCCGCCGTCACGCCGGCTGAGGCGACCGGCCCCGGAACGACGACGGGACCCTTCCGGGTCCCGTCGGTCCTGCGCGGCTTTCGCCCGAGGGCCGGCTCAGGCCTCGGTCACCATCGTCTTGACGCTCGCGGTGACGCCGTCGCCGAGCTCGACGATGACGTTGTAGGTGCCGACGTTCTTGATCGGCTCCTCGAGGTGCACCTTGCGCTTGTCCACGTCGACGCCGCGGGCGGCCTTGATGGCGTCCGCGATGTCCTGGTTCGTGATCGAGCCGAAGAGGCGGCCGTCCTCGCCGGCCTTCTCGGACAGCGTCAGGACCGTCTTGTTCAGCTGCTCGGCGATCTCGCCGGCGCGCTGGATCGCCTCGCGGCGCGCCTTGTCGGCGCTCGCGGTGGCCAGCTCGGCCTGGGCCAGCAGGCCCTTGGTCGCCGGCGCGGCGAGCTTGCGCGGGATGAGGAAGTTGCGCAGGTAGCCCTTGGACACGTCGACGACGGTGCCCTTGGCGCCGACCCCGTCGACGTCCTGCAGGAGGATCGCTTCAGGCACGACTACCTGCCCCGGTCTTCGCGGCGGCCGCGGCCCGTGGTCTCGCGATCGTCCTTGCCCGAGTCGTTCACGTAGGGCAGCAGCGCCAGCTCACGGGCGCGCTTGACGGCCACGGAGACCTGGTTCTGGTGCCGGCGGCAGGCGCCGGTCAGGCGACGGGAGCGGATCTTGCCGCGCTCTGAGACGAACTTGCTCAGGGTGGCGATGTCCTTGTAGTCGACCTGCTCGACCTTGTCCTTGCAGAACAGGCACGGCTTGCGACGGCCGCTGCCGGCCCCGCCCTTCTTGTCCTTGCGGCGGGCGGTCTTGCCCGCATTGCGCTGCTTGGCCACGTCGTGACGTCCCTCTGGAAGCTCTGTATGACAGTGAGAGCGCGCGCCTGGGGGCGCGCGCGAACCTTCATTGTGGCAGGTTCGGCCCGGCGGGGGTCGTCGGGCCTATCACCAGGATCGGACGGTGGTTCTGCCTGGGCGCCGAGGCTTCGGGTCGCGGGCCCCCTGGTCGGCTCCGCGACCGGGGGAGTCCCCGCGCTACGGCTCCGTTCGTCCCTCACTCCGCCGGACGCCGCTGCGGGGACTCCCCCGATCGCTCCGCCTTCATCAGACCTCGACCCGACCCGCCGCCTCGCGAACCGGCCGGCGACGGCGTGGCACGACCGACCCCCGGCGGGCACTCACGAGGAGCACCTGCTCCGCGTGACCGCCGGGACGCTCAACGGGGAGGGTCTGGCTCCGAACGCGGACGGGCCTCGCAAGCGAGGCCCG
>CAZRLR010000657.1:0-1962 GCA_964600395.1 uncultured Conexibacter sp.
GTGTCGATGATGTGCTCACGGACCTCCTGCGCGACGACGGCGAGCTGCTCGTCGTCGAGCCCGTGCAGGTCCTGGGGGCGGTCGATGCGGTCGAGGATGCGTTGGCTCATGAGGTTCGCGTGAAGATGAAGTCGGTGATCTGCTCGAGCTCGGCCAGGTGGCCCGTGCCGTCCTGTCCGGTCTGCGTCAGCGCGGCGTGCGCGCGGCCGTGGCACTCGCCGGCCAGGCGCCGCGCCCCGTCAAGACCGTACTCGCTGACGTAGGTGCGCTTGCCCTGGCGCTCGTCGCTGCCCTGGGGCTTGCCCATTGCGTCGGCGGTGGACGTCACGTCGAGGATGTCGTCGACGATCTGGAAGAGGACGCCCAGCTCGTCGGCGAACGAGCGGAAGGCGGTGGTGGCGGGAGGGGTCATGCCGTCAAGGAGCAATACGCACTCGATCGACGCCCCGATCAGCCGCCCCGTCTTCAGGGCGTGCACCGTGCGCAGGCCGCCGGCGTCGTTCGGGGCCACGTCGGTGACGTCGAGGTACTGGCCCCCGACCATGCCGTCGACCCCGGTCGCGGCGGCCAGCTCGCGCGCGGCGGCCAGGACGCCGACCGGGGCGCCGGCCTGCTCGGTGAGCAGCAGGCGGAAGGCCTCGGCGTAGAGCGCGTCCCCGGCGAGGATCGCCACGTCCTCCCCGAACTTCACGTGGCAGGTCGGGCGGCCGCGGCGCAGGTCGTCGTCGTCCATCGCCGGCAGGTCGTCGTGGATGAGCGAGTACGTGTGGATGAGCTCGATCGCGGCGGCAAGGGGCAGGACGGCGGCGGGGTCCCCGCCGATCGCCCGCTGCGTGGCGAGCACGAGCACCGGCCGGATGCGCTTGCCGCCGGCCAGCAGGCTGTAGCGCATCGCGCTCTCCAGGCCCGCGGTCTGGGGCGCGACGGACGGGAAGCGCAGCGTCTCCAGGTACGCGTCGACCTGCTCGCGAAGGGCTTCGGGATAGGTCACGGACACGGTCGGTGGGCTCACGGAAGGGGTACGGGCCTCAGAGCAGCTGGTCCTGCCCGGGCAGGGGTTCGGACGCGGCCACGCGCGCGAGACGCTCGAGCTCGGCGCTGGCGTTCGAGGCGACCTGGGCGCAGTCGTCGACGAGGCGGGCGGCGGCCTCGGGGTCCAGGTCACCGGCGCGCAGGCGCCCGGCCACGTCCTCCAGGTGGGCGACGAGGCGCTCGAGCGTCGCGGTGTCCGAGACGGTGGGCTGCGGGTCGGTCATGCCGGCTGCTGCTCCCCCCGCTCGCGCAGCACCGCGGCGAGGATGCCGTTGACGAACCCCGGGGCCTCCGCGCCGCAGAACTCCTTGGCGGTGTCGACGGCCTCGGAGATCGCGCCCTCCGACGGGATCGGCGTGTCGCCGGGCGCGGCGTCCGGGTGGAGCATCTCCAGGAGCGCCACGCGCATGATCGCCTTCTCCAGCGGGGCGATCCGGTCCAGCGTCCAGCCCTTGGCGAAGCGCTCGATAAGGGCGTCCAGGTCCTCGGCGTAGTCCTGGGTGGCGTAGGCGAGCGCGCGGGTGAACGTGGACGCGGTCGGCTCGAAGAGGTCGTCCAGCTCGCGCCCCGTCAGGTCGTGCTGGTAGAGCGCGAAGACGGCGGCGCGGCGCTGGTCGCTGCGGCGGGACAAGGGCGGCTAGACCCTCGACATGTACTGGCCGGTCTCGGTCTGGACCTTCACGCGGTCCCCGACGTTGACGAACAGCGGCACCTGGATCTCGGCCCCGGTCTCGACGGTGGCGGGCTTGTTGCCGCCGCCGGAGGCGGTGTCGCCGCGGACGCCGGGCTCGGTGTGGGTGATCTCGAGCTCGACGGAGGACGCGAGCTGGATGTCGGCGGGCTCGTCGTCGATGAAGAGCAGGTCGACGGTCTGGTTCGGCTTCGTCCAGCGCAGCTTGTCCGCGAGGGCGACCTCGGGGATCGCGGTCT
>CAZRLR010000658.1:0-1958 GCA_964600395.1 uncultured Conexibacter sp.
CGTCGAGGAGACCCATCCGCTGCAGGTCGGCGTGACGGTCCGGACGGTGCACGCGCTGCTGCCGTCGGGCACCGTCACCGATCCGCTGCTGGACGGCCCGTCGCCCCTGTCCTCCGGCCAGCGCGAGACGGCACTGCGCTTCACGGCCGCGTTCGACCGCCGCGGGCGCCGGGAACTCGCGGCGCCGACCGTCACCGTGCGCGACCCGTTCGGCCTGACGAGCCGCTCGGTGACGGCCGCGAAGACCGACAGCGTGCTCGTGCTGCCGGCCGTGGGGGAGGTGCAGCTGCTGACCGACGGATCCGGCGGGGACGCCCTGGGCGACCGCCCGGCGCTCGTCGGCTTCGCGGCCGAGGTCGAGCTCGACGGCCTGCGCCCCCATCGCCCCGGGGTCGCGGCCTCCCGCATCTCGTGGGCGGCCTACGCCCGCGGCGGCGACCTGATGGAGCGCCACCTGCGCCCCGAGGGCGACAGCCGCCCGATCGTCGTCCTGGACCCGCGCCCAGCACCGGGCGACGACCCGTCGCGGCTGGACGCCGCCGTGCGCGCGACCGCCTCGCTGTGCGTGTACCTCGCCCGGCGCGGCGGGTGCTCGGTCGTCCTGCCGGGGGACCGCAGCCCGACGGTCATCGACCCGACGCTCGCCGCCTGGCCGCGCGTCCACGTCCGCCTGGCGCTGCTCGACGACGCGGCGGCGGCGCTCGCCGGGCCGCCCGCCGTCCCGGCCGGACGGCGCGGCACGCTCGTCCTCGTCAGCGCCCAGGCGCTCGCGCGGCCGCCCCGCCTTCTGCGCCAGGCCCGCGGCGCCGGGCAGGTCCTCGTCCTGCCCGGGACGCTCGAGGGCCGCGCCGCGGGCTTCACCGTCGCCGGCTGCACGGGGTATGACCTGACGCCGACGACAGGCCGGGCGGTGCTGCGCTGATGGCCGTCGCCGCGCCCCCGCGCACCGAGCCCGCGCCGCTGACCGGGCCTGACGCAGGCAGCCCCGCCGCGCACCCCGACGCGCCGCCGGCCCCGGGCCGCATGGCCGCCCGGCTGCTCGCCTTCGCGGCGCTCGCGCTGTTCGTCGCCCGGCGCTGGACCGCGCAGCTGGACCCCGCGCCCACCGGCCGTCTGACGGGGGCGGCCGCGGTGGCGATCGCGGTGGCGACCCTGCTGACGATCGCCGTGCCGGCCGCACGCCGACGGACGCTGCCGCGCGCCGCCCTCCCCGCCGCGTGCCTGGCCGGGGCCCTCGCCACGCTGGCCGGCCTGCTGCTCATCAGCGGCGTGGCGGACGAGCTGCTGCGTCTGAGCCGCTGGGGCGACCTGCTGGCGGGGCTGGCCGACGGCGCGTCGTCGCTCCCGGACCTGCGCGTGCCCTACCGCGGCGCCGACGAGTGGACGCGGACCGTCCTCGTGCTCGGCGGTGGGCTGCTGCTCGTCGCCGGCGCCGTCCTCCTAGCGGCCGGCCCCGGCCGGCCGTTGGCGGCGACGACGGTGCTCGGCGTCGTCTTCGCGATCCCGGTCGTCACGACGAAGCAGGCCCATCCCGTGCTCGACGGGGCGCTCTTCGCCGTGCTCGCCGCGCTGCTGGCCGTCGGCTGGCGGGTGCCCCGCAGCCAGGCGCCGCTCGCGGCGCTGGCGGGCGTCGCCGCCCTCGGCGCCGCGGTGATCGTCGCCCCGCAGCTCGACGGCGCGCGCCCGCTCGTCGACTACCAGCGCCTCGGGCAGAGCGTCAAGCAGCCGCCGACGACGATCTACGACTGGAACCACAGCTACGACCCGCTGAACTGGCCGCGCAGCGGCCGCGAGCTGCTGCGCGTCAAGGCCACCGCCCCGAACTACCTGAAGGGCGTGACGCTTAACCGCTTCGACGGCGCGCGCTGGGTGCACTCCGACGCGGTGAGCCCCGGGCCCTCCGGCGGGACCGGGACGGGCCCGGGCGGGGACCTCGCCTGGCGCGCACGGGTGGAGGT
>CAZRLR010000659.1:0-1954 GCA_964600395.1 uncultured Conexibacter sp.
CTGCTTTTTCGGCCGCCGCCGCTGCTTTGCGAGTTTCGTCAACAATCTCACCTCCGTCTTTTACGGCTGGGACATCGTCAGGTGTAGTCGCACCAGTTTTTTTATCCACCCCACCTGATGCTTTTGCTTCGGTGTCTACACTACCATTTTTTCTTGCCTCTCTCCACTTTTCTAGTAAGCGATTAGCGTAGTTCGCAAATTTTTCGTCCCCTTTAGACTTTAGGTCCTTAATCGGGTGGAACCCACTTACATTGCCCCTCAAGGAGAGCATGCGCTTGCTTATAGCTGAAAGCACTTTTCCATCTTCCGTAGAAGATGTGGCGCTACCTAAGATCGCATTTTTAAATCTTCTTCCATCTTCACCTAAATCAATACTTACACGCCCGGTCTCAGGTATCGGTTCGCCTATAGTCACGCCTTTTGTTCTGGCTTCTGCTATCAGTCTTTTGCCGCCTTCGCTATTAGGGTCGACATTAAATCCAATAAGTGTGCCTCTCTTGCCGACATTTTTACCATAAACAGGTTCGATACCGGAAGTTTTTAGCCTGCCTTCGAAAACATCAGCAAAGTAGTTGCCAGCAATTCCTAGGTTACGTCTTTGAGGTGCGTCAATAGTCTTAGCATATTTATATAGCCTAGCGAAACGGTTATCAACCATCTTATCATTGTTACTAAAATGTATCCTGCTTAAGACTTTTCCAAAATGAATTACCTGGAGAGGCCCGCTTATTATGGTGAAACCAGCGAAAATTGCTAGTATAGTGCCTAGTATGCCGCCGCCCAGTATCGTTTGGCGTTTAGTAATGTTAGCAAATGAGAATTTTTTCGGATTGCTCTCCGCAGAATTTTCATACAACCCTTCGCTGGCTTCGTTGTCTGTGGCTGCTGTGTCGGCAGTTGTTTGGCCGTCGTCAGTATCAGCGTTTTGCTCTGACGATTCAATGTCGTCATCTTCTTCGTCTTCGCTTGGTTCGGCTTTGTTACGAGGATTGCCCTCGTCGTATTCGGAATTATCCGCATCCCAGCTAGCCTGCAGCGCGTCAAGCTCGGCCAAGCGAGTTGCCTCAGCCTCATCACTTTCGTTGTACCAGCTTGGGTCTATTTCTGGGTCGATCAATCGTTGGGGTGACATGATTTACCTTAGCTCCACACTCCCTGAGCTTGCCGTTTCCAAGCTCACATCACCCTGAGCCTGGCCATAAAATTGGATCTGCTGTGTTCTGTTGTCGCCAGGATTGGTGGTGATGAGACTTTGTTCGGTTGGGCTTGCGGCGATTTGTATATGAACGTGATTTTGGCCAGCAAAGAAGAGGCCTTGTCCTACCGGGAACTGGCTGAGACGTTTCTTTTCCTCGCTGGTAAGCTTAAAAACATCACTCAAAACATCAACGGCTGAGGGAGACTGTTTGAGCAAAATCTGCATACTGGCGTTAGCAACGATTGCCCGTCCCATACGAGAGCCCATGAAATCTTCCACGTCCTGAGTAATGGTGGTGATACCAAGGTTGTATTTACGAGCTCGTTTGGCCAGGCTAAACAAGAAACTGGCTGAATCCTCATATTTCATCAGCTGCCAAGCTTCGTCAACGATCAAGATGCGCCGTTTTTTGTCGGTTTTTGTTTTGTTCCAAATGAAGTTTAGAACTATATACATGGCGACTGGGCGGAGCTCATCCTCAAGATCACGAATGTTAAAAACGACCATAGCATTGTTGATATCGATGTTGCTTTGCTGGCTAAAAATACCAGCAAAGGTTCCGCTAGTGTATTTACGCAAGCGTTGGGCTAGCTGTGGGCCGTTGCCACCCATGTGAAGCAGTGTTTCATATAGATCTGAGATCGTAGGAGGCATAGAGCCGTGCGTTAGCGGGTCGTTGGTGATGCCCGCCTTGGCGTAGGTTTCAATAAGTGCTGCATCGAGGTCGGCCTCTTCACTTGGTGCTAGAGCCGGCAT
>CAZRLR010000660.1:0-1945 GCA_964600395.1 uncultured Conexibacter sp.
TCGTCGGGCGGGGGGGGGCGGTCCCGGAGCACCCTGTCGTTCTGGGACAGCTCGTCCGCGCCGGCGTTGCCCGTCGCCACGACGCGCTCGTCGTCGGGCGGGAGGAAGCGGACGAGCGGGATGAGCAGCGTCGAGGCGTCCAGCTCCGTCGTCCCGTAGTGCTGGACGAAGACGCCGCGCTCGTCGACGCCGTGCTCCAGGACGTCGGCCTTGATCTCGTCCGCCGCCTCCTGCCAGCGCTCGGCCTTCTCGTGGTCCTCGCGCAGGCGCGCCAGGCGCGCCCCGCGGTCGCACGCGACCCAGCACATGACCTTCGAGCAGACGAAGTGCTGCGGCTCGCCGCGCACCTCCCAGATGCCGCGGTCGGGCTCGCGCCAGTGCTCGATCGCGCACTCGACCTGCCGCGACAGGATCGGCCACATCGACTCCGGTAGCTGGTCGCGGCTCTTGGTGTGCAGGTAGACCGAGTCCAGGTACGCGCCCCAGACGTCGTGCTGCTTCTGGTTGTAGGCGCCGTTGCCGATGCGCACGGGCGTGGCGCCGTCGTAGCCCGACAGGTGCGTCAGCTCGACCTCCTCGAGCTTGCGCTCGCCCCCGATGCCGTACATGACCTGCAGCTCCGGCTCGCCGGAGGCGACGTCCCCGATGAAGGAGAAGAAGTCGTTGGCCTCCCAGTCGAAGCCGAGCGTGTAGAGCCCCCAGAGCATGAAGGTCGAGTCGCGGATCCACGAGTAGCGGTAGTCCCAGTTGCGCTCGCCGCGCGGCGTCTCGGGCAACGAGGTCGTGGACGCGGCGACCATCGCCCCGGTCGGGACGTAGGTCAGGCCCTTGAGCGTCAGGGCGCTGCGCTGCAGGTAGGTGCGCCACGGGTGGTCGGGGAACTGCCCCCGCGAGAGCCACTCGTGCCAGTAGTCGGCGGTGGAGACGAGCATCCCGTAGGCCTCCTGGTACGTCGTCGGGGTGCCGTGGTCGTTCCACGACAGCGCGACGAAGGCGACGTCGCCGTCGTGCAACGTCGTGCGGGCGGTCGCCTTGCCGCCCTCCAGGCCCAGCCGCAGGTCGGTGCTCAGGCGCAGGGGCTTCTCGAACGCGTCGGGGCCGTCGATCGTCGCCACGGCCTGCCCGTATCCGTCGCCGTCGTACTCCCACGTCACGCGGTCCTTGCCGTAGCTCGGGCGCGGCTCGCACTCCATCGTCATCTCGACCGAGCCGTTCACGCAGCGCAGCGTCCGCAGGAGGATGTGCTCGGCGTCGTGGTCGGTGGGGGCGCGCCGGTGCGTCGTGGAGCGTTCGCGGTCGTGGCGCCAGGGGCCGATGAGCAGGACGTCGCGGACGATGACCCAGCCCGTCCGGGTGCCCCACGTCGTCTCCATGACCATCGTGCCCGGCAGGTAGCGGCGGCCGGCAGGGACGCGGGCGTCCGTCGGGGCCACCTTGAAGCCGCCGGCGTCGCGGTCGAGGATCGCCCCGAAGAGGGACGGGCCGTCCATCCGTGGCAGGCACATCCACTCGACGTTGCCGCTCGGCGCGACGAGGGCGGTCACCTCGCCGTCGCTCAGGAAGGCGTAGTCGGCGATCGGCGGGAAGGGGCTCCCGCCCAGGACCACGTCTCCCACGAGCTGTCGCATGGGGCCACCCTATTGCGCGGCGACCCCGATCATGTGACGTCGGTCAGGCGGGGGCGGCGGCCCCGTCCTTGGCGGCGACCATCTCGCGGTAGATCGGGAACATCGGCTTCGTCAGCGGGACGAGCTTGAGGATCTTGTTCACCGGGCCCTTGCTCTTGGCCTGTCGCTTGGCCAGGGCCACGGCGAGGTTCAGCTCACCCCGCCAGTAGCGGTCGGCGTCGTCGGCGGTGAGCATGAGCGTCACGTCCGGGACCTCGTCCGTCGGGCCCTCGATGACCTCGATCGGGTCGTGCAGGCGGACGGTCGTCTGGCAGTCG
>CAZRLR010000661.1:0-1945 GCA_964600395.1 uncultured Conexibacter sp.
TTGAAGCTCGCCGCAAAGCCGCCGAAGAAGCCCGCAAAGCCGCTGCCGCTCGTGCCAGCAAGGCAGATAAAAAAGCTGCGAAAGCCGAAAAAGACGAATCCAAGAAAATAGGTTAGAGGTTATAGGTTAGAGGTTATAGATAAATGCCTATAACTTCTTACGAGCAACTTACCGTATGGCAAAAGTCTTTCGAACTAGTGAGACAAGTGTATGTTTTGACAGAAAAGCTGCCTAAACACGAGCAGTTTGGGTTATCTAACCAGATTCGACGTTGTGCAGTTTCGATACCAAGTAATATAGCTGAAGGACAACAAAGACATAGCCGAAAAGAGTATCTGCAGTTTCTGGCAATAGCAAGAGGCTCGGCTGCAGAACTGGATACCCAACTACTACTTATTGAGAGTATCTACGGTTTAGATTGCGAAAAAGAACTAAGCTTACTAGACGAAGTACAAAGAATGCTTACTGTATTAACAAATAAACTTAGCGCTTTATAATATACTTATGGATAAACACGGCAAACTAAAAGAAGAACTATCGCAAATCGACTTACAATTAAGCGATAGCTCTATATACTCGTCGCCTAAATACCCTGCACTCGCTAGAAGAAAAAGTGAAATAGAGAAGCTAAATGAGCTTTTTGAGCAACAAGCGAAACTATCTAGAGATCTCAAAGAAGCTGAAGTATTAGCAAATGGTACTGATGAACTTGCCGAACTAGCTAAGGAAGAAGTTAAATCTATAACCTCTAACCTCTCCACTATAACCTCGAGTCTGGAGGAGGCTTTGCTTCCCAAAGACCCGAATGATAACAAAGACTGCATTATGGAAATTCGGGCTGGCGCTGGTGGTGACGAGTCAAGCCTTTTCGGAGCTGAGCTATACAAAATGTATGCTCGCTACGCCGAGACTCACTCCCTCAAAATCGAGCTTTTAAGCGAAAGCCCAAGCGAAGTTGGCGGTTTCAAAGAAATAATCTTTGCCGTCCGCGGCGACAGCGCATATGGCCTGCTCAAATATGAGGCCGGCGTACACCGTGTACAACGCGTCCCTGCCACAGAAAGTCAGGGCCGGATTCATACCTCGACTGTCACTGTTGCCGTACTGCCTGAAGCCGAAGAAACAGACATCGAAATCAGCCCGAACGACTTGCGCATAGACGTCTACCGAAGTAGTGGCAATGGTGGCCAAAGCGTCAACACTACCGACTCGGCGGTACGTATTACTCATCTACCAAGTGGAGTGGTTGTAACCTGCCAAGATGAAAAGTCCCAGATCAAAAACAAGCTAAAAGCTATGGGCGTGCTCCGCTCGCGCCTACTTCAGGCCAAAATTGACGCCGAAAACGCCAAGCTCAGCGCTGAACGAAAAGCGCTCATTGGCTCTGGCGATCGCAGCGAAAAAATCCGCACCTACAACTTCCCTCAAGACCGAATTACTGACCACCGAATTGGCTACTCACGCAGTAACATCCCAGCAGCGCTTGCTGGACAGATCGAAGACCTCTTTGAAGAGCTCAAAAAAGCCGAACTCTCCTTGCTAAAAACCGAAGTTTAAACGTTTTAGAACTTGTCTCATGTGTTACTTATACGATGTAACATCGTAGTTTTTGCGAATATTTACAACATAGCAACTGAGATTAGATACCTAGTCAGTAAGACAGCAAAAAAAGCACCTATCATAAAGGTGCCTCCAAAAAATCACCTGTACCTAAACAAATGTTTATTAGATTGTACTACTTAGCCAGTACTACCAGTTTGCGTTTCTGTACGGTCCCATGCATTTATGATATCAACCTAGCCGATATTTTCAAAATTGTATACCATTTTTAGTTAGTTTGGCCGTTGTTGAGTACAATACTTCTATGACTATTAAAAGATGGATTTTAGATAGTACTCTATTATTAAGCCCCTACTCCGCTACCGCAAGATTAGACTGCGAGGTA
>CAZRLR010000662.1:0-1925 GCA_964600395.1 uncultured Conexibacter sp.
AGGGCCTTGGCGCGCTTGGCGGCGGCGCGGCGCTGGGCGGTGGTGAGCGGCCGCTGCTTGGCCCCCGCGGTGTGGTGGGCGGTAGACGAGCCGGACGTCACGGCGCCGGTCGCCGTCGCCAGGGCGGGGCCGCCGGCGACGAGCAGGCAGCCGGCGACGGCGACAGCCGTCAGAGCTGAACGCATCGAGATCTCCTGAAGGGGTGGGGTGGAGGCAGGACGGCGACCGGGGCGCGCCCCGGGCCGCGCGGGACGGTAGGTGGCCGCTGCCCGGACGGCTAGGCCACTTCACCGAGTTCTCACATTCGCGTCACCCCGCGGACCCGAAGCTGCCGCGAAGTGCACGAGCGCAGCGACGCCGTGGTGTCAGCGCGCGATCAGTCCGTCAGCGCGTCCGTCAGGTCCTCGTGGAGCTCCGCGGCACCGTCCTGCGGCCGCCGGTGGGAGCGGTAGGTCGCGGTGAGGAAGCGCTCGATCGCCTCGATCACCGGGGCCGTCCGCCAGCTCGGGATGACGTCGAAGGCGTGCTGGCCGCCCACCATCTCCCCGTAGAGGACCGGCTGCTCGGAGACCTCGCGCAGCTCCTGCACGAAGCGGCGCGCGTCCTGCACCGGGACGAGCGAGTCGCGGGACCCGTGCAGGACGAGGAACGGCGGCGCGCCGGCGTGGACGCGAAAGCGCGGGGAGGCGTCCCGGTAACGCTCGGGCGCGTGCCGGCGCTTGGCGCGGAAGACGAGGGGCGCGAGGATGAAGTCGTGCATCGCGGGCGCGTGGATGCCGTCCTCGTCGAGCATGTCGTAGACGCCGTAGAAGGGGACGGCGGCCGCGACCGAGGCGTCGGCGTCCTCGAAGCCGGGCTGCAGCGACCGGTCGTCGCTCGTCAGCGCCGCGAACGCGGTCAGGTGCCCGCCCGCCGAGCCCCCGGTGATCGCGATGAACCCCGGGTCCACGTCGTACTCGGCGGCGTGCTCGCGCAGCCAGACGATCGCCCGCTTGACGTCCACGACGTGGTCGGGCCACTGCGCCCACGGGCTCAGGCGGTAATCGATGTTCATCCCGACGAAGCCGTTGGCCGCCAGATGCGTCAGCAGCGGGATGCCCTGCTCGTGGCGGGAGCCCACGACCCACGCGCCGCCGTGCACCTGCACGACCGCCGGTCGCGGCGCGGTCGCCGGCGCGGTCGGCAGGTAGAGGTCGGCGCGCAGCGGGCGCCCGTCCACGCGCGCGAACTCCACGCCGCGGACGACCTTGACGCCGGGGCGGCGGAACATGAGCCACGGGAAGGCGACGTGGCTGCGCGGGTAGCGCGGCGTCTCGTCGTCGTCGAGGTCCAGGTCGGCGGTCAGCTCGCCGGTCGACAGCCGGGTGCGCCGGGCGCTGAGCACGAGCGGGATCGCGGCCAGGTCGGTGAGGACGAGGAAGCCCAGGCCGATGAGCCCGGCCAGGTGGTCCGTCGCGCCGAGCGCGACGGACACCGCCGCGGCGATCGTGCTCAGGACGATGAGGTGCAGCGCGAGCTCGGTCGTCACCCACGCCGCGGCCCAGCTCTCGGCGACCGCCCACCACACGCGGCGGGGGAAGAGCGCGTTGACGATGCCCAGGACGGCGCTGACGCCGAGGGCGAGCAGCAGGACGGCGGCGACGGTCGACACGCGTGCAGGGTAAAGCGCGCCGGAGGGTTCACGCGACGCTTGCCCCGGGCACATCCCGTCCATGCCCGCCGACAAGGAACGCCTCCCCAGCACGCTCGAGCGCTCGGCCGACAAGGTCCGGCGCGCCTACGAGAAGACGCTGCAGAGCGCCGAGGAGGAGTACCACGACGAGGCCCGCGCGCACCGCACCGCGTGGGCCTCGGTGAAGCACATCGCCGAGAAGCACGGGGACCACTGGGAGCTCAAGGACGAGCCCGGCCCGTCCGACGCGCAG
>CAZRLR010000663.1:0-1604 GCA_964600395.1 uncultured Conexibacter sp.
TCGATGTTAAACTGAGGGGCATTGCGGATTAGAAATTCTTCAATATCCCGCAATGTTCCGACAAACAATCAGCAAGCCACAAATCATAATGTTGAGAAAATTCAACATAACTACACTTCTGCATCATAAAACTCCTTAAGTTATTGAGTCACAATAACTTAGTGGGTGTCAATCCCAGTCAGGTGGATCAAAGTCTGGTTCTTCAGACTCCCAATTGGGGTCCGCCTCAACGTCAATCACAGAAAAGGTTAAAAGGACATTCTCGCCCTCTTCAACTTTGTCCAATTGCCATTTAGCTGAAAAAATACCATCTGGCAACTTGTAATCTGAAACTTCTGTCATCCAGAAATCCAAAGATTCTTTTTCAATAACATCCAAATATTCTTTGTATTCCTTATGACTTAACTCATATACAAGCTCGCCTTCCATCCCTGCCAAATAATCATAACTTGGCAAAGGTCCACTACCCGCCCCCGAAGGATAATCTCCAGGATCATCCCAAGTTTCTACCAAGACTTCCAAAGTGTCATTGACAATCTTCATTCGCAATTCTCCCTTGACGCAAGCAATCAAACCAGACACTCATTTAATTCAATAGCGGGTGTCAAACACAAAAACGATTTGACCAGATCACCTTGGTCACACGGTCTTTTACACGACAAACCTTGATCTTGCACCGTAAATCAAAGTTACAACTCTTGCATGCTTCCATCACAGGAAACGGGACAATAATGATGTCCACTTCTGGATTGTTTACCAACTTTTCCAGCATCACCCGAATCGCATCACTCATCTGGAAGGATAACCGAACATCGAAGTATGACCCTCGATTGTGCTCCACTTCACTTTGTTCCAACATCAGGTGACGGGAGACTTCACCTGGAACTGCTGGCAACTCACTCCCATCATCAAATACAAATGGATGAGGTGAACTAAAGTTCACTACCCGTAATCCATTTTTCAACACGACAATTGGATGGTCAAAATTCATCTTAGATCCTTCTGCGGGCGTTGTATAAACACTTTATACCCAGTATTCGTCTCTACTGGGAATGACTCCAACTTAGTCAAACACATAATGGGTGTCACCTGAAAACTTGGTCCGGGAAGACAATCACTTTCTCAATTTTTGATGTTTCAAAAATCACTCATATAAGTTCTCGTTTCTTGTGTGATTAATGTGGGTGTCAGGAGAGCTAAAGTTTCTTTGAAAATCTCAAAAATGCTGGAAAATGCTGGAAAAACGTGCAAAAATAGCAGGCTGGTTGTCCTAATTAGTAATCTTCTTACATCCATAATCTTTTAGCACTTGTATAGCCCAACCTTTTTGTGGATGATCTAACTTTAGAAAATACTCCCAGCACTTATCGTTTAATAATCTTATTAAGCCTGGAATTTGCAGTTTCTCTATATCTTCTCTGGCATTCTGTCTAAGTATTTCAGCTATTAAATTATGTGAATTCCAATTTATC
This sequence comes from uncultured Conexibacter sp., assembly GCA_964600395.1. GTDB lineage: Bacteria > Actinomycetota > Thermoleophilia > Solirubrobacterales > Solirubrobacteraceae > Paraconexibacter. Next base: position 1,473 of record CAZRLR010000663.1, read on the forward strand.
TTTGCATCACGCAAGTTTGCATCACGCAAATTTGCATCACACAGATTTGCAGCACGCAAGTCTGCAGCACGCAAGTCTGCATCACGCAAGTTTGCATCACGCAAATTTGCATCACACAGATTTGCAGCACGC
>CAZRLR010000663.1:1704-1923 GCA_964600395.1 uncultured Conexibacter sp.
AAGTCTGCATAACGCAAGTCTGCATAACGCAAGTCTGCATAACGCAAATCTGCATAACGCAAATCTGCATAACGCAAATCTGCACCGCGCAAGTTTGCACCATATAAATTTGCATGATGCAAATTCGCACAATACAAGTCTGCATCACGCAAATTCGCACAACACAAGGTATCACTGTCAACCGTTAACAAACAGATACTATCTTTGTTTAAAATTTGC
>CAZRLR010000664.1:0-1923 GCA_964600395.1 uncultured Conexibacter sp.
TCCAGGAGGACAGCTCCTGGCTGGAGACCGTCTCCTTGCCCTCGCGCTTGGCCTGGGTGAGGACCTGCAGGTAGCGGGCCAGGCGCGCCGCGACGCCCATGGAGAGGCGCTCGGGCGCCGGGGGCATGGCCGCCTGGCTCGTGAGATCTCCAGCGCTCATCCGAGGGCCTGACTCTAGTGGTTCGCCCGACGGGACAGCCGCCTGCGCAGGTCGGCCTCGTCGACGAAGAAGTCCGACAGCTCCTCCCCGTCCAGCGCGACGACGGGGATGCGCTCCAGGTAGGCCCGGTGCAGGCGGTCGTCGGACTCGATGTCCACCTCTTGCAGGGTGAATGCGAGCTCGCCCTGCAGCCGCAGCAGCGCCGCGCGGGCGTTGTCGCACAGATGGCAGCCCGGCCGGCCGTAGAGCGTGACGGTCGGCGCCGTCACGCGCCGCGGCGCTCGGTGGCGTACACGTTCAGGCCCGCCACGTCGGCGGCGGGCGCCGGCTCGGCGAAGCGCGCGGCGCTGGCGATCATCGCCGCGTTGTCGGTGCACAGCGCCCGGGCCGGGACGTGGACCGTCGGGGCCAGGCCGCGCAGGCGCTCGCGCAGCGGCCCGTTGGCGGCCACGCCGCCGCCGATCGCCAGGCGGTCCAGACCCGTGAGCTCCAGCGCCCGCTCCACGCGCCGGGCCAACTGCTCGACGACCGCGTGCTGGTAGGACGCGGCGAGGTCGGCCGCGCGGGCCTGGGCGCCGCCCGGCGCTTCTGCGTCCAGGTCGCGGACGGCGTACAGCAGCGCCGTCTTCAGGCCGGCGAAGCTCATGTCCAGGCCCGGGACGCCGCGCGCGACCGGGAAGGCGAAGGCGTGCGGATCGCCCTGGGCCGCGAGGCGCTCGATGTGCGGGCCGCCGGGGAACGGCAGCTCGAGCAGGCGCGCGCCCTTGTCCAGCGCCTCGCCCGCCGCGTCGTCCAGGGTGCTGCCCAGGACGGTGAAGGAGCGGTGGTCGTCCACGCGGGCGACGAACGTGTGCCCGCCGCTGACGACGAGGCAGACGAACGGCGGCTCCAGGCCCGGCCCGCCGTCGGCGTCCACGAGGAAGTTCGCCGCGACGTGGCCCTGCAGGTGGTCGACGGGGATCAGCGGCAGGCCGCCGGCCAGCGCGAGCGCCTTGGCGGTCGCGAAGCCGACGAGCAGCGCGCCGACGAGCCCGGGGCCGCGGGTCGCCGCGACGGCCCGGACGTCCCGCAGGCCGACACCGGCCTGCGCCAGCGCGTCGTCCACGACGAGGTTCATGAGCTGCAGGTGCTGGCGCGAGGCGATCTCCGGCACGACCCCGCCGTAGGCGTCGTGCACCGCCTGGGAGGAGATGACGTTCGACAGGATCCGCCCGTCGTCGGTCACGACGGCGGCGCAGGTGTCGTCGCAGCTCGTCTCCAGCGCGAGGATCACGGCAGGTTCGTCTGCTTCGTCGGCGGGACGGGCCAGGCGTTGGGGACGTCGTCCAGACGGCCCTCGAGCGTCGCCGGGGTGCGCCACATGATGAGCGCGTCCTCCCCGTTGTCCTGGTAGTAGCGGCGGCGGATCCCGGCGGTGAGGAAGCCGAAGCGCTCGTACATCGCGATGGCCCCGGCGTTGGACGGGCGCACCTCCAGCGTGTACTGCGCGCCGGGGTCGTTCACGCGGTCCAGCAGCCCGTTCAGCAGCGTCGTCGCCACGCCCTGGCGCCGGACGTCGGGGTCGACCGAGACGTTCATCACGTGCCAGATCGTGTCGTAGCGGCTGCAGATGAGGTACCCGCGGATCTGCTCGCCGCCGTCGCGGCGGCCGCCGGCGGAGGGCTCCCAGGCCGCGAGGCAGATGCCGCTGGGCTTGGAGATCTCCAGGACGAACATCGCCAGCGACCACGGCGTCGGGAAGGCGCGGCGCTCGATCGCGATGA
>CAZRLR010000665.1:0-1919 GCA_964600395.1 uncultured Conexibacter sp.
GGGCTTCCAGGCCGGCCTGATCGCCTTCACCGCGGCCGTCATGGGCGGCATCGGCAACCTCAAGGGCGCCGTCCTCGGCGGCCTGGTCATCGGCGTCATCCAGGAGCTGGCCGACAACCGCATCGGCGGCCAGTGGGTCTCCGCCGTCGTGTTCGGCTACCTCATCATGATCATGGTGTTCCGTCCGCAGGGCCTGATCGGCGAGCAGACGAGGGAGGCAGGATGAGCACCATCGATCCCGCAGCGGGCACGGCCCCGACGGCGGAGGAGCCCGCCCGCAAGGGCCCGTCTCTGCCCAAGGTGAGCCTGTCGAAGAACGGCAACCGCGCGCTCGTGGCCGCGGCGCTGATCTTCGCGGTCCTGCTCCCGTTCGCCTTCGAGCCCACGTCGGGCTTCATCAACGACTGCGTGCTCGCCCTGTCGTACGTCGTCATGGCGCTCGGCCTGAACGTCGTCGTCGGCTTCGCCGGCCTCCTGGACCTCGGCTACGTCGCGTTCTACGCGGTCGGCGCCTACTCGGTCGGGTGGTTCGCCTCGACGTTCTACACGGACGCGGACGTCCACGTGGCGGTGACGGACTTCGTCGAGCAGATCCCCGGCGTGCACCTGAACTTCTTCCTCGTGATCGTCATCGCGATGATCCTGTGCAGCCTGGCCGGCATCGTCATCGGCCTGCCGACCCTGCGCCTGCGCGGCGACTACATCGCGATCGTGACGCTGGCCTTCGGCGAGATCATCTACCGCTTCGCCGTCAACGGCGACGAGATCCACATCTTCGGCAAGAACTACCCGCTGACCGCGGGGCAGCAGGGCATCGGCCCGCTGGACAAGCCGAAGCTGCCGTTCATGAAGGAGCCGCTCAGCGCGCTCGAGCTGCGACCCTGGTACTGGCTCGCCCTCGGCATGGTCGTCATCGCGCTCCTGGCGGTCATCGCCGTGCGCGACTCGCGGCTGGGCCGGGCCTGGATCGCCATCCGCGAGGACGAGATCGCCGCCGCGTCGATGGGCGTCCCGCTCGTCAAGACGAAGCTGCTGGCCTACGCCATGGGCGCCGCGCTCGGCGGCATGGCCGGCTCGTTCCTCGGCTTCTTCGCCACGACGGTCAACGCGAACTCGTTCAAGTTCTCGTTCTCGATCTTCGTGCTCTCGATGATCATCCTCGGCGGCCTCGGGTCGATCTGGGGCGTCGTGATCGGGGCGATCGCGCTCACGTTCATCAACTACTCGCTGATCCCGGACGTCCTGAACGGCGTGCCGGGCTCGATCGGGCTGGACTTCGAGCTGTCGCAGCTGTCCTTCGGCATCTTCGGCTTCCTCCTCGTCATCGGGATGGTGCTCAAGCCGGAAGGGCTGCTGCCCGAACGGCGGCGGAAGATCGAGCTCACCGAGGGCATCGGCGAGCAGGGCCTCGAGGAGCCGCGCACATGAGCCAGGACACGGTGGACACCAACCCCGGAGGGGCCCCCGCGGCCGACGCGCCCGCCCCCGGCAGGCAGCTGATGGTCGTGGACGGCGCGTCGAAAATCTTCGGCGGACTCGTCGCGGTCAACGACGTGTCGTTCTCCATCCCGGAGAAGTCGATCGTCTCGATCATCGGGCCCAACGGCGCCGGCAAGACGACGTTCTTCAACCTGTTGACCGGGCTCTACCGCCCGACCTACGGCACGATCACGTTCGACGGCAAGGACATCACCGGGACGCGCCCGGACAAGATCACGTCGCTCGGCATGGCGCGGACCTTCCAGAACATCCGTCTCTTCGGCACGATGAGCGCGCTCGAGAACGTCATGGTCGGGCAGCACGCCCGCATGAAGGCCGGGCTGGCCGGATCGATCCTGCGCCTGCCCGGGCAGCGCAAGGAGGAGGCGCGCGTCAAGGCCAAGGCCCTTGTTGCAAGCGCCAAGGCGCATCTTGACCGC
>CAZRLR010000666.1:0-1919 GCA_964600395.1 uncultured Conexibacter sp.
CGGCTACGTCTCGCTCGGGCGCGGCATCACGATCCACCGCGACGACTGCCCGAACGCCGCCGCCCTGCGCAAGGACCCCGAGCGCTTCGTCCGCGTGCACTGGGAGGGCGAGCACGAGACCTCCTTCAAGGTCGAGCTGCAGGTCGACGGCTGGGACCGCAACCGCATGCTCGAGGACCTCAGCCGCACCTTCGCCGAGGCGGGCATCAACATCGTCGAAGCACGCTGCGTCGTCAGCACCCCGATGGTCCAGAACCGCTTCGTGGTCGAGGTGGGGGACACCCGCGCGCTCAAGGCCACGATCAACCGCCTGCGCAACATCGACGGCGTCTTCGACGCCTACCGCGTCACCCCGGGCGCGGGCTGATCCGGGGGCGCCTCGCGGCGCACTCGCCGCGGCACCGGGTCAGCGGCTGCCGCGTCGACCGGCGAAACCCGGAACCGAGGGCCGATCCTGCGGGGCCATGGGCCCACACGATCGGCCCTCGCGGCGCGCGATCAGTCGAGGGCCGATCCTGCGGGGTCATAGGCCCACACGATCGGCCCTCGGGGCCCGCGGATGGCGGTCAGGCCGGCCGACGCGGTGCCCACGCCCACCCGGTCGCGAGTCCCGTTCGGCATCCGCTGAGCGACGGGCCACCGGGACTCGGCGGCGGGCAGGCATCGAGTGCCGGTGGCCATCCGGTGGGCGGATGCCCACCGGGACCCGGCGGGTGTGCTCGCTTCAGCTGACGACGGTCAGCGCGCCCGGCAGGACCTCGAAGCGCGCCTCGGTGACGTCGCCGATGAAGTCTCCGTCGACCTGCAGCGCGATCGGACGTCCGTCGGCGCTCGTGATCGTCAGCCCGTCGACGTCGCGGAACGCGTCGACCGCACGGTGGCGGGCCAGGCGCGCCTTCGGCGAGAGCATCCGGTAGATCACGCCGGGCATGATCGTCGGGGTGGCGCGGCGCAGCACGACGCCCGAGACCGTGGCGCTGTCGAGCGTCGCGCCCTCGGCCAGGTGCAGCGGGATCTCCTTGAAGTACGAGTACGGGTCGGCGTTCTGGACGAGCGTCGTGACGCCGTGCAGCTGCTCGCCGTCGGGCAGCGTGATCGTCATCCGCGGCGGCCGGGCGACGTAGCGGCTCGTGAAGATCTTCAGGCCGGCGACCATGAAGTAATAGGCGCCGAAGCGGTGCTTGAGGCGGGGGTGGCTGTCGACGCGCTCGGTGACGCTCGCGTCCAGGCCGAGGCCGGCGCAGAACGTGAACACGCGGTCGTTGACGCGCACGGCGTCGACCTTGCGCGGCGCGAAGTCGTCGGCGACGCGCAGCAGGTGCTCGGTCGCGTCGACGATGTCGTTCGGGATCCCCAGGAGCCGGGCGTAGACGTTCGTCCCCCCGCCGGGCAGGCAGGTCAGCGGCGTGTCGGAGCCGAGCAGCCCGTTCGCCGCCTCGTTGACGGTGCCGTCCCCGCCGAAGGCGACGACGACGTCGTACCCCTCGAGCGCCGCCTCGCGGGCGATGGCCGTTGCGTCGTTCTTCGCCTTCGTGTCGATCGCGTCGACCTCGTAGCGGCCCTGCAGCGCGTAGACGACGAGGTTCTTCAGCCGGTCCGAGACGGTCGTCGCGTACGGGTTGACGATGACGAGCATCCGCTTGCGGTCCGTCGCGGCGTCGAGGGCGAAGGTGTCGGCGAGGGCCTCGAGCGTGTCGGACGGCGGCATAGGCCGGATTACACCTGACCCTCGCGCCCGTTACCAGCCCGGAGGCCTCACAGCAGCGGGCGCCGGGCGCGCACGCTGCCGACGACCAGCGCCACGGCCCCGACGGCGTCCGCGACCACCCGGGTGCCCGCGACGACCGGCCCGCGGCGCAACCCCCAGGGCCGCGCCGCGCGCGCGACGTGGCGCGCGTAGGGGACACCGGCCGCGAGCG
>CAZRLR010000667.1:0-1919 GCA_964600395.1 uncultured Conexibacter sp.
GAGGAACAGCAGGGCGGCGTGCTCCTGCCCGGTGACGAGCAGCAGCAGGTCCAGCGCGTCGGCCTCGATCTCGACGTCCGGCGGCGGGCCGCCGGCGTCGCGGTCGGCGACCGCGCGCGTCCCGTCGAGCGCCAGGACCACGACGTCGTCGCGACCGTCGGCCCGGCCGGTGAGGCGCAGCGCCATCCGCACCGGCTCGCCGTCCCAGCGGGTGCCGTCGACGAACTCGGGCAGGCGGTCCAGGACGATCCCGATCGTCAGGTCCCGCAGCTCGCCGCCCGCGGCGGCCCTCAGGGTCTGCGGCGGCGTGGCCCGGACGACTGCCGCCAGCTCGATCGGCGTGATCGAGGCCGGGTCCCGGCGGGCCTGGGCGGCGAGGTCTTCCAGGGTGGCGGACGGCATGGTGTGGCCCTTTCGTGAGGCTCTGACACGCAGGACCGCAAGACGCCCCCGCGAAGTTACGCCACCGTATCATCAGGTCGGACCGTCGTGCGTGTCAAGCTTGAAGGCGATGTCCGCGCCGCCGAGCCGCCGCCCCTACGCCCCGCGCGTGCCCCCGGGCGAGCGCCGCGAGCAGCTGCTGGACGCCACGCTGCAGCTCATCGGCGAGCACGGCTACGCCGGCGCCTCGATGGAGGCCATCGCGCGGGCGGCGGCCGTCGCCAAGCCCGTCGTCTACCGGACCTTCGGCACGCGCGAGGCGTTGCTGATGGCCCTGCTCGAGCGCGAACGCGAACGCGCCCTGGGGACGCTCGAGTCCGCGCTGCCGGCCGACCTGGCCGGCGCGACGCCCGAGCAGCTGCTGCAGGACGGGGCCCGGGGCCTGCTCGAGGCGGTCCAGTCGCGCCCGGAGGCCTGGCGGCTCATCCTCCTGCCCGCGGGCGAGACGCCACAGCTCGTGCGCGCGGAGGTCGAGGCCGGTCGCGCGCTCGTGCGCCGTCAGCTCACCGAGCTCGTGCGGTGGGCGACGACGGCCGACCCGAGGCTGCCCGACGTGGACCCCGACCTCGCGGCGCGGATGCTCATCGCGGCCGGGGAGGAGGCCATGCGCCTCGTCCTCACCGACCCCGAGGCCTACACGCCCGAGGCGTTCGCGACGTTCGCCGGGCGGTTGCTGCGCGCCGTCGGGTAGCGGATCCGGAAGCGGGCGCCGCCGAGCTCCGGCGACGCGTCGACGGTGACCGTCGCGCCGTGGTGCCCGGCCTGCTGGGCGACGAGCGCGAGCCCCAGCCCGGAGCCCGGCCGGTCGGCGCCCTGCGCGCGGGCGAAGGGCTCGAAGATCCGCTCGCGATCGGCCTCCGCGACGCCGTCCCCGTCGTCCTCGACCGTCAGCGTCGCGGTGGCGCCCTCGTCGCGGAGCGTCACCCGGACGGTCCCGGCCTGCTCGCGGCCGTGGCGCGCGGCGTTCTCGAGCAGGTTGTCGGCCATGACGCGCAGCCCCGGCTCCCAGCCGACGACGCGCGGGCCGGTCTCCTCGTCGGGCAGCGACGCGTCCCACGTCGTGGACGGGTGGCGCGAGCGCGCGGCCTCCAGGGCGGCGGCGACGACATCGGTCAGGTCGACGACCGCGTGCTGCACGGGGTTGGCGTCCCCCCGGGCGAGCGCCTGCAGGCCGTCGAGCAGGTGGACGAGGCGGCGCTGCTCGGCCAGCGCGCCGTCGGCGAGCTGGCGCAGCTGGTCGGGGTCCATCCCCGGGTGGCGGGCGATGATCGAGAGGGACGCCTGCACGCTCGTCAGCGGGGTGCGCAGCTCGTGCCCGGCGTCGGCGGCGAAGCGGCGCGTCGCCGCCAGCGCGGTGTTGCGCTCGTCGGCCGCGCGGCCCAGGCGCACGAGCATCTCGTTGAAGCTGCCCGCGAGCGCCTCGAGCTCGAGCGGGCCCTCGACCGGGACGCGGCGGCGCAGGTCCGCGTCCCCGGCGA
>CAZRLR010000668.1:0-1916 GCA_964600395.1 uncultured Conexibacter sp.
CCGTTCCACGTCGACGCCCTGCCCGGGCGCAAGGCGCGCTTCTGGGGGCAGGTGCGCCCCGGCGACGGCCCCACGCGCGTGACGCTGCAGGTGCGCTCGGGCAGCGGCTGGAAGACGGTCGTGGAGCGCGACACGGACGCGGCCGGCTTCTGGTCGGTGACGCGCTCGCTGCCGGCGACCGCGACCTACCGCTTCACGACGCTGCTGCCGGCGACCGGCCCGGGCGAGCTGCCGCAGCTGACGGCCAGCGCGACCCAGAAGGTCACGCCGCGACGCTGACCCCGGCCGACGCGCCGCCGGAGCGGCGGCGGGCCCCGGAGCCCTACTGGACCGGGTAGGGCGGCGGCGTGTTGTGGTCGATGTTCTCGCGCACGCCGCTGCGGTCCATATGGATCGCGTAGCCGACGTTCAGCAGCGCGCAGCCGGCGAGGATCGGTGCCACGAGGCGCGGGCGGCGCTGCAGCGCGACGCCGGCGGCCACGAGGACGACCGGGGCGGCGAGCAGGATGACGCGCCCCCAGTCCAGCGCGAAGGTCATCGCGACGAGGCAGCAGCCGACGAGGACGAGGGCGCGCCGGACGAACGGCGTGTCCCGCACGGCGAGCGGCGCGACGAGCCACAGCGGCCCGAAGGCGACGAACAGCCGCCGCGCCTGCGTCCAGCCGTCGTCGAAGCCCCGCTGTAGGTTCTTCACCCGCCCCTCCAGCAGACCGTCCCCGTAGCCGTTGACCTGCTCGCGGCCGACGGTCGGGATGCCGAGGCGCAGGGCGCCGTACACGACGAGCGCCGGCGCGCAGACGGCGAGCGTCCGCCTGAGCGCCTCGCGGTCGGCCCAGCGCGTCGCCCACACGGCGTAGGTCAGCGGCATGAGGAAGAGCACCGACTCGCGGACGAAGGCGCCGACGACGAGCGTGGCCGCCAGCGCCCGCGGGCGCCGGTCGACCATGCACAGGACGGCGACGAGCATGATCAGCAGCGTCGCCGCGTCCGGGTTGCGTCCGTCGCGCAGGCTCACGACGAGCAGGCCGGGCGACGTCGCGAAGACGAGCGCCAGCGCGACCGCGAGGTGGTCGCCGACGTCGAAGCGGCGCAGCAGGACGTAGGTCACGCCGCCGCAGGCGCCCGTCGCGAGCCACGCGAGCAGGCTGAAGGAGAAGGTGTGCCCGAACGGCAGGACGTTGACCGTCCACGGCACGAGGATCCGGTAGGCGAACGGGAACGTGTGCGTCGCCGTCGGATCCTGCGCCATCAGCTCGTAGATCCGGTCGTCGCCGATCGGGGTCGCCTCGTCGACGACGAGCGCGTCGAGCAGGAGGATCGCCAGCGTGCAGAGGGCCGTGACCGACAGGGCCCGGCGGGCGATCACGACGTGCGCGTGAACCGCCGGCCGGCGGTCGGCGAGGCCGCCTCGTCCACCTTCGGCGCGGCGGCGGCGAGCGCGGCGGCGGCCTCCTCGTCGGCCTTGGCCTTCTCGGCGGCGGCGCGGCGCTCGGGCGTGTCGGCCGTCATGTCCTCGTTCTCGGCGAGCCACTGCTTGGCGGCCGCGGACTCGGCGTCGTCGAAGACGACCTGCTTGCCGGCCTCGTAGAACTTGTCGATCTCCTCGAACAGCGCGTCGACGAGGTTGGCGGTCGGGACCTTGCGGATGAGCTCCCCCTTGGCGAAGACGACGCCCGCGTCCTTCGCGCCGGAGATGCCGAAGTCCGCGTGGCGGGCCTCGCCGATGCCGTTGACGCCGCACCCCAGGACGGAGACCTCGATCGGGTCGGCGTAGGCCTGCAGGCGGTGCTCGACCTCGTTGACGACCGAGTCCATGTCGAACTGCAGGCGCCCGCAGGTCGGGCAGGCGATGAGGACGGGACCGCGCTCGCGCAGCTTCAGCGCCTTGAGGATCTCCCAGGCGACCTTGACCTCCT
>CAZRLR010000669.1:0-1900 GCA_964600395.1 uncultured Conexibacter sp.
CCGGCTCTTGCCCAGGCCGGCCGCGGGCTCGACGAGAGCGACCTCACCCGTCCCGGCGAGGGCGCGGCGCACGACGCCGTCGAGCGCCGCCAGATCCTTATCCCGCTCGACGAGCGGCTGTCCCAAGCCGATCACTGCGGCGCAGCATAGGTGACGCGTTGTCGCACGAACGGCCGGCGGCCGGCGCGCGCTCAGCGCCGGCTGCGGATGGTCAGCACGACCTTGCCGGTGAGCCAGCAGTCGCCGTCGGCGTTCAAGGCGCCGGGGCTCGGGCTGGCCCCGGGCGGCGGGGTCGTGACGACGCGGACCTTCGAGCACGGGCCGTCGATGACGATCGCCCGGCGCATCCGCTGGTTCTTGCGGATCGCGAAGACCTTGATCGTGTCCAGGCCCGTGGGCAGGATGTCGGCGATCGCGGCCACCGGGGACGTGCCGACGACGCTGACGGCCGTGTCCTTCCCCGACACCGACTGGGCGCCCGTCCCGGTGCACGCGGCCGGATCCTTCCCGCCACCGGCGCGCTTGATCACGACGTTCAGCGGGCGGCCCCGGAGCGGGGCGAGCTCGCCGTCGTCCTCGGGGACGTCACCGGGGGTGAGCGCGATCGCGATCTTGCCGCGGTTCGTCGCGCACGTCGGCGGACCCTCGAGCTTCGCCGGCGCCTCCTTGCAGTAGTTCGTCGACCGGTAGTCGGAGATCGCGCCCTTGACGGTGGCGGTGCCGCCGGCCTTGCTGAACGACGAGGTCGTGATCGCCGGAACCCCCGGCGCCTTGATCGTCTTGATCGACAGGTTGACGTAGCGGCCCGTCTCGAAGTCGAAGGTGTTCGTCTGGATCCACCGCTCACCCGGGAAGCAGTCGGACGTCGTGTCCTTCAGCCGCCGGGTCTCGACGTAACCGGCCACGTCGACCTGGAGCTTGGCGATCTTCGTCTTGACCTTGTAGGACGACGGCGACGGTGGCCTGGTCGCCGCCTGCGCCGAGATCGTTGCGCCCAGGGCCACGAGGGCGACGAGTGCGGCGAGGACACGACGGTGCGGGGTGGACACCCGCAGGACGCTACTCCCGCGTCGTTCGTGCGGAAACCCCTTCAGGGTCGCGAACCGGTCTCACGTTCGCCGAGCAGGAACGGGGTCCCGGTGCGCCGCAGACCCGGCCGGTCCACGACCGTCATCCCGAGGAGCGTCCCGTCCCCGACGTCCCGGAACTCGTCGCGGACGTGCCGCCACGGCAGCGGCGCGTCGGCGGCGTAGGTGACGACGAGCGCGGGCGCCCCGTCCACGCGGGACGGCTCGACGGTCGCCCGCATCTGCAGGTGCTCACGCAGCCGGTCGCCGTTGCCGTCGCGCAGGAGGTTCGTGCCGCGCAGGCCGCCCTCCTCGTCGCGCTCAAAGCGCTTGCCGTACCACCCCGGCAGGCCGAGCAGGCCGAGCCCCGGCGGCGACACGCGGCGCAGCAGCGCCGGGCCGACGAAGACGGCCGGGCGTGTGCCGACGAGGGCCTGTTCGGGCGGCGCCGGCAGCGCCGACCAGCGCTTGCGCAGGGCACCGAGGGACGTGGGCAGCGGGGCGGCGGCCGCGGCGTCGGGTGCGGGCGCGGCCTCGTCGTCGTCCGCCTTGGCCGGCCACTGCGCGGCGAAGCGCTCGGCCAGCGCGGTGATCGTCAGCGACGGGTTGACGCCGAGGTTGACCGGGATCGCGGCGGCGTCGGCGACGAAGAGCCCCGGATGGCCGTGGACCTCGTGGCGGCCGTCGACGACGCCTTCGGCGGCGGTCTGCCCCATCACCGCGCCGCCGAGGATGTGGGCGGTCACCGAGCGCGCACCGGCGCTCTCGACGAGGAGGTTCAGCGGCGTCCCCCCGGACGACGCCGCGAACGCGCGCGCCGCATCGTTGGCGAC
>CAZRLR010000670.1:0-1873 GCA_964600395.1 uncultured Conexibacter sp.
CCGCCCTGCAGGCCGACGATCCGCATGTCGTGGTCGAAGAAGACGATCGCCACGCCCGCCAGCTGGCGCAGGCCCTGCTCGATGAGGCCGTCGACGTCCGCCGCGCCGGAGGGGTCCCTCACCGGGCGCTGCCGGTGGAGGGCGGGGGGTCGAGCAGGGGCCCGTGGACGGGCAGCGGGTCCATGCCACGGTCATCGGCACCTGCCCCCGGCCGCCTTAGCCGTGGGCGGCGGCCGGCGGCAGCTGACGCCCCGCCGCTACCCGGCGACGTCGACCGCGACGTCGACCGCGATCCTCTCGCCGACGGCCAGGCGGCGGGCGTCGACCCCGAGGACGGCCGCCTCGACGAGGAATCGCTCCGCGGCGCCGGCGACGGGCTCGAACAGCCCGTCCAGCTCGTAGCCCTCGTCGTGCATCGGGATCGCCAGGCGGGCTCCGAGCACCTGGGCGGCCACCGCCCCCTGCCGCGGATCCATGACCCCGGGCAGCGGGCTGGCCGGCTGGCGGTGGGGAAACGTCATGACAGGGCCGTCGACCGGGACGAGCACGACGTCGAACGGGCCGTGACGCAACGCCATCCGCCAGAAGGCGCCGTGGTAGAGCGTGTCGCCGAGGTGCAGCACCCGCACCCCGCCGGCCTCGACGAGCCACGCGACCTGCGGGTCGCCGGTGCCGTCGCTCGCCGGGAGGGCCGTGCAGGCGAACGGCCCGGCGGTCACCGTCGTCCACGGGTCGACACGGTGGCGCGGCAGCCCGGCGTCGTGCAGCTCGTGCTCGGCCTGGGCGAGCGCGAGCTCCTCCAGGGGCCCGCCGCCACCGGCCGGGGGCTCGTACACCGGCGCGCCCGGTCGCAGGGCGGCGGTGAGCGCGGCGGCGTCGGCGTGGTCGCGGTGCAGGTGGGTGAGCAGCCCGGCGACCGCACGGCCGGCCCGCGCGGGGACGACAGCGGGCAGCGGCATGTCCGCCACGCGCTCGCCGAACGGCGCGAAGACCGCCGCCGCGTCCTGCACGGGGTCGATCACGAGGGTCGTCCCGTCGTCGGCCTCGAGCTCCACCCCGGCCCAGCCCAGCCACGTCAGCTGCATCTCGCGTTCCTCTTCTTCGTCGGTTGCGGCCCGGGCGGGCCGCCGTGTCCACCCGTTATACAGCACGATCGTTCGTATTGTAAGATCGGACCCATGGCCCGCCGCTCTGCCGCCGACGTCGCCGACAGCCGGGCCGCGGCGGTGAGCGCGGCGGTCGACCTGGCGTCCGTCGACGGGCTTGAGGGCATCACGATCGGGCGCCTGGCCGACCGCCTGGGGATGAGCAAGAGCGGGCTCATCGGGCGCTTCGGCGACAAGGAGGCGCTGCAGCGCGACGTGCTGGCGGCGGCGATCGCGCGCTTCACCAACGCCGTCTGGGGCCCGGCCGCCGCGGCCGAGCCCGGGCGCGCGCGCCTGGAGGCGATCGTCGACGCCTGGATCACCCACCTGCGCGACGGCGTCTTCCCCGGCGGCTGCTTCGTCACGACCGCCTCGGTCGAGTACGACGCCCGCCCCGGGGCGCTGCACGACGACGCGGCCGACGCCGTGCGCCGCTGGCTCGCGGTCCTCGAGCGCGAGGCGCGCGTCGCGCAGGACGCCGGCGATCTGCCCGCCGGACGCGACCCCGCCGACGTCGCCTTCGAGCTGCACAGCCTCGCCTCGGGGGGCAGCGTGGCGACGCGGCTACTCGGTGATCCGGCGGGGCTGGACCGCCTGCGCGGCGCGATGCGACGGGCGATCGGCGCCGCGTAGGCTTGCGTGCGTGTCCCTCACCCTCCTGCACAACCCGCACTGCTCGACGTCCGTCCACGCCCTCGACGCGCTGCAGGCCGCCGGCCACGACGTCA
>CAZRLR010000671.1:0-1868 GCA_964600395.1 uncultured Conexibacter sp.
TTCATGCCTCTCCGGGGCCTCGGTCGATGTCCCTGGCGCGGTCGGCCTGACCACAAGCTCGGCTGTTCCCGTGCTGGCGTCCAGCACCTGGGCCGTTAACGACTTTTCCAGCACTGCCGAGCAACTCATCCAAATCAGCGGTGTAACGGGCATTTCCGCCCTTGGCTATGCCGTCGCTGGCACTCTCAAGATCGTCCAATTCACCGGGGCCGTCCCGCTCACGCATAACGCGACCTCGCTCATCCTGCCTGGATCGGTCGACATCACTGCCGCCGCCAATGACACGGCTGTGTTCGCCTCTCTCGGCGGCGCCAACTGGGTCTGCGTGTCCTACCAGCGAGCCGCAAGGGGGGTGGTCCCCTACAGCCGCATCCTGAACGCTCAAGCAAAGATCGGCGCGACGGCCGGGTGGGTGTTGGGCGGCGGCAGCGTCGACACCGGGCTGATGGCGACGCTGCCGGCGTCCCAAACTGGAAGCACGCTGGTGGTGCCTCTGTCGGGCGTGCGACCGGGCGATACCCTGACGGGGTTCTTTCTGTCGGGCGGCATTCGATCCTCTGGCAATACTGCATCGATCCAAGTCAATCTGCGCAAGTATACCGGAGGTGCGACTCCGACCGAGGCGTCGATTGCGCAACTCTCGTCGACACTCAGCGTCACCGCCGACACAACGCTGAACGCGTCGACTGCTGGGCGGAGTCCGCTGGTCGTAACGATAACCGAGAACACCAGCTATTATTTCCTCATTACAGCTACGACGGCCGTATCGACTGAGATCGATTTGATGGGCGTCGGCGCCACGGCGTCCTGGTAGTCAGCACATCATCCCGCCGCGCGACGGTCTCGCGCCACCCGTACCGGCGGGCTTCCCGGCCTCCACAAGCAAATCTGCACAGCAAGGAGAGCACTGCCATGAGCGCGGTGATCTATCGCTCGATCGTGGGCCGGCGCTTCGGCCTCGGCCCGAACGGTCCTATGTTCAACGGCGTCCCGGTCGGCAATCCGATTTCGGGGCGCGGCAACTACTACTACGTCGACAGCGCGGTTGCGGGCTCGGACGGTCGTTCGCCGCAGACGGCGCTCGGCACGCTGGACGCGGCGTTTGCGCTGTGCACGGCCAACCAGGGCGACGTGATCGTGGTCATGCCGAATCATGCAGAGACGATCACGGGTGCCGGCGGCATCACTCATGACGTGGCCGGCGTGTCGGTGATTGGCCTGGGCGTTGGGCAGCAGCGGCCGCGCTTCCTGATGGATGGCGCGACGACCGTCACCTACCTGATCAGCGCCGCGGATGCGTTTGTGTCCGGCTTGGACTTCGCCTCGGGTCACAGCAACGTCGCGACGTGCTTCAACATCTCGACGGGCTCTGGTGCCTGGATCGACAACTGCAAGTTCAGGAACAACACGACCAACGAGGACTTCCTGACCTGCATCAAGGCGACGGGGGCGGATAACACCGCAGACGGTCTGAAGGTCACGCGGTGCGACTGGTACACGATCGACACCGACGATGCGGCGTTCATCACGTTTGTCGGCAGTTGCGCGGACTTCGTGTGCGGCGGGACGCCGGCCGATGGCAACCGCGTGCTTACGCTGTCGGCCACTGCGGCGCAGCATATCAGTTGCGCGACCGGCAAGCTGCTGACCAACGCCTATATCGGCTACAATTTGCACGCCAACGCAATGACTTCCGGCGAGTTGTTCATCTCGAACGACGGGACGACAAACACCGGGTTCATCTTCAACAACTACGTGGCGCATCTCGACACGTCGGGTACGCACGATGCGGGGTGGGATGGCGGCGGCTTCAAGCTGTTCAACAACCTCAGCACCTCGGTCGACAACCTCCAGGGCTTCCCGCTGCC
>CAZRLR010000672.1:0-1855 GCA_964600395.1 uncultured Conexibacter sp.
GATTATACTGACAGCGTTATTCCTGAAGGGCAGTGTGTCGCGAACCAAAGGTGTATTGAATTTCTTCCCGTTAATTATTACCAGTGTGGTTTATGCGGCCTTTATGCTGCCGGTGCTGCCGCAAAGTGTTAAAGACCAGGTGGCCAGTGTCCCTCTGGGCCAAAACTTACTGGATACCAGCAGTGTGATTATTGGTACAGTCGTGCTGATTCAGTTGGTGGCCTTGTGGTTACTTAACCGCGGTGAAGGTGGCAGTAAGCGTCGCCGCAAGCGTAATAAAGACTAATCAAACTTTTGTTGATAGCTGGTGATGGTCCAGCTACGTTCGCCCGATGTTAAAGTTGTGCCAAAGGTGATGGTGCCGGCGCCAGACATGTCGATAGTTTGGCCAGCGGCTGCACCCAGGTTGCCACTGCCGTTTAGAGTTATCTTACCCCAATATGATTGGAAGATCATTCCCGGTAAGTTAGCGGCTCCGCCGACTCTAACTGTTTCTAGATTTTGAGAGGTCTTTAATTGGTTGCCGCTCAAGGTAGTACATGCGGGATTACAGGCGGCATTGGTGCGGAAGCTTATAAAGTGAGCCCCGGTGCCTGAGCTGTTGGCGATGATCTGGGCAGCTCCGCCGACTGTGATGTTGCCATCGACCACGATGACCGGCCGATCAGTTCCAACGCTGTTAGCGACACGGATGCGAGCTGCTCCTCCAAGGTCTAGGTTTCCGGTGATGTAGGCATCGCCGCTTATGGTGACATCACAGCTGCCGCCAATATTCACGTTACCGGTCAGTTTTAGATTAGCTGGCCAGTTGCGAGTGAAGGGCCAGGAGTTACAGACATAGGCATTACTGTTGCCAGCTGCTGTTGTGGTCATGCCGGCGATGTGGGCGGCTCGGTCATAGGTCGGTGGCGAGGCAGTGGGTGCTATACAGCCTAACATCAAGCCCTGGCCACCATTGCCGGGTTGGATATTCTTACTTGGGTTGGGTCCGTAACTAGTCTGGCCAGTGGCACAGACGTTGCCGTAAATGTAGGTGCTATATTGCAAGCTAATCGGTTGGCCCGAGCTACAAACTGTGGGGTAGGTGGGCCCGGGGTTGTTGCCGGTCGGACAAGATTGGTGGGCTACGTTGACATCAAGGGGCTGGGAATTGGTGCCAATGCGGGCGGCGCCTGTCATGGTGATGGTGCCACCAACAAACACGTCGGAGTTAGTTATATTAGCCGAGCCGCCAAGTATCAAGCCGCCAGGTCCGGTGTGAACCGAGTAGCCTTCTGAGGTTGTACCGACAACTGTTACTTTAATTTTACGGGTGCTGATTGGATTGGTGTTCTGGTTGTATTTATAAACATTGCCGGTGGCCGTGATAATCTTGGTATTACTGTCGGTGGCATTCTCGATAGTGGTGGTGAAAGTGCCGCGGCCTTGAGTTTGGCTATTAAAGAAGACCTGGGTCGAGCTGTAACCAGCAAAGTTGTCATCCTGGTTGAGCTGCTGCATGGATTGTTCGATGCCGGCTTCGGCCACCATGTTGGCATTAGCCGAGAATACCTTGCGGTTGGCAACGGTGTACTGACTCATGGTATAGCCAGCCAGTGAAATGCCGATAATTAGTAGGGCTCCGACGATAAGAAAAACGCTAACTACAATCATTCCCTGCTGGTTTTTTTGCAAACTAGTCATTTCTAAACACCATCCTTGTCGTGTAATCAACCGTCACTGGTTCACTAAAGGCTTTCTTTTCTAGCTTGGCATACAATTCGATGGCCCGGGCATCGACTGGATCAACTTCGACGTTTTGTTCGTCGATATATTTGATATTGAATTCTTTGACGTTCTCCAAGATGACTTTATC
>CAZRLR010000673.1:0-1852 GCA_964600395.1 uncultured Conexibacter sp.
GGTGAGCGACCGAATCGTCTCCGGCGTACTTGAGCAGGCCAAACCAGTACGCGGGCCGGTCAAGTCCGCCCATCCCGAGAGCACCGGCAATATCCTGCGGGGTGAGGCTCGGTATCCCGCCAAAACCCATGCCGGTAATACGAGGGCCGTGCGTGGCAAGCATTGACATAAGTTCTGCTGCGCTCATTGCTTCGCCCTCTTGGCATGCTGGAATGCCTTGTAGTCGCTGCTGACCCGTTCTTCCCAATGGTCTACCGGCGGTCGCGCTCGCTCATCGGGTCGGTGCTCGGTCGGCTTGCATCCGCGACTAAGGAAGGCTTCAACGTCAGCCGCTATCTTCTCGGAAAGCTCCCGGTGCTTGGTTGTTACTGTCGGCCTCATGTCCCCGCCCTCTGCCGTTTGATCTCGTCCCGCAGCGCCTCTGCCGCCTGTCGCCCGCGCTTTTCCTCGATGCGCTTGAGCCGCGCCGCGATTTCCTTCACATCGTTTCCTGCCCGCCTGATCACGTCTCGCGCCTCGCAGGCCATGCGGTGCTTTTCCGTGGCTTCATCGAGTTGGAACCTCATCTGTCCGCGTCTCGATGGGTTGCCCCGATGATGCGCAGGGCATCCTCCGGCCACTCGGCGATGGCAACCTGGCCACGCCAGTCGCCATGCCAGCGCTCCTGATCCGGCGTGAGCTTCCTGGCACTCGGCGGCTTCCGCCCGTCTTTGACCTCGATCAGGTAGTTGGCCCCCCGGAATCCGACCAGCAGGTCTGTGACGCCATCGCCGACGGCATGCAGCGGCTGCACTGATGCGCCGACCATGCGCAGGGTTTCAACGATCTCGCCTTGGTTGGCGTCGGTCTTGGCTGCGCGCCTCATGCGAATAGCCTCTTCTGAGCGCTAACCGCAGATATTCGAGCGCGCGCGATTTCAACGTACTGCGCCTCGCGCTCAATCCCGATGAAGTCAAACCCTTCAAGAACAGCCGCCTTCCCTGTTGATCCAGAACCTGCAAACGGATCAAGCACCGTGCCTTCAGGAGGGGTTACCAGCCGGCACAGGTAGCGCATCAAGTCGGTTGGTTTGACGGTGGGGTGGTTGTTCTGGCTCGACTTATCCTTGCCTTCGGATTGAAAGCTGCCAGGATTCTGGCTTCCGCTCGACCAGTGCAGCGGCTTGGCTTGCATGTGCTCGCAGCCCTCGTTGCGGTCCTTGCGGCTGGCCTTAGCGCAGTAGAAGAAACGGGCGGCGGAGCCGGCGTCGCCCATGTTTACGCGCTGCGGGCGAGACTCGTCTGTAAACCGCTGGCAGAACTCTCCGCCACGGCTAGAACGAACAACATCCTTTGGAAAACCACCGCCGGAAGACTGCGGAAAGAGCGCCACTACTTCGTCGCTGCCGTCGTGGATCAGGTTTGCTGGCCAGCGGCCTAGCGTAGTGCTACCTACTTGCCGGCTCCCGGTAATTGACCCATCGGCAGCCCCAGAGTAGGTGTTAGCTCCCATCGGCCGACGGTCCGCTTGGATCATCGGGCGCCCATCGCCTGCATCGACTCGGCACCCGTCGATATTCAGCGCCCCCGTGCCATGCACTCGCCAGTTCTGCTCGACCGTTCCGGCCAGGGGCTTGCGCGCCATCGTTATCGGTTCAAGCGCCGGCTTGAGTGCCGTGCCGCCCCACTCGCCGTTATGCGACTTCGGGAAGCCGCTATTGCCAGTGATGAATACCTTGCCATTGCGCCGCGCCACGAACGCGCCAGTGCTTACGGTCGGACACCAGATCAGGCCGCTATATTCAATCGCTGTGACGGTCGCCACAGTGGTTTGATAGCTTGTCCGTGCTCGTGCCGCTTGTGCTCCGCATTGG
>CAZRLR010000674.1:0-1842 GCA_964600395.1 uncultured Conexibacter sp.
GGCGGCAGCGCGAGGACGGCGGGACGGGCGAGGCGCTGGACGACGCTCATGCCGGCACCGGTGCGGCGGCGCGCGCCTCGGCGGCGCGGGCGTGGGCTTCGAGGCCTTCGAGGCGGGCGAGCGCGGCGGCCGGGGCGGCGAGCGCGGCGGCGGCGCGCGGGGCGATCCGCTGCACCGTCATCGCGGTCATGAAGGTCAGCGTCGAGACGCCGCCGGTAAAGCGCGCCGCGCCGTCGGTCGGCAGCACGTGGCTGGAGCCGGCGAGATAGTCGCCGAAGCTTTCCGCCGCCTGGTGGCCGACGAACACCGCGCCCGCCGCGCGGATCGAGGGGACGAGGGTTGCAGCGCCTTCGCAGGCCAGCGTCAGGTGTTCGGGCGCGTAGGCGTTGGCGATGGCGACCGCCTCGGCAAGGTCGGTGCAGCGGATGAAACGCGCCGGGGCGTGGCCGCCATCCATCGCCGCGGACTGGGCCGCGACCTCGGCCTCGACGGCGTCGATGAGCGACGGCGAGGGGCTGACCAGCAGCACCTGCGCCTGCGCGTCATGCTCGGCCTGACTCAGCAGGTCGGCGGCGACGGTCGCCGGGTCGGCGCTGTCGTCGGCGATGACCATGAGTTCGCTGGGGCCGGCGGGAAGGTCGATGCCGGGGCCGCCGGGAAGCGACGCGACGAGCGCCTTGGCGGCGGCGACCCACGCATTGCCCGGGCCGCAGATGCGGTCGACGGCGGGAATGTCGCCCGCGCCGAACGCCAGCGCGGCAATCGCCTGCGCGCCGCCGACGGTCCAGATCGCCTCGATCCCGCACAGCTCGGCGGCGAGCGCAATGGCCGGGTCGAGCCCGCCGTCGGGGCGCGGCGGGGTGACGACGACCAGTTCCTCGACGCCGGCGACGCGGGCGGGGATGGCGAGCATCAGCAGGGTCGAGAAGAGCGGGGCCTTGCCGCCGGGCACGTAGAGGCCGGCGCGCTTCAATGGGCGCCATTCCTTGGCGACGCTGAGGCCGGGGTAGGGGATGACCTCGGTATCGCGCGGGAGCGTCTGGCGGTGGAAGGTGTCGATGTGGCGCGCGGCGAGGCGCATTGCGTCCTGCGCGTCGGCGGGGAGCGTGGCGCGGGCCTGCTCGGCGAAGGGCGCGACGGCGAGCCGCTGCGGCGCGGCGCCGTCGATGCGGGTGGCCTCGGCGACGAGCGCGTCCCAGCCGCCGGCGCGGACCGCCTCGACGATGGCGCGCACGCTGTCCAGCAGCGCGGCATCGTCGCGGCCGCGGGGGCGGGCGAGGGCGGCGGCGCGGGTGCTTTGGTCGGACCAGTCGACGCGCATCACATCATCATCTTTTCGATGGGCATGACGAGGATCGCCGAGGCGCCGGCGCCCTTCAGGCGCTCGAGCGTCTCCCAGAAGACCGATTCTTGGCAGACCGCCTGCACCGCGACGTGGCCGGGGCGGCCGATCAGCGGGACGACGGTCGGGGCCTCGGCGCCGGGCAGGATCTCGGTGATCGCCGGGATCGCCTCCTCGGGGGCGTTGAGGACGATATACTTGCTCTCCTGCGTCGCGATGACGCCGTCGATGCGGGTGAGGAGCGCGCCGACCTTTTCGGCGTGGGGGCCGTCGATGGGCTTCAGCGTGCGGACCAGCACCGCCTCGCTGTCGAACACGTCGGCGACGGGGGCGAGGCCGTTTGCTTCCAAGGTCGCGCCGGTCGAGACGAGGTCGCAGATGAAGCGCGCGATGTTGAGGCGCGGGGCGAGCTCGACCGCGCCGCGCATGGTGACGATGTCGGCGCTGATGCCGTGCGTGGCGAGCCAGCGTCCGAGCAGGCGCGGGTAGCTGGTGGCGAT
>CAZRLR010000675.1:0-1829 GCA_964600395.1 uncultured Conexibacter sp.
GACGTCGCCGCGCGCCTGCCCACGACGGTCGTCGCGCAGCTCGTCGGCGTCCCCGGCGGCGGCGAGCGGATGCTGCGCTGGGCGGCGGCGACCTTCGACGGCCTCGGGCCGCTGAACCGCCGCAGCGTGCGGACGATGCCGCGGGCGCTCGGCCTCGTGCGCCACGCCCGGTCGCTGCGGCCGGGCTCGGTCGCCCGCGGCAGCTGGGCGGCGTCCGTCTTCGACGCCCACGCCCGCGGGGAGATCGGCCTGGACGAGGCGCGCGCCCTGATCGTCGACTTCGTCGCGCCCTCGCTGGACACGACGATCCTCGCGGGCGCGCACCTCGTGCAGGCCCTCGGCGAGGAGCCGGGGCTGTGGGACGCGCTGCGCGGGGACCCGGCGCTCGTCCCGGCCGCGGTGATGGAGACCGTCCGCCTGGCCTCGCCGGTCCGGGGCTTCACCCGCCGCCTGGCGGCGGACCGCGACGTCGGCGGGACGGTCCTGCCCGCCGGGGCCCGGGTCGTCCTGCTCTTCGCGGCGGCCAACCGCGACGAGCGGCGCTTCGCCGAGCCCGATCGCTTCGACCTGCACCGCCCGACGGCGGCCCACCTGGGCTGGGGCAACGGCCCGCACGCCTGCGTCGGGATGCACCTGGCCAAGCTCGAGCTGCGCGTGCTGCTGGAGGCGATGCTGCCGCGGGTCGGGCGGGTGCTGACCGGGACGCCGACGCCGCTGCGCAACAACACGCTGCAGGGCCTCGCCGCGCTGCCGGCGCGCTTCCTGCCCGCCTGATCAGGCTACGGCCACACCCTGGCCGACGCGGCGCCGGAAGGCCGCGGGCGTCGCGCCGGTGTGGGCGCGGAAGAAGCGCACGAAGTTCGTCGCCTGCGTGAAGCCGAGCTCCGCAGCGAGCGCCTCGACGGGCGCGGGCGACAGCGCCAGCAGGCGCTGGGCCTCCAGCGCGACGCGCCGGTCCACGAGCGCCTTGGCCCCGAGCCCGACGGCGTCCCGGCAGGCGCGGTCCAGCGTCCGCGGCACGTACCCGAGCGCCTCGGCGTAGCGGCGCACCGTCCGCTCGTGGCGGAAGTCGCGCTCGAGCGCAGCCATGAAGGCGACGAAGAGCTCCGAGCCCGCGCGTGGGCCGGCGTCCGCCTCCAGCTGCGCGAGAAGTGCCCGGGCGAGCAGCCCGAGCGCCGGGCCCGGTCCGTGGTGCGCGACGCGCGCCTGCTCGGCCCGCAGCGCGCCGACCGTCCGCTGCCAGGCGCGGCGCTCGTGTCCGTCCGGCCTCCGGACGGTCGCCGGGCGGGCCGGGGTCCACGCCGCCGAGGCGCCGAGCGCGGCGGTCGCGTCCGGGATCAGGACGAGGGTCGCGGCGAAGGCCGCCTCGGGGACGAAGCGGTGGACCTGCCCGGGGTGCAGGAGCAGCGCGCTGTGTGGCGCCAGCGTGAGGGTCGTGAAGTCGACCTCGTGCACGCCGGGCCTCGCGCCGGTGAGCACGACGAGGTGGAAGTCCAGGCGCTCGGGCGTGCGAAACCACGCTGCGTCGAAGCGCCGCAGCAGCGCCGCGCGGTCGAGCACCTCGGCGGCGTCGGCCCCGGCCGGCGGCCGGAAGCCGAGCCGCCGCACCGCCTGTCCACTTTCGATCATCGACGGTCAGCTTTTCATCTGGCGCCGGCAGAGGGCGGCAGGCACGCTGGCCGACATGGGAGAACTGCTCGACACCGTCCGCCGGCTCTACCTCGGCGGCATCCGCGACGGCGACCTGGACGCGGTGCGCCAGACGACCGGCGCGCGCTACACGCAGCACTCGACGGGCGTCGCCGACGGCGCCGACGGGTTCGTCGCCT
>CAZRLR010000676.1:0-1825 GCA_964600395.1 uncultured Conexibacter sp.
CGATCGACCGCGCCGGCGGCTTCATGGTCGTCGCGATCATCCGCGAGTTCGGGACGTTCGTCACCGCGACGGTTGTCGCGGGCGTCGTGGGGACGATGCTCACCGCCGAGCTCGGGGCCCGCAAGGTGCGCGGCGAGCTCGACGCGCTGGCCGTCCTCGGGGTCGACCCCGTGCGGGACATCGTCGCCCCACGCGTGGCGGCGATGACGGTGACGATGATCGGCCTGGACCTCCTGGCGCTCGTCTTCGGCGTGGCCGGCGGCTACCTCGCCACCGTCGGCGTCCTGGGCGGGACGACCGGTGGCTTCTTCGCGTCGTTCTTCGCGAACACGACCTTCGTCGACCTCGTCGGCAGCGTCGTGAAGGTCTCGCTCTTCGGGCTGCTCATCGGCGTCATCTGCGGCTACCACGGGCTGACCGTCTCCGGCGGGCCGGCGGGCGTCGGGCGCGCGGTCAACAAGGCCGTCGTCGGCTGCCTCATCGCGATCTTCTTCGTGAACCTCGTCTACACGCAGTGGTTCCTCGCGCTCTTCCCGGACGTGAGCGTCTTTCGCTGATGTCGCTCTCGGTCCGCACCGGCACGACCGCCTTCGACCCGCCGCCCGACCCGCGCGGGACGCTGCAGACCGCGGGGGACGTCTCGCGCTTCGGCTGGCGCCTGCTGCGCTCGCTGGCCCACGTGCGCCCGCACCTGGGGGAGGCGCTGCGTCAGGCGGCGCTCATCGCCACGGGCTCCGTGCTCGTCATCGTCTCGATCGCCTTCCTCGCCGGGGCGTCGTGCGGCCTGGAGTCCTCCTCGCTGGCGCGGGCGTTCGGCGCCGCGCCGATCGCCGGCGGCTTCAGCACCTGGTGCACGCTGCGCGAGGTCGTCCCGTTCGTCTTCGGCTACGTCCTGGCCGCGAAGGTCGGCTGCGGCATCGTCGCCGAGCTCAGCGCGATGCGCGTGGCGGAGGAGATCGACGCCCTGGAGTCGATGGGCGTGCGGTCGCTGGCCTACCTCGGCGGGACGCGCCTGCTCGGGGCCGCCATCGCGCTGCCCGCCGCGTACGTCCTGGCGATCGCGACCTCGTACGCTGCGGCCTACCTCATGAGCGTCGAGCGCTTCGGGGACGTCTCGCCGGGGACGTGGAAGCTCTTCTTCTTCGCCTTCCAGGACGGGTGGGACCTCGTGTTCTCGCTCGTCAAGGGCCTCGTCATCTCGCTCTTCGTCATCGTCGTGGCGATCCACCACGGGTACGGGCTGCGCGCTCGCGGCCCGGTCGACGTCGGCGTGGCCACGGCCCGCTCGATGGCGACGAGCATCGTCGGCGTCACGCTCATCTCGACCGTCGGCACGCTCGTCTTCTGGGGCGCCAACCCGCGGATCCCGTTCGGCTGATGGCACGCGGGATCGTCGTGGCGGCGCTGCTGGCGGTCGGGGCCGTCGTCGTCCTCATCGTCGATGGCGGTGCGCCGACACGACCGGTGACCGCGTCGTTCGCCGACGTGCGCGGGCTCGTCGGCGGCGCCGAGGTCCGGGCGGGCGGCGTGAAGGTCGGGCACGTGCAGCGCGTCTGGCTCGGCGCGGACGGCACCCCGCAGGTCCGGATGGCCGTCGAGCGCTCCTACGTCCTGCGCCGCGGCGCGACGGCGACCGTCCGCCTGGGCTCCCTCTCGGGGCAGTTCAACCGCTACGTGTCGCTGACGGGGGGGACGGGCGCGTCGCTCGGCGACGGCGCGGTGCGCCTGCCGCGGCGGGCCGCCCGCGCGGCCGTCGGCGTCGACCAGGCGCTGGCGGCCTTCACGCCACGCACGCGGGCGGACGTCCGGGCGGCGCTGCGCGGCG
>CAZRLR010000677.1:0-1824 GCA_964600395.1 uncultured Conexibacter sp.
GTCGGCCAGGCCGCGGTCAGCGACCTGGCCGCGGGGGCGGCGGCGGACCTCGGCGCCGGCATCGTCCGGCGCTTCACCGGCGGGACCCCGGAGACCGCGCCGGAGGCGTACGCGCTGGCCTCCCCGGCCCAGCGCCTGCCCACCGGGGTGCCGCAGCTGCTCGTCCACGGCACCGAGGACGACGACGTGCCCGTCGCGATGAGCGTCGCCTACGCGCAGGCCGCGCGGGCGACGGGGGACGACGTGACGCTGCGCGTCCGCGAGGGGGAGGGGCACTTCGAGCACCTGGACCCGGCGAGCGGGGCATGGGCCGACGTCATGGCCTGGACGACCGCTCGCCTGCAGCCGGGCGCCGTGTGTCCCGACAACGCTGCGGTCGGCCCGTGAGCGCCACGGTCCCCACCCGGGCGGACGCGGTCGCCCTCGACGCCGCCGACCCCCTCGCCCCGCTGGCCGCCCGCGTCGTCGACCGCGACCCCGGCGGGACGATCTACGTCGACGGCAACTCCCTCGGGCGCCTGCCCGCGGCGACGCCGGCGGCGCTCACCGCCTTGACGGACGACTGGTCCACCCGCCTGGTCGGGGCGTGGGAGGACTGGATCACCTGGCCGACGGCGCTCGGCGACCGCCTCGGCGCGGCGGCCCTCGGCGCCGGCCCCGGTCAGACGCTCGTCTGCGACTCGGTGACCGTCAACCTCTTCAAGCTCGCCCGCGCCGCGCTCGACGGCCGCGAGGGCCGCGTCGTCGCGTGGGCGGACGAGTTCCCGACCGACCGTTACGTCGTCGACGGCCTCGGTCGCGAGGTCGTGTGGCTCGACGGCGAGCCGGACGCCGCCGCGGTGGCCGCCGTCGGCGACGCCGCGCTCGTCGTCTGCTCGCTCGTGCACTACCGCTCCGGCGCGCTGGCGGACCTGCCCGCCGTCACCGCCGCCGCGCACGCGATCGGCGCCCTGATCCTGTGGGACCTCAGCCACGCCGTCGGCTCGGTGGCGATCGACCTGCCGGGGTCGGGCGCGGACCTCGCCGTCGGCTGCACCTACAAGTACCTCTGCGGGGGCCCCGGCGCGCCGGCCTTCCTGTGGGTGCGCGAGGACCTGATCGACGGCCTCGTCTCGCCGATCCCCGGCTGGTTCGGGCAGGCCGACCAGTTCGCCATGGGCCCGCGCTACGTCCCGCGCGCCGGGATCGAGCGCTTTCTCGCCGGGACCCCGCCGATCGTCGCGCTGGCGGCCGTCGGCCCTGGCGTGGACCTCGTCGCCGCCGCGGGGATCGACGCGATCCAGGCCAAGGGCCGGGCGCTCACCGGCCTGGCGATCACCCTGGCGGACGCGTGGCTGCAGGAGCACGGCTTCACCGTCGGCACGCCGCGGGACCCGTCCCGCCGCGGCGGCCACGTCGCGCTGCACCACCCGGACGCCTGGCGCGTGTGCCGCGCGCTCATCGAGCACGCGCAGGTCGTCCCGGACTTCCGCCGCCCGGACGTCGTGCGCCTGGGTTTCCCGGCGGTGGCGACGTCGTTCGCCGACGTGTGGGACGCCTGCGACCGGCTGCGCACGCTGATGGCCGCGGGCGCCCACGAGCGGGTCGACGCCGCCGCGCGCCGCGTGACCTGAGACCCGCGTCAGTCCTCGCGGCGTTCGTGGGGCAGGAGGTCGACGTCGGCGTACGTCCCGGACGCCCGACCCTACGGCGGGACGGCGGCGGACTCGGTCATCTTGCGGGCCACGGCGGCGCGGATCATCGCGCTGCGGTCCTTCTGCGGCTTCGCCGCGGCGGCCGGGGCTGCGGCGGCCGGAGCCGCGGGTGCGGCCGGTGCGGCCGGTC
>CAZRLR010000678.1:0-1821 GCA_964600395.1 uncultured Conexibacter sp.
ATGTGGCTCATGTCGCTGCCGGCGATCGGCTTTGGCGTCCTCAGCGTCCTCGGCCCGCTCAGGCTCGACCACTTCGGCTTCTCCAGCGCCGCCGTCGGCGCGACCTACCTCGTGGCCGCGGGGGCCGAGTCGCTCGTCAGCCCGATCGTCGGGCGCCTGTCCGACCGCCGCGGGCGCCTGTTCCCGATCCGCCGCGGGCTGCTGGCGGCAGGCGTCGTGGTGCTCACGATCACGCTCCCGCAGTCCGGTGTGCCGCTGGCGGTGCTCATCGTCGTCACGACGATCGCCTTCGGCCTGTTCTGGGCCCCGGCGATGGCGATGGTGTCCGACACCGCGGAGGAGGCGGGGCTGGCCCTGGGTTTCGCGTTCGCGCTCGTCAACCTCGCCTGGGCGCTCGGGCAGGTCGCCGGCTCGGGCTTCGGCGGCGTCACCGCGAAGCTCACGACGGACGCCGTGCCGCTGGCCGTCGTGTCGGTGCTCTGCTTCGGGACGTTCCTGCGCCTGCGGGGGCGGAAGTCCGTCGCTGCGCCCTATACGGAGCATGGAGCTCCCGTCACCCGCCCCGTCGCCGGCGCCCGCCGCTGAGCTGGACCGCCTCGCCACGCAGCTGCGCGACCGCCTGCTGGCCTCCGCCGCCTCCGCGGCGCCGGACGCCGACCGGCCGGTCGCCGAGCGCGTCCGCGCTCTCGTGGACCGCGACGCGGCGCCGCTCGGGCCCGCCGAGCGGGACGAGCTCGTCCGCCTGGTGAGCGAGCGCTCCTTCGGCCTCGGGCCGCTCGAGGTCCTGCTCGCCGACCCCACCGTCGACGAGATCATGGTCAACGGCGCCGGGCCCGAGGCCCGGGTCTGGGTCGAGCGCGCCGGCCGCCTGGAGCCGACCGACGTCGCCTTCGCCGACGAGGGGCACCTGCGTCACGCCGTCGAGCGCATCCTCGCCCCGCTCGGGCGCCGCGTCGACGAGGCTCAGCCGATGTGCGACGCCCGCCTGCCGGACGGCTCGCGCGTCAACGTCGTCATCCCGCCGCTGGCGCTCGACGGCCCGGTCCTGACGATCCGGCGCTTCCGGCGCCGCGCCTACACGCCGTCCGAGCTCGTCCGGATCGGGACGTGGACCGCTCCGCTGCTCACCGTCCTGCAGGCCGCGGTCCGCGCACGGCTGAACGTCCTCGTCAGCGGCGGGACCGGGTCCGGGAAGACGACGACGCTCAACGCGCTGTCGTCGTTCGTGGCCCCCGGCGAGCGCATCGTCACGATCGAGGACACCGCCGAGCTCGTGCTCCAGCAGCCGCACGTCGTCCGCCTCGAAGGCCGCCCGGCGACCGTCGAGGGCCGCGGTGAGGTGACGATCCGCACGCTCGTGCGCAACGCCCTGCGCATGCGGCCCGACCGCATCGTCGTCGGGGAGGTCCGCGGCGCCGAGGCGCTCGACATGCTCGCGGCCATGGCCAGCGGTCACGACGGCTCGCTGTGCACCGTCCACGCCGGCAGCCCGGAGGAGGCGCTGCGCCGCGTGGAGACGCTCGCCCTGATGGCCGACGTCGGGTTGCCGCACGCGGCGGTCCGCGAGCAGGTCGCCCAGGCCATCGACCTCGTCGTCCACCAGGCCCGGCAGGGGGACGGCTCGCGTCGTGTCGTCGCCGTCAGCGAGGTCGTGCGCGACGCCGGCGGCGCCGGGACGCGTGAGCTGTACGCCGTCCGTCGCGGGCGCGCGACCTGGCGTGCCCCGCTCGGCCCCGAGCTCGCCGAGCGTCTGGGCCTCAGGCCCGACGCACACGCCGCCGTCCCGGACGGCGACGCCGGGACGGACGCGTGACCGTCGCC
>CAZRLR010000679.1:0-1820 GCA_964600395.1 uncultured Conexibacter sp.
TGGCGTGGCGCCGGCGGTCGGGCACGTCCCCGGCGAGGGCGGCGCCTCGCAGGACCCCGTCGACGGCCCGGCGACGGTCGGCTCCTCGCTGGCCGAGCTCAGGCGGACCGACGTGCGGGCGTTCCGGGCCGCCCGGGGGCGCGCGCCCGCGCTCGTGCTGTCCGAGGCGCTGTACGCAGCCTACGACGGCGTGACGCCCGCGACGCTGCTGCCGCAGGTCCCGGCCCTGGCGCGGGCGTCGGGCTTCCGCGGGACGATCGTGTCGGGCAACCTCGCCGCGACCGTGCTGGCCACCGGCGGGTCGATCGCGAGCGCCGCGGTGCAGGCGCTGAAGGCGGGCTGCGATCTGCTGTGGATCCCGGGGGACGCGGCCGACCAGGAGGCCGCCTACCAGGCCGTCGTCCGGGCGGTCCGGCGCGGGCAGATCCCGGCGGCCCGCGTTCGGGAGGCCCTGGCGCACGTCGCCGCGCTCAAGCGCCGTTACGCGGTGCGTGGGCCGCTGGGTCGCGGCGGGACGTCGTCCGGCTAGGACCTCAGATGGCGCCCGCGCGACGGGCGCCGGCGAAGGCGAGCGCGTAGGCCAGGACGTCCTCCGCCACGGCGATCTGCCAGTCGGGGCGGCCGCTGCGCCGCACGAGCCACTGGCGCGTGTGCTGCCCGCCGTAGGAGGCCACGACGGCGAGGGCGGCCCCGACGGCCGCGGCCTGCGCCCCGCCCCGGGCGCCGCCGCTGAGGGCACCGCTGGCGATGCGGCCGCCGAGCGGGCCCGGGGCCGTGCGGGCCGGGGTGAACGGCAGCTTGTCGGCGACGACCTCGCCGAGCGCGAAGAACGGCGCCAGGCGCGGCGGGCGGCCGGGACCGAAGCGCCCGCGGACCGCGAGGGCGGCGGGCGCCGACGCCGAGCGCAGGCCCGCGGCCAGGCCGAGCAGGGCGGCGTCGTTCAACGCGGCGTCCGACGGGGTGGTTGACATGGTGTCAGCGTACCCGGGGACGGACGTCCCGACCCGCGCCGAGGCGCCGAGGCGCCGAGACCCGGATCGTCCTCCCCGGTCTGGGGGGATTCGGGTCTCGGCGGTCTAGAGGGCGCGGCGGCCCGTGAGGGCCTTGCCCAGCGTGACCTCGTCGGCGTACTCGAGGTCCGAGCCGACCGGCAGGCCCGAGGCCAGGCGGGTGACGGTCACCTGCGGCGCCCGCTCACGCAGCGCGCCGGCGATGTAGTGCGCGGTCGCCTCGCCGGTCGTCGTCGGGTTCGTCGCGACGACGACCTCGGTGACGGCCGGGTCGGTGCCCGAGGCCCGCGCGAAGAGCTCGCCCAGGCGCAGGTCCTCGGGGTCGATGCCGTCGATCGGGGACAGGGCACCGCCGAGCACGTGGTAGCGCCCGCGGTACTCGTGGGTGCGCTCGATCGGCTGGATGTCCCCCGGCTCCTCGACGACGCAGATGAGCGCGGTGTCGCGCCGCTCGTCCTGGCAGATTCGGCAGGTCGGCTCGTCGGCGAGGTTGAAGCAGATCTCGCAGAGGCGGATCTTCTCCTTCACCTCGCGGATCGCGTCCGCCAGGGCGCTGGCGTCCTCGAGGTCCGCGCGCATGATGTGGAACGCCAGGCGCTGCGCCGTGCGCTGGCCGATGCCCGGCAGCTTGCCGAGCTCGGTGATGAGGCGCTGGACGGGCGGGGCGTACACGCGGGTGATCGCGGCCGGCTAGAAGCCGGGCAGGCCCATCGAGCCGAGGTCCATGCCGCCGGTGAGGCCGCCCATCTTCTTGGCGGCGAGCTCCTGCGCGGACCGGATGCCCTCGTTGACCGCGGCGAGGACGAGGTC
>CAZRLR010000680.1:0-1811 GCA_964600395.1 uncultured Conexibacter sp.
CGAGTGCGCGGCGGGCCTGCACGGGGCCAACCGCCTAGGCGGCAACTCGCTGGCCGAGTGCGTCGTGTTCGGCGCGCAGGTCGGCCGCGCCGCCGCCGACGAGGCCGCCGGGCAGACGACGGTCCACCGCAACCCCGACGCCATCGACGCCGCCCGCGCGGACGTCGACCGCTTCCTGAACGCCAAGGGCCGCTCGTTCGCCCGGCCGCTGCAGCGCGAGATCCGCGACACGATGACCGAGCACTGCGGCGTCGTGCGCAGCGCCGAGGGCCTGAAGCAGGGGCTCGCCGAGCTCGACGTCATCCGGGACGCCGCCCGCGAGGTCGTCGCGCGCCCGGACATGGCCGGCTATCGCGACCTGGCCACGTGCTTCGAGCTGGACGCGATGGTCGTCTCGGCCCGCGCGACGGTGCTGAGCGCGCTGGCGCGGACCGAGAGCCGCGGCTGCCACGTGCGGACCGACTTCCCCGACCTGGACCCCGCCCAGCAGCACAACCTGCGCATCGACGCCGCCGAGAAGGTGACGGTGCAGGAGCTGCCGGAGCCCGACCGCTCGCTGCTCGAGCTCGCGTCGGTCACCGCGCAGGCCTCGCTCGCCGGACGGCTGCTCGAGTAGCGGACCGACCGCGCGTCACGGTCCGGTCGCCCGGTGACCGCTCCGTGACGCGGGATCGGTCGTGGCGCCTGGCCGGCCGGTGTCAGGCCAGCGCGCCGAGGGCCGCGACCGCGGCAACGAGGACCGCGACCCCGGCGAGCTGGCGCGCCGTCAGGTGCTCGGCGAAGAAGATCCGCCCGAAGGCGGCGGCGAACGCCCCGGTGAGGGACGCCAGGACGGCGGTGACCGCGATCGAGTCGCCCGCCCCGCCCGCGTAGGCGAGGAAGCCGAGCACCTCGAAGCAGCCGCCCGCGACGACGAACGGGACGATCGCCCGCGGCAGGCGCAGGCGGCCGCGCAGCGCCAGCGGGAACGTGAGGACGAGGACGCCGACGAGCCGCGGCGGGAGGATCGCCCAGGCGAGCGGCACGTCCTCCCCGGCGCGCCCGGTCGCGTACAGCGCGACGCCGAAGGTCAGCGCGGCGAGCGCCGCCCAGCCCACGGCAGGCTTGATGTGGGTCGGCGCCTCGGGCGTCCCGCGGTCCCCGTCGTCCACCCGGTAGGCGACGAGCGCCACCCCGCCGATGATCGCCACGAGCGCCAGCGCCTTGGCCACGCCGATCGACTCGCCGGCGGCGATCGCGATGAGCGCGGTGACGCCGCCCTCGGTCGCGACGATCGGCGTGACGACGCCGAGCGGCCCCAGGCGCAGCGCGCGGTAGGACATGAGCAGCCCGCCGACGTTCCCGGCGCCGG
Organism: uncultured Conexibacter sp.; assembly: GCA_964600395.1. Taxonomy (GTDB): domain Bacteria; phylum Actinomycetota; class Thermoleophilia; order Solirubrobacterales; family Solirubrobacteraceae; genus Paraconexibacter. Next base: position 1,352 of record CAZRLR010000680.1, read on the forward strand.
ACACGACGAGCCAGCCCGCCGTCGCCCCGTCGATCGACGGGCGGTCGCTGAGCGCCAGCAGCGGGAGCAGGACGACGAAGCCGGCGGCCATGACCCAGGCCAGCGCGATCCACGGCCCGACCGCTCGCGAGGAGCGCGTGGCCACGAGCGAGGCCAGGGCCCACGCCAACGCCGCGCCGGTGCCCCCGAGGATCGCTTGCACAGCGCGGGAGGGTGACAGACCCGGGCGCGGGCCCGCGTGGTGCCGACGGTACCCTCGACGGCACGTGACCGAGCCGCTGGCCCCGTACACCACGCTGCGCCTGGGCGGCCCGCCCGCACGGCTGCTGACCGTCACCGACGAGGCCGCGCTGATCGACGCGGTGCGTGCCGCCGACGCGGCCGGCGAGCCGGTGCTCGTCCTCGGCGGCGGCTCGAACGTCGTCGTCGCCGACGCCGGCTTCCCGGGCACGGTCGTCCT
>CAZRLR010000681.1:0-1811 GCA_964600395.1 uncultured Conexibacter sp.
GCACCGAGAATTCGCGCTCGAAGTCGCGCATGTTGCCGACCTCGGCGCCGCGGAAAGCGTAGATCGACTGGTCGTCGTCGCCCACCGCAAACAGCGCGGCGCCCGGCACACCGGGCGCGCCGCCCTCGCGCCCGGCAAGCAGGCGGAGCCAGGCGTACTGCAGGCGGTTGGTGTCCTGAAACTCGTCAACCAGGATATGACGGAAGCGTTGCTGGTAGTGATGGCGCAGCGGTTCGTTGCGCTGAAGAAGTTCATGTGTGCGCAACAGCAGTTCGGCAAAATCGACCACCCCCTCGCGCTGGCACTGCGCCTCGTATTCGGCGTACAGCGCGACCCGGCGCGCGGTGTAATCGTCGTAGGCCTCGGCCTGCGCGGCGCGGATGCCCTGCTCCTTGTGGGCATTGATGAAATGCATCAGTTCGCGCGGCGGAAACTTCTCGTCGTCGACATTGAGATTCTTGAGCAGCCGCTTGATCGCCGAGAGCTGGTCGGCCGCGTCGAGGATCTGGAACAGCGCGGGCAAGCCGGCCTCACGGTGATGCGCGCGCAGCAGGCGGTTGCAAAGTCCGTGGAAGGTGCCGATCCACATGCTGCGCGCGGGGTTGCCGAAGGACATCGGCAGCATCGCCGCGAGGCGCGCCTGCATCTCCTTCGCCGCCTTGTTGGTGAAGGTGACGGCGAGGATGGCCTGCGGCCCGGCCTGCCCGGTGGAAATCAGCCAGGCAATGCGGGTGGTCAGCACGCGGGTCTTGCCGCTGCCCGCCCCGGCGAGGATCAGGGCATGCTGCGGCGGCAGCGTGACCGCGGCGAGTTGCTGGGGGTTGAGATTGGCGAGCAGATCAGACATGGATCAAGGTTTTCCGGAGGGGCAGCACCGATTATAACGGCCGCACTGCAGCGGGATTCCTGTTGTATCCGCGCAACAAACAAACGAGCGTTTCAAGAAATCTGTCAAAAGGTCCGACCAGTCGATATATAATTGTGCTGCACTGCAACAAAACAGTGGCTCACGAGGTCCACGACACAGTGCGATGGCTACCGCCAGTACATTAGGAGCAACAGCATGAAAGCACCCAAACTACTCCCCTGGATCGCCCGCAAGGCCGGCATCGGCGACGAGCTCGCCCTCAAGCTGTGGCGGCGCGCGGCTGGCGAATCCGAAGAACTGGTCGGCTGCTGCGACACCGCCGACTATTACCGCCTGGCCATGGAGCGCTTCATCGACCTCGTCGAGGCCGAGTCGGAAGCCCACCACGTTCCGCAAGCGCTGGAAATCCCGCGCATCGGCTGGCTCTGGCGGCATCAGAACCGGATGTCGCAGCTCGGCCTGCTGGCCGCGCGCAACACCTGCCGTTTCTGGCAGACCAGCTGGCAGAACTACCTCGCGGCGCAGAAGCGCGCTGCCTGACCTCCCGGCGGGCGAGCGGCAACGCCGCCCGCGACCGCCGCGACGCGGCGCCGGACGCGACGGGCAAACCGCGTATCCGCGTATAATTCGCGGTTTAGCCCATTTCGCGACCCCTACCGGCCATGCAGGAAAAATACCAACCCGCGGAAATCGAACGCGCCGCCCAGGAACACTGGCAGAAGACGGGCGCCGCCCGCGCCGTCGAAGACCTTTCCCGCCCCAAATACTAGTGCCTGTCGATGTTCCCCTACCCCTCGGGGAAACTGCACATGGGGCATGTGCGCAACTACACGATCGGCGACGTGCTGGCCCGCTTCCACCGGATGCAGGGCTACAACGTCCTGCAGCCGATGGGCTGGGATGCCTTCGGCCTGCCGGCGGAGAACGCCGCGATCCAGAACGG
>CAZRLR010000682.1:0-1810 GCA_964600395.1 uncultured Conexibacter sp.
GATGTCGGTGAACAGGACCGTCAGCAGCTCGCGCTGCAGGCCGCCACCGCGGCGGCCGCCGGTGAGGAAGGCCTCGACCTCCCCGAGCAGCGCCTCGGTCTCGCCGACCATCGGCAGGTTGTCGCGGCCGGGCAGCTCGACCAGGCGCGCACCGGCGATCCGCTCGGCGACGAAGCGCGAATGCCGCACGTCGATCATCGGGTCCTCGGTCCGGTGCAGCACGAGCGTCGGGACGCGGATGCGCGTCAGGTGCGGACGCACGTCGACGTCCGCCATCGCGGCCGACATCCGCTGCATCGAGGACGGCGTCATCGACTGGCGCTCGAGCCGCGCGAGCCAGGCCCGCATGCGCTCGTCGTCGCCGACCGTCGGGGCCAGGCGCCGCAGGTTCGCCCCCGTCCCCCACTCGGACGCGAGCACGCGCACCGCCTCGATCCGCTGCTCCTCGGTGCTCGTCCAGTCGATCTCCTCGTCCCGGACGTTGCGGACGATGGGCGCGTAGAGGACGAGCGCGAGCGTGCGCTGGGGGCGCAGCGACGCGAAGGCCAGCGCCTGCGACGCCCCGCCGGTGTAGCCGAGCAGCACGGCGCGATCCGTGCCGAGCTCGTCCATGACCGCCTCGACGTCCCCGACGTCCACCCGGTCCTCGAAGGCGCCGTAATGCGCGTCGGACATGCCGCTGCCGCGCCGGTCCATCAGCACGACGCGGGCCGTCTGGGCCAGGCGCGCGAAGAAGCGCAGGACGCTGGGCTCCTCGATGAGTGCCTCGACGTGCGAGATGAGCCCGCTGAGGAAGACGATGTCGACCGGCCCCTCGCCGATCGTCCGGTAGGCGATGCTCGCCTCGCCGTTGCGCGCCCAGCGGGTGACGCTCGGGACGGGCGCGGCGGTGCCTCCGGTGGCGACGGATGCCATGCGCCGACCTTACTCGCGCCATCCAGCCCTTCGGACTTGCCCGTGGGGTCCGGGATCCGGGAGGCTCGCCTCATGCGCGGACTGATGCAACCTGCCCAGCTGACCCTCGTGCACGCCTTCGAGCGTGCCGAGCGGTTCTTCCCGACGAAGGAGATCGTCACGGTCACCAAGGACGGGCGGGAGCGCACGACGTACGGGGAGTGGGCCCAGCGCACCCGCCGGCTGGCCGGCGTCCTGGACGACCTGGGCGTCAGCGCCGACGGCCGCGTCGGCACCTTCGCGTGGAACACCGCGCGCCACCTGGAGCTCTACTTCGCCGCGCCGTGCAGCGGCCGCGTCCTGCACACGCTGAACATCCGCCTCTTCCCGGAGCAGGTCGTCTTCGTCGCCAACCACGCCGAGGACGAGGTCGTCTTCGTCGACCGCTCGCTGCTGCCGCTGTTCTGGCCGCTCGTCGACGAGCTGAAGACCGTGAAGCACGTCGTCGTCATGGACGACGGCAAGGACGGGCCGGCGATCCCCGACGACCCGCGCGTGCGCGACTACGAGGAGCTGCTCGCGGCCGCCACGCCGGTCGAGCGCTTCCACGTCGAGGACGAGAACAGCGCCGCGGCCATGTGTTACACGAGCGGCACGACGGGCAACCCGAAGGGCGTCGTCTACTCGCACCGCTCGATGACGCTGCACGGGATGGCGACGATGCTCGCCGACACCTTCGGCCTCAACGAGCGCGACCGGGTGCTGCCCGTCGTCCCCCAGTTCCACGCCAACGCGTGGGGTCTGGCGCACGCCGCGGTGATGAGCGGCGCGTCGCTCGTCATGCCCGGCCCGGACCTGTCGGCGCCGGCGGTGGCCGCGCTCATCAGCGAGGAGCGCGTGACGCTCGCCGCGGGCG
>CAZRLR010000683.1:0-1806 GCA_964600395.1 uncultured Conexibacter sp.
TGATTGTTGTGGGTGCATGAATGGGATTACTGAACTCATCACTCATCACCATCCGGCCCACTCTGGCCCGTCGCGTTTTCCCGGTTTCCATCGTTTCCGTTCACCCCCAGCGCCAGCCCGAGTAGCGTGTACTCCTGACGCGCCTGTTCACGATCCATCGTCAGCAGCCAGCGCAGATACTCGCTGGCTGACTCCATGCCCTTCTGGTGGGCGCGCGACACGGCAAAGCATTTGTCTGTGTCAGACAGCTTCACCGTCACGGCTTCGGTCAGCTTTTCGTGGTGCATGGGGTCACGCGGCTTTTTTGGAGGGTTTGGATTTCGAGCGCCATGCTTCCAGCGCCTTCGGCTGGTAAATCGCAATGCGCCCGATTGCTGAAAACGGAATCTCTTCAGGCCATTCGCTGACGCTGCTTGATTTGATCCCGATTGCTGCGGCTGTTTTTGACACACCGCCGAAAAAGGAGATGACGAAATGTTTATTCATGCCTGCATTATAGGCACACCTATAGGCAAAACTCAAGGCATACCTACAGCGCAAAATGCTAGGCTTGCCTACATGGAAACCATGTCAGACAGAATTATCCAGGCATTAAAAGACGTTCAGAAAAACCAGTCTGAACTGGCAAGGCATGTCGGCGTTCAGTCGCCATCTGTAAACGACTGGATAAGCGGAAAAACTAAGACGATAAAAGGGCAGAATCTCCTGCGTGCCGCCGAATTTCTTGGAGTCAACCCGCTGTGGCTAGCCGAAGGCAAAGGCCCCAAAAGCGCCGCCTCACTCAAGACGGTACGGTATGCCATTGACGAGCTTGTGGAAGATGAAGGGACAAACAAAAAAAACAACTTATCTCAGGAATTGCCGTTTTATGATGTCGGAAAGCCTGCCGGCACGCTGGTTGATGAGCTGCAATCCAGAGACATCCCGCCCCATATAGAGCAGGCCATCATGGCGCTGTTGCAGACATGCCAGAAGCGAGACAAAAAATCGCAGCAGCACGCCCCGATATTCACCGATGAAGAGCAGAAGCGGCATATATAAGGCCAACTCCAAAAGCAATAATTGCAGCCGCGCTCTTGTTCATCAAAATCCCGCCCTTAGAAAACATCCATCAAGCGTAGCAACCTGCGCGCCGCCTATACCCTGCCGCACAAAAAATAAGGTACACCTATAATTTTTGTTGACACAAACATTAGGCATGCCTATAGTTACCACATCGCAGCAAAACACCCGCTGCCCGCTCCTTAACAACCCGCAAATACAGCGCATGGCGCCCGGTGTCCGATTGGCCGGCTCTCTCAGAGTAGAAACATTCGAAACAAACCCGGTTAACCGCTCTCCCGATGCGCAGCACGAAGCCTGATCGCAGAGGACGGATGAAGTTGCCGGCGCCGCCAAGACCTTGGGCGGGTAGGTACAGGGTCAACACGCATGGGCTTTCACGATGCTGGTTCCGGACAGCGACCACCGAAAGGAGAGAGTGAGAGCCCAGCCGTGTTGATAAGGGGTTGCGGGATCGCGGCCGATCAATACCAGCCAGACCAAGCCTTCGGGATGGGCGTTACATGGCCGCCGGAACACGGGTAACCGGCACCCACCGATAACCAGCTTGCCGGCAACACCAGGCAACTCAACGCATGCGCCGGCTTCGCCCCGGCAGGATTGTTCCCGCTGTATATGCAGCAATGCCTTGAAATGAGCACTTCCCCCGGTCGCTGGATGGCCGGGGATTTTTTTGGAGGTGGTAGACGGAAGCGGAATGCGCAGGCTGATGCGCCAGGGGGCATAGAAAACTCAAACGCCCCG
>CAZRLR010000684.1:0-1804 GCA_964600395.1 uncultured Conexibacter sp.
ATCGGGCGGGCCGCCGGCGCGTCGGTCATGCCGCCACCCGCGCCCGGTCGGCGGGCGCAGGAGCGCGACGCCGGCGGCCGCGACCGAGCTGGCGGCCAGGACCCACATCGCGACGTGCAGGTTGTGGATGAAGGGGTCCAGCGCCGCGGGCGACAGGCCGGTGCTGAGGCCGGAGAAGATCGACAGCAGCGTCTCCTTCGGCACGCCGCTCGTGACGATCGCCAGCAGCACGGCGATCGACAGGACCGAGCCGGTGTTCTGGAGCATCATCCGCGTGGCGCCGGCGATGCCGCGACGGTGGACGGGCACGCCGCCCATCATCGCCGCGGTGTTGGGCGAGTTGAACATCCCCGAGCCGACGCCGTTGACGAGCAGCCACAGCGCGGTCAGCGCGTAGGGGGTGTCGACCTGCAGCGTCGTCATGCCCACCAGGCCCGCGGTCGTGACGAGCAGGCCGATGGCGCTGAGCGTCCGCGCGCCGTGGCGGTCGGCGTAGCGCCCGGCGATCGGCGAGGCGATGAGCATGCCGGCGGCCAGCGGCGCGAGCTTCACGCCCGCGAGGATCGGGTCGTCCCCCTGGGCGCCCTGGAAGTAGAGGACGAAGACGAAGGTCAGCGCGAAGCGCGAGAGACCCGAGAGGAAGGCGGCGCCGGTCGCGGCGCTGAAGGCGCGGTCCTCGAACAGCGTCAGGTCGAGCATCGGGGCGACGGCGCGGCGCTCGACGAGGACGAAGAGCGGCAGCAGGACGGCGGCGACGGCGAGGGGGACGAGGGTCATCGCGTCCGTCCACGCCTCCAGGCCGCCGCGCGAGATGCCGTAGGTCAGGCCGGTGAGCCCGACGACGAAGGTCGCCGTGCCGAGCCAGTCCATTCGCCGGTCCTGCTCGGGGCGGACGAGCTCGCGCACGACGACGGAGGCCCAGACCGTCCCGAAGAGGCCGAGCGGAACGTTGAACCAGAAGACCCAGTGCCAGGAGAGCTTCACGAGCGCGCCGCCGAGGACCGGGCCGAGGACGAGGCCGACCCCCGCGACCATGACGTTCGTCCCCATCGCCACGCCGAGCTGCTCGCGCGGGAAGGCGTCGGTCACCAGGGCGCTGGCGTTCGCGAACAGCAGCGCGCCCCCGACGCCCTGCAGGATGCGCCAGAGGATGAGGTCGGTGCCGCCGGTCGCGAAGCCCGCGCCGAGCGACGCCAGGGTGAAGAGCGCGAAGCCCAGGACGAACGCCCGCTTGCGGCCGAAGACGTCCGACAGGCGCCCGAAGGTCAGGACGAGGACCGTCGAGGCGATCATGAACGCGAGGATCACCCAGACGAGCAGCAGCAGGTCCACGCCGAGCGCGCGCTCGAGGTCCGGCAGCGCGATGACGAGCGTCCCGGAGTTGAGCGTCGCCAGCAGCATGCCGAGGCTCGTGCACGAGAGGGCCCACCACTTGTAGTGCTCGTGGTCGGCGTCGACACCCGGGGCGAATCTCTTTCTTACGTTCACGTTAGTTTACGATAGCACCCGCATCCCGGTCGACGGCCGGGATGACCTGCTCCCCGTAGCCGCGCAGCGTCCCGTCCTTGTCGTCGTGCTGCAGGTACAGCGCGAACTGGTCGACCCCGAGCGCCTGCAGCTCCTGCAGCCGCGCCACGTGCGTCGCGGGCGGCCCGATGAGGCAGAAGCGGTCGACGATCGCGTCCGGGACGAACGCGGTGTGGCTGTTGCCGGCACGGCCGTGCTCGTTGTAGTCGTACCCGGCGCGCCCGGCGATGTAGTCCGTCAGCGCGGTCGGCACCCCGGCGCCGTCGGCGCCGTAGCG
>CAZRLR010000685.1:0-1793 GCA_964600395.1 uncultured Conexibacter sp.
TACCGCCGCTGATGTTAATGCCAGTACCAGCTGTGTAGGTAGTGTCGGTGTCAGTAGAAGGGACCCAACCAGTACCATTCCACTTTAGAACTTCACCAGACGATGCGCCTTGTTGGGCCAGGTTGAAGGTCGTACCAACTAGGCTTAGACCCTGCCCAGCGCTATACGTAGTTCCCACAGGTACTGCACAAGCGAACGCGACCCCGTTCCATACGGGAGCTTCGCCATTTGAGCTACAACTGAGGCCGCTAACCGTATCGCCACTGCGTGAAAATAGGCCATTGCCCGTAAAGGTTAGGGGATTCTCTTTGGAGTTGAATGTTACCCAATCTGTACTAGTCAGAAGGCCAGTAGTTGTATTCGATGCCGAGTTGATTGTTATTACACCACTAGAAACTGTAGCATTAGATAACGTTAAGGCACCCGAAGCCCCATTGATAGAAGCTACTCCATTTGCTCCGGGACACGTAGTGAAGATCGGAGCGCCCGAAGTACTGACCAAGCACTGACCAGCACTTGCTGCGCTGGCAGTCTGTAGCGCACCAGCCCCGCCGCCAATCACTACGCCGTTGTTGGTGATACTGGTTAGCCCCGTACCACCCGAACTAACGCTGAGAGCACTAGATAAAATAAGTCCAGAAAATGTTGGGCTGGCACTTGTATCGATGTTCTGTACTGTGTTGGCTACGCCAGCAGCAACAGTAAAGTTGATGCCGTTGAACTGAGCTATTCCCTTAGCTGATGTGGAGGCATCATTGATTGTGATAGTACTACCAGAAGCTGAAGAGTCTGCTACTGCTAGGTTACCAGCGAGTCCGTTAAGACTAGTTACGCCTGCACCGACTCCACCTGGACACACACCGAAGGCGGGCGCTCCAGCCGTGCTAAGCAAACACAACCCCGCTGTGGCTGTTGATGCAGTTGTTACAGGAGAACTTCCGTTACCAAGTAAAACCCCGTTTGGAGTCAAACTTGTAGCACCCGTACCCCCAGAACCAACAGCAAGTGCGTTCGAAAGATTAACACCTGAAAAAGTTGGTACTGCAGTCGGGTTCAAAGATTGAGGCAATGAGATCGAGGCAATACCGTTAGCTGTGCTAACATTTATGTCCCCGGCTGTACCGTTTACACCGAGCAAACCACTCGAACTGATAGTAGTTCCGTTGATAGCAATGCCTGCTCCTGGAACTAGACTAACCGCACCAGTTTGACCTTGCAGACTCGTGACACCGGCGACTGTTGGTGCAGCAGTTTGCTGGTTGTTGGCTTCTGTAGTCGGCAGCTGCACAAATTTACTGCCGTCGTAATACTGTAAGGTTGAGGTAGCAGAGTCAAAAACCAAAGTTCCCGGCTTAGCGTTAGCCGGTAGGGACTGCGGCAAAATTGTTATCGGCCCGTTAAGCTGTAAATTGGGATTTATGGTCAAAGTCTGACCAGCAAAACCTAGACTTTTACCATCATCTGATAGATAGCAGTTAACAGAGGCTTTTTGATAGCCTACATTCAGCGAAGAATTTTTCTTGGAAGCAAAATAGAATGCTAAAAGACTGAGTAAGAAAACAATTATCATAAGTAGCACAATAATCACTCCACGACGAAGAAAGGACCAGAACCCGTAGTCTTCTCTATTGTAATGAGGTTGTGTTGGCTGCATTTTGATTTTGTTTTTATTTTAGCTTTAGTGCTTAATTCAAATTATCCTCCGTAAAACAGATTGGAACAATAAGAATTAATAATAAATTTGTTCTGGAGTTTTGCTAATATTAATCAATAAATTTTATTAATTTTGATTT
>CAZRLR010000686.1:0-1782 GCA_964600395.1 uncultured Conexibacter sp.
AAAAATAGTCGAATACTGGATTTTCCTCCTCACCAATTCCTATTACAAACGCCCCGCGCGCTTTGACCTCCATAGCTGAGGCTAAAATAGCCGCTTTGGTCTCGTCACTCGGCACAAACACAATAACCGGCGTCCCTTTTTCAATTAAAGCAATAACCCCATGTTTAAGCTCACCTCCTGCAAACCCCTCCGCATGAATATAAGAAATTTCTTTAATTTTAAGTGCAGCCTCTAAAGCCAAAGGATATGAAAGCCCTCTTCCTAATATATAAATATGCTTTCTGTCATGAATTTTCTCAGCCAATTCCTTAATAGATTCAGTATTTGCAAGGATTTTCTCAATCTCAATAGCACTTTTTTCTAAAATCTCAGTTCCTGTTTTAACATCCCCAATTGTCGCATATGCCAGGAGGATCATATTTGCAACCATTGCCGTAAAACTCTTAGTACCCGCAACAGCCTTCTCAGGTCCGGCCTGAAGCATCAATTTTTTATCCGCCATCCGATACATAGTCGAACCCAAAACATTAGTCATAGCCAGAAGTGTAGCTCCTTTTTTCTTAGCAATCGAAAACGGCTCAACCACATCAATAGTCTCCCCGGACTGCGAAATCGCCGCAACCAGGGAGCCTTCCTTTATATAATCCTCAATATAAGTAAATTCAGATCCAATCGAAAAATTAACATGCTTTTTAGCAACCTTAGAAAATAGATAAACCCCGGATAAACAAGCATAAGATGCAGTACCACAACCTAAAAAGAAAGTTCCATAAGCTTTCTTAATATCTTCAGCAATAACAGAAGCTGCCGACGCATTCTCTGCTAAAACCCGTAAAACCTTAGGTTGCTCATAAATCTCCTTGAGCATAAAATGCGGAAATTCCGCCATATCCGACTCCTGATATTCCCAGACCACCATTGTAAACTTAGCCTCCCGGGGCTCTAAACTCAAAGCATCATAAAGCTTCAAGCCTGAGGCTGTAATCTCAATTAAATCATCATCCTCCAGAAACAATAATTTCTTCGTGTGAGGCAGTATTGCGTTTGGGTCAGACGCAATAATCGCGCCTTTATCCGAATCTCCTGCAACAATAGGCGAGCCGCGCTTTACAGCCACTATAGTTTTCCCGTCAGTCACTACAAACGCATTGAGCCCTTCCACTTTTTTAAATATTCTGGAAACAGCTTCCCTTAAAACATCTCTACTCTCGACTCTGGACTCTAGACTTTTGCATTCATCCTCTATCAAATGCACCACAACCTCTGTATCAGTCTCAGAAACAATCTCATGAGAAGAAATCTCTTTCTTTAAATCAAGATAGTTTTCAACAATCCCGTTATGCACCATAACTATCTTGCCGTCGCAAGAAGCGTGAGGGTGGGCGTTAAGCTCTGTAACCCCGCCGTGAGTTGCCCAGCGTGTATGTCCGATCGCCACTTCCGCACCTGGAAATTTCTTATCTTTAGGCAAAAACCCGATCTGCTTCTCAATTTTAAACCCGCCGTCCTCTAAGTAAGCCACCCCCCATGAATCATATCCGCGGTACTCAATATCTAAAAGTCCGCGAAAAACTGAAGATGCTGAAGAATTATCATTTGATATTATTCCAAAAATTCCACACATATATTCTGTCTCCCGGACTTGATCAGGGATCCAGGAAAGCTAAAGAATCAAGTCTTTGTATCTGGATTCCATGTCAGGCACGGAATGGCAAGAGAAACATCTCTTTATCACGGAGTGACAAACTTGTTTATCACGGAGTGACAAACTTGTTTATCACG
>CAZRLR010000687.1:0-1781 GCA_964600395.1 uncultured Conexibacter sp.
GTCCAGGACGTGGGTCGTGAGCCGTCCGCCGGCGTGCTCGGGCATGGCGGCGAAGTCAACCAGACGCCCGGGCCGATGACGTGGCGATCGCCGTCTGCCAGTGTGCCGCGGGTGAGCACCGATCCGCACCTGACCGTCGCGCACTCGCGCGGGCGCCGCACGCAGAGCTACCACCTCCTGACGCCGCCCAACCACTACCCCAGCCGCCTGGCCACCCTGCCGGGCGCGACCGTCTTCAAGCTCGCCACGCCGCGCACGCAGACCGCGCGCTTCGGTCAGTACCTCGTGGAGCTGCGGCCCGGAACGGGGGCGACGGGCCCGACGGACGCCGGCTTCGAGCACTTCCTGCTGGCGCTGACGGGCGAGGCCGTCCTGGACGGCGCGCCGTTCCCCCGGGGTGCCTTCGCCTACGTCCCGCAGGGGGTCGGCGTCACGCTGGCGGGCGCGGCGGAGCCTGCCACCGTCATGTGGCTCAAGCGGCGCTACGAGCCGGCGCCCGGCCTGGCGGCGCCGGGCCCGCTGCGCGGGCACCTGGACGACCACCCGGCGCAGGTCACGCCCGTCGGCCTGCTGCGGCGTGAGCTGCTGCCGGTCGACGACCCGGCCTTCGACTTCAACATGAGCCTGCTGGCCTTCCCCCCCGGCGTGAGCCTCGGCAAGGTCGAGGTCCACGACGAGGAGCACGGCCTGTACATGACCCAGGGCGGCGGGATCTACCACCTGGACGGGGACGCCCACGAGGTCGTCGCCGGGGACTTCGTCTACATGGCGCCGTACTGCCCGCAGTACTTCGTCCCGACCGGCCCGGACGTGGCCGAGTACCTGCTCTACAAGGACGTCTTCCGCGACGGCTTCTGACGGGCCTCGGACCGCCGCGCGCGCACGCGGCCGCGGTCAGGCCGCCAGGCGGGCCAGCGTCTGCGTGAGGACGGCGACGCCACGGTCGATGTCCTGCGGCGCGGTGAACTCGTCGGGGTGATGGCTCACGCCGCCGACGCTCGGCACGAAGAGCATCCCGACCGGGACCTGGGCGGCCATGATCATCGCGTCGTGGTAGGCGCCGGAGGTCATCGGCAGGTAGCTCAGGCGCAGGGCCTCGCACGCCGCGCGCGCGGCCGCGACGACCGTCTCGCTGCACGCCACCGGCGTGTCCTTGACGATCGGCGTGACGCTGATGCGCAGGCCGCGGCGGGCGGCGATCGCCTCGGCGGCCGCGAGGAAGCCGTCGACGACGTGGTCCCGGGCATCGGCGTCGGCGTCCCGGACGTCGACGTGCAGGTCGACCTCGCCCGGGATGACGTTGATCGCCCCCGGCCGCGCGGCGACGACGCCGATCGTGGCGACCGTCGTCCCGCTCGGGGAGTCCAGGGCGAGGCGCTCGAGGGCGACGGCGGCCTCGGCCGCACCGGCGAACGGGTCGTGGCGCAGCCCCATCGGCGTGGCACCGGCATGCGCGGCGGTGCCGTGGACCGTGAGGATGAAGTCGTGCGGCGCGGCGATGTGCGTCACGACGCCGATGCCGACCCCGGCCTGCTCGAGGACGCTGGCCTGCTCGATGTGCAGCTCGACGAAGGCGTGGACGGTCGCCGGGTCCAGCCGGTCGCCGGCCACGCCGTCCGGGTCCAGGCCGGCGGCCCGCAGCGCGGCGGCGATGGAGATGCCGTCGCGGTCGACCATCGCGTCCAGGTCCGCGCGCGTCAGCGCCCCGGTGAGCGCGCGGCTGCCGATGCAGCCCGAGCCGAAGCGCGGCTCCTCGCCGGCGAAGCCGATGACCTCCAGAG
>CAZRLR010000688.1:0-1769 GCA_964600395.1 uncultured Conexibacter sp.
CACACGAGCGAGGTCGCGCTCGAAGCGATCGGATGGCTGCGCGGCCATGCACCGCGGGTGCTCCACGGAGGCGCCGCATGAGCCTGCCGCTCATCATCACGCTGGCCGAGTCGATCGAGGTCGCGCCGCGCTACTACGTGCTGCGCCGCCCCGTGTTCGTCGCGGCCCAGCAGCTCGCCGCGGACGACTCCGATCCCGCCGCGTGGTGGGCGGAGAACGAGGGCCTCGCGATCAGCGGCTACGGCCCGACGCTCCCGGATGCGCTGCGCGAGGTCTCGGCGGCGTTCGATCTCCAGTACCGAGGGCTCGTCCAGGCACCAGCCGATCAACTCTCGGCAGGTGCGCTCGAGGTGCGGCAGCGGCTGCGGCAGTGCGTCGCGGCGGTGAGAGAGAGGTCGTGATGAGGAGAGTCGGCACCGCCATCATCATCGCGCCGCGAGCCGGAGGCGGACGTCATGTGTTCCGGCCCGAGGCCGCTCGGCTCGCCGCGCTCCACGACGTGCCCGACCAGCGCGTGATCCTGTTCGACGACAGCGCGCGGCCCGCGGTCCGGTTCGCAGAGGTCTGCGCCGAGATCCGTTGCCTCGTGGGCGAGCTGCCGCCCGCCGGGGACGTCGACACGGTGTTCGTCCTGCGGCACGGGTTCCCGCGCGGCGGCCAGGAGGGCGTCAGCACCGCGAACGTCGGAGACATGATCGACGCGTTCGGCGGGCGGCTCTCGCCGGCCGTGACGTGGGTGCTGTTCTCCTGCAGCAATGCCGCGACGATCGGCCGACACCCGGACGGGGACATGAGCCTCGCCGACGAGACGCGCGACGCCCTCTGTCGTCGCGGCTACGTCGATTGCCAGGTGTACGGTCACCTCATCGCCGGGCACGCGACGCTGCTCATCGCCGATCGCGCAGGCGGCACGTGGCGACCGCTCGCGCGGTGGTTCCGCGGCGAGGGCCGGGCCGAGGGCGGTGCCGGCGGCGAGGAGGTCCTCCCCCGCGGGCACCCTCTGCTCGATGACCTCTATCGCCTCGTGCGTAAGAGCATCGACCCCGATGACGACGGGCCCGAGCCCATGACCGGGTTCAGGTTCCTCGTGCCGCTCATGGAGTCGCGCGCCGAGCTCGTCGAGTACGTCCAGCGGTTCGCCGACGTCCGCGGCGAGGCGAAACGCGAGATGCCCACCGTGCTCGAGCTGCAGCAGGCGCTCGCTCGCGGCGGCTACGATCCCGGGCCTCTCGACGGCGTGGCTGGCAGACGCACCACGAGCGCCGTCAAGGCGTTCCAAGGCGCGCACCCTCCGTTGGTCGTGGACGGCGACGCGGGGCCCGCCACGTGGCGCGTGTTGCGAGCAGCGGGCCTCCTCGACGCGAGCGGCGCGTGATCGCCCGCGCCGTCGCCGTCGTCGGCTCGCGCGACTACCCCGATCTCGAGGGCGTGCGCGCCTTCGTGCGCTCATTGCCGGCCGGCACGACGCTCGTGAGCGGTGGCGCCCGTGGCGTGGACAGCGCGGCGGCCGAGGCGGCGCGCGAGCGCGGGATCCCGGTCGTGGTCTACGCCGCCGACTGGGCGCGGCTAGGACGCGCGGCCGGTCCGGTGCGCAACCGGTCGATCGCCGAGCACTGCGACCGGCTCGTCGCGTTCTGGGACGGGGAGAGCCCCGGGACGGCAGACGTCGTGGCGCAGGCACGGGCGCTCGGCCGTGAGGTCGAGGTGCGGCCCGTCGCGCCGCCCCTCGTCCCCGCGCCCGCCGTAACAACCAGCACAAGGGACCGGCT
>CAZRLR010000689.1:0-1766 GCA_964600395.1 uncultured Conexibacter sp.
TCGGCAACCGCTTCTTTGACCCCCTTCCACGCCTTTTCGATATGACCGAGGTTTTCCACCATTTTGGGCGTGCGCTGATCGATGGCATCGGCCCAGGCTTTTTGCGCCACAGCGGCGGCTTCGCTGGTTTTGCCCTGGTCTTCCAGCGCCTTGATCTGCTCGTAGACGGCCGTCGTCAGATAGCGTGTGGTTTCGTTGAGCTTGAGCGACGCATCCACCGGCGCCTTGCCCAACGCCTCGAACTGCTTGACGGTTTCGGCCACGGCCGGGCCGCCGGCCCGCTCCAGCTTCAGCGCCGAAGCGGTCAACCGTTCGATGGCATCGGCGCTGATATTGCCGGAAGCCGCCATGGCAGTCAGCGCTTCGGCCGCTCCGCCGCGCGTAACACCATCCAGCCCGTCAAGCGCGGCGGTCAACTGGTTGAACTTGTCGACAGTCAGCCCGGTGGTGTTGCCCGTCAGGATCAGGTTTTTGCGGAATTCGTCGGTTTCGGCAGAGGCCGAATACAAGGCATACCCCACCCCTGCACCAGCAGCCAGCAGCACGTTAAGCGGCGTGGCCAGGCTGAGCACATAGCCGCCCAACGCACGGGCAGCGGCACCGACCCCGCCGAACATATCCTTGAGCTGGCCGCCCTGCTGGATCAGCACGGTCAACGGCTGCTGGCCGGACGCAAGAGACGTGACAATGTCTGTCATCTGCGCCGGCACCATGCGCAGGTTATTGGTCATCTGCGCTGCAGACAGGCCGACGCGGGCATTAGCCGCTTCCAGCTCGCGCAGCTTGGCGAGCATTGGCTCAAACTTCGAAGCGTCCAGTCCCTTTTGGCCGATCTGGAATTCGAGCTTTTCCGATGCGGTCTTGCCGAGCATTTCCAGATTTGTCGTTGCCCGCTTGATGCTGGCGGCCATGCGGCCCTCGGCACGGCTGAATTGCTCTGCGCTCTTTTCTGCGCCTGCTCCAATACCGTCGACAGCAGCGCCAGCCTTGGCGCCTTCACGCTGCATGCGGTCTGCCATTTGACCAGCGGCATCGCCAACACGATTGAGCGCCCCTTCTGCGCCTTCAGTGCTGACTTCGACAACGCCTTGTATTTTCAGCTGGTCAGTCATTTATCCACCAAATAAAAAGGGCCGGCACATGGCCATCCCTAATCGTCATCGCGCATCGCCTCAAGTGCGGAGCGCTCCATTTCTTGCAGATCAGAAAAAGCCTGATCCCATTCTTCGCCCTGATAGCGCCGACCCAGCAGCGGATAGAGCGCCTCATAAATCAAACCAGTGGCGCCGCTCATGCCAATGCGCCACTGAGTCGACATGCTGAAAAACAACTGCACAATTGGCCAGTTTTCCGGCCACACATCGACATCTGAGTTTTGCAGCGCGACGATTGACGCCAGGAACGGGTTATTCGCGGCCTGCGCATCTTCCTTGCGGTAAAAGGCGCTGGCCGCTTGCCTCAGTTTCCCAGTACGCCGTCCCTGATTGCTTTGTCGTATGTCGCCATGATCGCGCCTGCTGCTGCTGGGATTTCGTTGACTAGCGCCTGTACGTTGTCGGCGTTGAATGGTTCATCCAGATCCCAGCCCTCAGCAGCGCGCATGATCTGATCTGCGATTTTCTCGTTACCGGCGTCGTATGCACGCTCAAGCAGATTGGCGGTGCCTTCGCTATCGGTCGGCTTCTGAATGCCGTTTTCTGCGTAGATTTCGTCCTGAAACGCCCCAAACTCTTTGCGCGTGCGGTATTTGTAGGTGACGTTGATCA
>CAZRLR010000690.1:0-1756 GCA_964600395.1 uncultured Conexibacter sp.
TTCCAATGCTTTCGCTTTGAAATAGGCGCACATTTTTCAAACTGCACGATATCTCCGATTTTGACACCAAAAGAGTCATCAACTAAGTACTTATTGCTGTACACATAACTCTTCCGATACATTCGGTTAATCTTTGTACCTTCCACCAAAACCACTGCGGTTTTTGTCATCTTGTTTGACACTACTCTACCTTTCATCAGTTTCATTATTTTGATACTCCTTTCTCAACAGTTTCGATCTTTGCAATTGTTATTTTTTGACCCAAGATTGTTGAGAGCACAGCCACTTCTTTGCGCAACTTCCAAATCACTTTGTGATCCTTCAATTTGTCCATCGCTTTTTCAAGTCGCTTGGTTGCAATTTCAGCTTTCAAATCTTTGATCTTTGTTTCGATCGCCTCTACTGCCATATTTCGATATTCTGTCAAATTTGTTTTTTTCATATTAATTTACGAACTCCGTTTCCTTTGTTATAAATCTAGTTGGTAATGATAACTTATGTGAGGCAAGTCTCATAGCTTCTTTTGCCACTTCTTCAGTTACCGATCCCATTTCAAAAATAATGCTGCCTGGTTTGACCACTGCTACATATCCTTCCACATCACCTTTTCCAGAACCCATTCGAGCCTCAGCTGGATGTTTGGTAATTGGTTTGTCCGGAAAAATCCGAATCCAAATACGTCCACCACGCTGTGTATAACGAGTCATAGCTCGTCTAGCTGCCTCAATCTGTCTGGAGTTAATCCAGCCACATTCAGTAACTTTCAAACCAAAAGTTCCAAATGACAGATAATTGCCTCTGGTCGCCACCCCTCCCCGTTTACCACGGAAAGCTTTGCGATGTTTTACTCGACTAGGTACTAAAAGTGCCATATTAGATCTGTGCCTCCCCTTTGTTGATCCATACTTTTACCCCCACATAACCAGATTTGGTTAGTGCTGGAAAAACCGCAAAATCAATATCATTTCGAAGTGTATGAAGTGGGACTGAACCCTTAAACTTCCACTCTTTTCGAGCAATTTCAGCACCGTTAATACGACCTGATAACATGATCTTCACACCCTTGGCTCCAGCTCTCATTACTCGATCCATTGCCTGGTTAATCACTCGATTCGCTGGCATTCGACGAGCCAACTGTTCAGCAATGTTCTGTCCAACTAGATATGAGGACATATCTGGAGATTTGATATCCATTGGTGAAATCTCAATTCCACCTTCAGACTTGATCTTCAGCTCTTTCATCAAGAACTTTTTCAGCTCTGTCAGACCGGCTCCACCTCGACCAATCAATATTCCTGGACGTGACACGAAGATCATTACTTTCAACTTTCCAGATGAACGCTCAATCTCGATCTTTGCGACACCAGCAGCTTTCAGCTTATTCATCAAAATTCGTCGAATTTTGACATCTTCAGCCAAATACTGTGCGTATTTTACTCCTGGTGCAAACCATCGGGTCTGCCAAGCAGTAGTGATACCAAGTCGAAAACCAATCGGATTAATCTTCTGTCCCATATTAGTTAGTAGCTTCTGCTACAGCCTCCTTTTTGGTTTCTTCAGTTTTGATCTCTTTTGCTTTTTTCATATTTTTTAAATTCTTCTTGTCTTCTTTGACCATCACTTCATCAGTCAATACGATTTTAATGTGAGTTGTTCGCTTGTGATACGGACGACCTCGACCTCGACCTGCTGTACCAACTCGGTATCGTCGCATCTTCAAACCCTCGTTGATCTCGATTGTTCGAAACACTAACTC
>CAZRLR010000691.1:0-1738 GCA_964600395.1 uncultured Conexibacter sp.
CACCGGCAGGTCGAGCCCGGACAGCGCCGGCACCGGAAAATAGGCCGAGGGCCAGATCACGCCCTTGTCGGCCGCCGCCTTGGCAAGCGAGAGCGCCACGTAGGGTTCACCCGCCTCCATCGCCATGCCGGCGAGCGCGCCGATCTCGAAGCCCGAAAGACCCTCGCCGAGATGCAGGAGGAACCGCGCGGCAAGCGTCTCGTCCCCCGCGGCCATCAACTCGCGCGCGGCGAGGAAGACGGTGCTCCGGGCAAAGGGCATCCCCCGCCAGTCCGGGTAGCTCTCGCCCCCCGCCATCGCGGGCGAGAGCGGCAGGCCGACCTTCTCGGCCGAGAGGAGGCCGTAGAAGGCGGTCGGATAGCGCGCGCCCTCGGCATAGGCGGAGGCCGCGTCGGCCTCGCGGCCCAGCGCCTCGAAGGCGCGGCCGCGCCAGTAATGGGCGCGGGCGAGGCTGATCGGCCCGTTCACGGCCTTGGCGAAGCGGTCGAAGTGCTGCAGGGCTGTCCCGGCATCACCGAGTTTCCTGAGCGCGATGTAGCCGGCGAGCCATTCGAGGTCGGGGTAGTCCTCGCCCGACCGCAGATGGTGCCAGGCCGCCATCCTGTAGGCGCGCCCGGCATCGCCCTCGCGCATCTCCTTCCGGGCGAGCCTTCGGCGCCAGTCGGCCCATTGCTTCGGGTCGCCCAGCGCCTCGGCGCTCTGCGACCGTTCGAGAAGGAGGGTGTCGGCGCTGTCGTAGAGGTCCTTGCGGATGCGCCAGCGGAAGCGGTCGTAGGCGAGTCCGCCGGAATTGACGGCCTTCTCGGGCAGCGCCGCAAGGAGCGCGTCGATCCCATCGGCATCGGTCTGGAGCGCCACCCGCGCCTCCGCGACCGCCCGGGTATAGGGGCTGGCGAGCGGCAGCATCCGCTGCACGTCGGCGGTGTTGCCGTCGCGCAGCATGGCGGCGACGCGGCCGTCATGGTGATCCTTCAGCCAGTCGCCATGCCGGGCGAGGAACAATTCATGCTCGACCTTGGTCAGGGCCAGGGTCCGCCAGGCTCGCACCGCCTCCTCCTTGGCGGCCGCCTCCTGTCCCACGGACAGCAGCGCGGCAATCAGCGCGAGGCTGCCGGTGCCGGTCTGCGGACGTCCTTCGGCAAACCAGGCGATGATGGTGGAGGCGGCAATGTCCTCGGCGATGACGCGCTCGCCCTGCTCGCGCAGGAGTTTCAGACCCGGCCAGTCCGGATGGCGGTCGACGAAGGCCACGTATTCGTCGAACCCGCCCTTGCCGTCCCTCAGGCGCTGCCAGTCGATGACGGCTGCGGCGAGCGGGCCGGCCGCCCGAGACTGCGCCACCGCCGCGGGCCAGTCCTTCGCCTCCGCGGCCGCAAGCGCGGCACGGAATGCAGCCGGATCGTCCGCGCGGACGGCGGGACTCATAAGAAGAAGCGCAGCGAGCGCCAGCAGCGCCGCGCGCAGGGTCTTCAGGGTCATTTTTCGCTCTGCCTCGGTGTTTTCCAGGAAGATAACGCCGGAGCCGCCCACCGCAACACACAAACTTGGCAATCACGGTGCCGCCCTATAGGTTCCGCGCGATTTCAGCGGGCGAGTCTCGCCCAGAACCGCAGGGAGCGTGTCATGTTCAAAGGGTCCTATGTCGCCCTCGTCACGCCGTTCAGGAACGGCGCTCTGGATCTGGACGCGCTCAAGAAACTCGTGGACTGGCATGTCGCCGAGGGCACGCACGGCCTTG
>CAZRLR010000692.1:0-1734 GCA_964600395.1 uncultured Conexibacter sp.
GAGCCGCGCGCAGGGCGCCGCGGGGTCCGGCGCTCGGCCGCCGCCGGGGCGAGGACCTCCTGCAGGCAGCCGGGCTTGACGGGCACGCCGAACGCCTCGCAGCTGAAGACCGCCGCGCCGCGCCAGTACGCGCGCCGCGGGTCGGCGAACGGGTCGCCGGGCTGGCGCCCGGGCTCCTGCGCCTGGTCGGGGAAGTTCACGAGGAAGCCGTCGGCGATCTTCGGCGCGGCGGGCACGAGGGCGTCGACGAGCTGGGCGCTCTGCGGCGTCGTCGCCCGGACGCTGCGCACGGCGTCGTCGAGCGCGTGCAGCGTCGGCGCGCCACGCCGCAGCAGACCGGCCAGCGCCCGCACCGCGGGCCGCAGGTCGCCGGTCGCGGTGCGCACGCGGCCCAGCAGCGGGGTAAGCCCGGCGACGGCGCGGGCCAGGGCCGGCGCCGTGTCGCGCAGCTGCACGGCCAGCGGCGTGGCGGCCTGCGCCGTGCGGTCCAGACCCTCGGCGGTCCGCGTCAGGCGGGCGAGCGTGCGCGGCATCGCCGCGAGCGTCCGGTCCAGCGCGACGGGGCGCGACGCGGTGGCCTGCACCGTCTGCGCCAGCCCGTCCAGCAGCGGGCCCAGGTCGGCGGCGCGCTCGCTCACCTGGCCGGCCGCGCGCTCGGCGCTCACGACGGCCCGGGCCAGCACGCGGTCCTGCGCGTCGAGCTCCTCGGCGACGCCGTCGGCGGCCGCCAGCGCCGGGCGCAGCGCGACCGCCGTCCGCGCGAGGTCCGTCCCGCGGGCGTCGAGCGCCAGGCCCGCCTGCACGATGAGCGTGCCGAGCGCGTCCCGGACGGGCGGGGTGAAGGCGCTGAGCGCCTCGTCCAGGCGGGGGGCGTTCGCCGTGCGCGCGGGCGGGATCGCCCCGCGCAGCGGATCGCGCGCAGCGCCCGGTGAGAGCGACAGGTAGGTGTCGCCGAGCAGGTCCACGGGGCGGATCGCCGCGGCGGCGTCCGCGCGCGGCGCCGCCCGGTCGTCGTCGACCGTGAAGCGGACGGTGGCGGTGCCGTCGCGGTCCAGCTGCACCGCCCGCACCCGCCCGGCGACCGCGCCGCCGACGCGCACGTCGTTGCCGGCGATGAGCCCGCGGGCGTTCGTGAAGCGCGCGGCGTACGTCGTCTCCCCGTCGCGGCCGCCGACGAGCGCCCAGGCGGCGGCCGCCCCGGCGACGGCCCCGAGGACGACGAGGACCACGGCGAGCGTCGGACGCCGGGTCATCGCCCGCGCCCCCGGCCGGCGACGTCGGCCGCGGCCGTCCCGCCCGCGACGAAGGAGTCCGCGTAGTCCGTCCACGGCACGCCGGCCAGCACCCCCGGCGTCCGCAGGTACGGCGCCTCCAGCTGCCCGGCCTCGTAGCGCGAGGGGTCCAGGACCTTCGTCGACGCCGGGGGCAGGACGAGCGAGACGCGAGCGCCGTGCCCGTTCGCGTCGTAGTTGCCGGTGAAGTCCGCCCAGCCGGCGAAGAACGAGAAGAAGTCCGGCAGGCGCACGCGCGTGTGGTCCAGGATCGGGCCCAGGCGCCGCAGGACCGGCGTGGCCTGCGCGGCGACCGACCGCGCGTCGCGCAGGACCGGGGTCAGCGCGCGCAGGTTCGCGGGCGCCGTCGCCGTCAGCCGCGCCGTCTGGCGCAGCGCGGGCGCGCCGGCGTCCAGCACCGTCCGCAGCTCCCGCGCGGCGGCGGGCAGCTGCGCGGCGCCCG
>CAZRLR010000693.1:0-1734 GCA_964600395.1 uncultured Conexibacter sp.
TTTATAACTCCTTTACCAATTAATATCCCGTGCTCACAAATATCCGATTGTTTTTACTGATACCCAAGGCATTTCTCATAGAGCAATGATATATGATCCCTGCGATTTATTGCAAATCTTTTGCAATTTTGCTATAATTTTGCAAGATGAATCCGTTAGATAAGCTTAGTTCCCTGCTCAAAAACCAGGGCTATAGTGTAACTCGACCGCGCACAGTTGTGTTTCAAGTACTGATTGATGCGCATGATGCCCTGACTGTCGCTCAAATTATTGAAAAATCGAGCGAAGTGGATATGGTAAGCGTATATCGTACGCTACAGTTGTTTGAGAAGACCGGTGTGGCGCATCGAGTGTGGAGTGGGTTCAAAAGTAAAATTGAACTGAGTGAGGACTTTTCACCCCACCATCATCACTTTACGTGCAGCCGGTGTGGGTCGAGTGTAGCCATCAAAAGTGATGAACTAGAACGTAGTTTGCACGCATTAGAGACTGTCTATGGTTTTGCCTTAAAGCAACATTCGGTAGAATTAAACGGCTACTGCAATAAATGCCAACCTTAGACGGACTTACCAGGTGGCATCATACCATCCTAGGTGAAACCACCCCTTTCCTGCCCGCACGAAGCCGAACCTCATAAGTCACATTTACGGCGTCAGATGCGACCTTAGTTGGCTTACTGATTTAGGGCGGCGTAGCGGGTGGCGTATTCGCCGCTTGACTCAGCCTCACGCAAATATTTGACGTTCTCAACCAGCACTTCTTCAACCGCATCATTGCCCTCAAGAATGCCCGTGACTTCTTCGATAAATGCAGCCAGCGGCATAGCCGATGGGTCGGTAGCTTGCTGCGGGCCAGTGAGCTCGGTCTGGACATAGGGCGGAGCCAGTTCAATCACCTGCACACCCTGAGTTTTCAGTTGTGAGCGCAGCGACTGGGTGTAAGAGTGAATGGCCGCTTTGGTGGCGCAGTAGGTCGGGAACATCGATGTTGGCACAAATGCCAGGCCCGATGATACAGTCATAATGACCGGGTTCGTATTGGGCCTAATGACTGGCAACAGTTTGGAATTGAGCTCGATAACGCCGGTCAGATTGGTAGCGATCGTCTCTTTGGCGGTTTGGACATCGTTATTCCCGACTTCTTCGGGCCTCATAATACCCGCGTTTAAGATAACGGCATTGAGTTTTGGGTGCTCTGCCTTGACCCGCGCGACTAGAGCGTCGATTGAGGCACTGTCGGTGATATCGAGCTCGATTGACTGCATGCCTTCGTTCGTTGCGGTGACTGCGTCGAGCCGAGCTTTGTTACGCCCGGCAATGATGACGCGGTTGCCACGTGCGTGCAACATTTCTGCTAAACCTTGGCCGATGCCTGACCCGCCGCCGGTTACTAATACTGTGTTATTGGTTAATTTCATGACCTTACTCCTCTTGTTATTTTATGATTGCTATATTAAACATTGGCGTACCGAGTGCGTCCATCAGGCGAAGCCACAGCGGCAAATACATCTCGCTGCCTCGGGCGGTCGAAATATCGCCGAGGTCGATGATGGTGTGCCAGCCGTAGCTCTCGGCGAGCTCCGTTACTTGCTGTTTGGCCACAGCGTCATTGCCGCTGATGAAAAGTGCATGCTCACCGCTCGCGATGAGACTAGGCTCCACTTGCAGTGCCGCGGTGAGCGTGTTAAACGCCTTCACCACTCTAGCCTTCGGTATGGCCGCATGTAGTTGCTCG
>CAZRLR010000694.1:0-1730 GCA_964600395.1 uncultured Conexibacter sp.
GAGGCCGTCGCGCGCGAGCTCGGGCTCGTGCCGGGCGGCGTCCCCGTCGTCGTCCGCCGTGGACTTGAACATCGTGAAGCGGTAGGCGGCCAGGACGGTCCCCTCCACGAAGCCGCCGGCCTGCACGTCGTCCAGGCGGTGGGGCAGCTCCCAGCACAGGACCTTCGTGCCGAGGTCGCGGCAGCGGGCGTGGACGGTGGCCGCCGCGACGCGGGCGCGCTCGGCGTCGAACGCGTCGCGGTCCCCGAGGCCGACGAGGACCCAGCGCTTGCCCGCCGCGTGGGTGACGGCCAGGTGCTTGAACGTCGACTTGGCCTCGCCGCGGTCCAGCAGCGCCTGCAGGGCGCCGCCCTCCACGTCGTGGGGGACGCGCTTGCCGTCGAACACCCCGAGGGCGACGGTGTCCGCCGGGGTGTCGACGGGGGCATCCACCGTTGCGCGCACGAGCATCGCCCCAGGCTACCGGCGCCCGGCCGCGCGGGCGGGCGAGAAGACGGTGGGTTGCAACAAGCCACTATCCTCCGCGACCTCGCGCAGGACCCTTGTTGAACGACCCCCGGAGACGCCTCCCGCCATGCCCAAGACCGTGATCCTCGGCAGCGCCCGCACCCCGATCGGCAAGCTCGGCGGAGGCCTGTCCTCCCTGAAGGCCACCGAGCTCGGCGGCATCGCCATCAAGGCCGCGCTCGAGCGCGCCGACGTCGCCCCCGAGCAGGTCGACCACGTCGTCATGGGCACCGTCCTGCAGGCCGGCCAGGGGCAGATCCCCTCCCGCCAGGCCCAGATCAACGGCGGCATCCCGAAGGAGGTCTCCTCCGAGACGGTCAACAAGGTCTGCGCCTCGGGCGTGCGTGCGGTCTGCATCCTCGACCAGGCCATCCGCGCCGGCGACGTGCAGGTCGGCGTCGGCGGCGGCATGGAGTCGATGTCCAACGCCCCGTACCTGCTGCCCCAGGCGCGCTTCGGCTACCGGATGGGCGACGCCAAGGCGCTGGACGCCATGGTCCACGACGGCCTGACGAACCCGTTCTCCGGCCGCCAGATGTTCGACGAGGCGACCGAGACGAGCGACCGCTTCGAGATCACCCGCGCCGACCTGGACAAGTGGGCGCTGCGCTCGCACGAGCTCGCGCTGGACGCGATCGACGCCGGCCGCATGTCCGACGAGATCGTCCCGGTGACGGTCAAGGGCCGCAAGGGCGACACCGTCGTCGAGGTGGACGAGGGCCCGCGCCGCGGCTCGACCCTGGAGGCGCTGGCGAAGCTGCCCGGCCTCGTGGGCAAGGACGGCTCGCACACGGCCGGCAACTCCCCGGGCGTCAACGACGGCGGCGGCGCCATCGTCCTGGCCTCCGACGAGTGGGCCGCGGCCAACGGCAAGGAGGTGCTCGGCGAGATCGTCGCGCACGCCCAGTCCGCCAACGACTTCGCCGTCCTGCACACGACGCCGGCCACCGCCGCGCAGAAGGCGCTCGAGAAGGCCGGCCTGACCGCCGACCAGATCGACGTGTGGGAGATCAACGAGGCCTTCGCCTCCGTGACGCTCAACTCGCTGCGCATGCTCGGCATCGACGAGGACAAGGTGAACGTCAACGGCGGCGCCGTCGCCCTCGGGCATCCGATCGGCGCCTCGGGCGCGCGGATCATCGGGTCTATGGTCCACGAGCTCAAGCGGCGCGGCGGCGGCTACGGCTGCGCGGCGATCTGCTCCGGCGGCGGGCAGGGCGACG
>CAZRLR010000695.1:0-1727 GCA_964600395.1 uncultured Conexibacter sp.
CATATTAGTCTCTAAAGATTCATCTATTTTATAGTAATTCTGCATTTTTCTTTGTTTTATTAGTGAACTCACGTTTAAGTTAGTATTTTTAAGAACTGTATAACTTTCAGGGTGATCATGATAAGCAATTTGTGAATCCTTATTAGCTGGAATATATATAATAAATTCATTCATTATAATTTCATAAGTTTAACTAAAGGAACTTGCCCTGATTCTAATATTAATCCTAAACTAATAATTGGCTTCTTAGGAAATGGTTTAGCGTATGCAAAGGCATATTTATTTCTATCAAATCCAGCACCTATTTGTAATCCAAATATAGCATCTTTCTCAGATACAGACCACTGTACAAATGTTTCACTATGAAAGTGTCCTTGACAAGTACTCATTCTACTAGCTACAGCAGTTTTAAATGCATTAGAAGTATTACCATGTTTATACATAACACCATTATGCATATACTCATGATGAAATTGCCAAGTCTTAGGAGCTTCTATAATATCTCCAAAATCCCTAATAAATTCTTGAGATAATCCAGCAGTTTTAGCTTTTCTAGAGATTAATAAACAATGATTACCATATAATGATATAGCATTGGGAAATAGTTTATAAACCTCTTTTAATTGCTTTTTAGCAGCATATAACTCATCTTTAACACTCATACCATCTACATCTTTCTCATGATAATTCCAACTTGCTCCATCAATAATATCTCCTGCAAATATAACTGTACCACAATTATATTTCTGTTGCTCTTCATAACACCATTCTAAATATCCATCTAATATCCAAGGAGCATGTAAATCTGCTATAAATAATACATTATTTGGATCTAGTTTAGATTTATTATACAAATCACCAGTAGTTGTAGTATAATGATTAGCTCCAGATCCATATAAATCTGGAAATCCACAATAATTAGATAAAATATTATTAACCATTTCTCCAGATTTACCAGATTCATAATAATCTCTACTAACCTTTTCAATTTTATTAATATTTTTAGCCTCTTTTAAAGCCTTTTTAGCTACTTTCTGACTAGTATTGAATAAATCTGCTATTCTAGTAGCAGACCATCTCAAATAACCCCTTTTAGCTAATAATTTATCAACTAATTTATCTTTTGTCATTTTACTCATATCAATCTATTATTTATTCTGGATTTTCTGCTTGAATAATATTATAAAACTTATCTATATATTTCATAGTCAGAGTATAAGTATTATATAGTCTAGTTACTAATATAGGAGTAGTATTTTGTATATTTAGTTGGTTATCAACTAGATAATGATAATCATCTCCATTATCTGTAAAATAGAACTCTAAGTTTAAACTGGTTATTTGAGCTAATAAATTAACTTGACCAACTACTGTATAATATTTAGTAATACCTAATTGAGTAGCTACACCAACTGTTTTAGTAGCTGAGTAATTATCAGTATTGGACACCATATAAAGATCCATATTATAATATGGGTTTGAGGTAACAGATGAATTTTGATTATCTATTAAACTCTTAACAAAAGCTCTAAAATCTTCTTGATTTAGATATGGAGATACATCAAATCCCACTTTAATTTTTCTTGCTGGCATAATTAAGTATTTTTACCATCATTAGTAACTATATTATAAAATTCTATATCTAATTCTTTAATTTGATCAAAGAGCTTCTTCTGACTCTCTTTTATAGTAAAAATCTCAGAATCAGTAGTTTCTTTACCAATTTG
>CAZRLR010000696.1:0-1726 GCA_964600395.1 uncultured Conexibacter sp.
GTGGGGCGTACCCCATCATCGCCTCGCCCAAGACCCACACGCTCATCGCCAACAGAAACGGGAACACTGCCACCGCGTCCATCCAGGCACTGGCGGTGCCGGCGGGGCAGTGGGGGGCATTGCCGCCGATGGGTCCGTACGTGCCGCCGCCGGTCGATTACGCCAACACGCTCACGGACGATTACGACAGTTTCATCCGGCAGACAGCCGCCGATGGCTTGCGCGCGCAGCGCGACGGGCTGCAGGCCGACATCGCTTCCGTGCTCAGCCGCGTACCGTTGATTGCCGACGATGCGCGGTTAGGCAAGTACGCGTCGCAGCCGGCCATTCTCCAGCAGATCGCGGGCGTGCGCAGTGTGGCCGCGGAACTCGCCGTGCTACGCGATGCGTTTACGGCGGATCTCGCAGCCGACGATGCGCTGCAAGCCGCACTCGCGTCGTACCAAGAGGAGACGGTGGTCGATCAACTTGCGCTGAACATGGCGACGGATTTCGCCGTCCAGCAGGCGAAGCGCGCCGAAGTGGCGGCCGATCTACAGGGGGTGCGGGAGAAAACGGCGGCGATCACGGAGCTCAGCGACACGCTCCTCGAGCGGCAGGAGCTGCTGGCGCAGAAGTATCAGTCGCTCTTCCTGCAGGCGGAGTCGCTCATGGCGGCCGAGACGGTCGTCGATTATTCCGATGCGGTGAGTTTGCAGGGAATTCCCACGGGCGATGCCGCCCGACAGTCGCTCGCACTCGCACTGCCGCACATCGGCGGCGACGTCGAACTCCTCGCTCTGCGCGGCGCGCTGATGGCCGAGGCGAATCTACAAATCACCACCGGCGCAGCCGCGGCACGCATGCTGGGCGCCATCGACGCGCAGGGCGCGGTGCTTCCGTCGCTCAAGTCGGCAGTGGGATTGGCAGATAATCAAGTCACCTGGGATAAACGACGTTCGGTGAACCTCCCGGGGTTCGGCACCGTCACCGTGGAAACCGACGACGGCATTCGCAACTGGGAATCCAGGAACGTGGCGCCTTTTCGCTACATTGCGGAGAAAAATGGATCGGTGGTGTCGACCATCGCTTACACCGATGCGACGGGAGCCGTGAAAACAGGCGAGATGGGACAGTCGCGCGTATCGGTTTTCTGGGACAACACACCGCGCTACGTATCGCAAGTGACGCTCAAGCAGCTGAGCCCGCAGGGATCGGCGCGCGTGTACGTGTACGATGAGCAAGGACAAGCGCGCATGTATCCTACGCAGGGGAGCAACCCGGTGCGCGTGGACGCGCGCGTGACGCGCATCGATCTCTATCCCGATGCCGGCGCCGCGTACGGCATCGAGTCGATCGACACCCGGCAGGTGGTGCCGAATGCGTCGTGGCAGGACACGGCCGACGTGCGCCGCATCGACGGGACGGCGGCGCTGGATTTCGCCGACGCGAACACGAGCGTCACGCGCGTCCGGGGCCGCATCGCCTCCGACGGCGCGAACGATCCCGTCGTCGCGCACGTCTACCGCGGAGAGCGCGAAGTGCAGACGGTGACCGTCGGCGCCGACGGTGCGTTTGACCTGCAAGATGTCGCGGGCATCACGAGCATCGTCTTCGCGCATGCCATCAAGCCCGCTCGTTTGTACCTGGGCGATGTCTCCGCCACGAGCAACGGCAACTTGGTGGAGACGCCGGCACCGGCGCTCGGCAACCGCACCAATTTGCATTACAGCCTCGCATCGGCGCC
>CAZRLR010000697.1:0-1725 GCA_964600395.1 uncultured Conexibacter sp.
TCAGCTCGCGCGGGTACTTGTACGCGCCGAAGAAGAACGTGCGGGCCATGTGCAGGAAGATGAGGATGACCATCACGGACGAGCCCCACTTGTGCATGCCGTGGACGAACTCGCCCATGAACACGTCGTCGTTGACGTGCCGCATCGACTCGTACGCACCGCCGGAGGCGTCCGGGCGGTAGTACATCGCGAGGAAGACGCCCGTCACGGCCTGGCTGAGGAAGGCGAACATCGTCGCCGAGCCGAGCGTGTAGAACCAGTTCGTGCCCTTGGGCACCTTCCGGAACATCATCCAGCGCGCGCCACCGGAGAGCGACGTGCGCTCGTCGACCCAGCCGACGACGGACTTGCCGGCCTCGCCGGCGACCTCCAGCGGCGTCTGCTGGGGGGCGTCCGGCCGCTTGGGCGTCGGCTTCGGGATGCCGGGGGGAAGCGGGGGGGCGGGGAGCTTGAGCTTGGGCATTGGAGTACCGGGTCTCAGGTGTTGGGGATCTTGCGGATCGACGGACGCGACGGGTACAGGTACTGCCCGACGCCGTCGAGCGGCTCGCCGGGGTCACGGGGGGAGAAGCGGCGCAGCTCCTGGTTGACCGAGAAGCGCGGGCCGACCTGCACCTGGCCGTTGCGCACGCGGGTGTAGAAGCGGTCCAGCGGGCGGACCGGCGGCCCACCGTCCACGCGGCCGACGAAGTCGTAGACGCCACCGTGGCAGGGGCAGATGAAGCGCTGGGCGGCCGCGGTGAAGCGGACGGGGCAGCCGAGGTGCATGCAGCGGGTGGAGATCGCGACGAAGCCGTCGTACTCGTCCTTCTGCTTGCCGTCGATCGAGTCGTTGTGCTTGCGCATGTAGACCGTCGACTTGCCGACCTCGCCGATGCCCTCGGAGATCTGGATCGTCTTCGGGACGTAGGTGTCGTCCGGGAAGTCGGCCACCGGGCCGACGTCCTGCCAGGACTGCTCCTTCTTCTCGAAGATCGGGCCCATGGCGAAGCCGAGCGAGGGCAGCAGGAACGCGGCGGCGGCGATGCCGCCGGCGGTGTGGGCCGCGCCCGTCATGAAGCGCCGGCGCGTGACGGTCTCGCCCTCGAAGGCGCCCGGCATGCCGCGGTCGGCGGTGTATTTGCTCTTGGTGATCCGGCGGTCTGGCAAGGGGACTCCTGGGAAGCCCTGACCACATGGTTCAGGGGTCGCTCCGTGAGGGAAGGCGGAGGAACCTTATCGCTGACTAAGCGTATTCGGAGGCGTGGGTGCATTGATGCCAGCGGAGCCAAGCTGGCGCGCCGCAGCCCGCAGAGCAGACGGGGCGGACGGATCGCCCGCCCGTGCAGCCGTTTTCGCGGCTCGGAGGGCCTCCGACGGCCCGGATCCGACAGCGTGCGAACCCGCGTCCCAGGCCGCGTCGGCGAGGTCGGGGACGCCCGTGGCGTGTGCCTGCGCACCGAGCACGATGACGTCGGCCAGCTCGCCGACGGCGTCCAGGTCGCCGAGCTCCGCCAGGCGCGAGAGGCCCAGGGCGTAGAGCCGGTCGCCGACGAGCAGCGCGAGGTCCGCGTCGGGCGTCGTGACGAAGCGCCCGGTCGCCGCGGCGCTCGTGTGCACGAGGTGCCCTTCGCGGACCGCCTCGACGATCTGCGCGTACGCCTGCGGGTCGTCCTGGGCCCGCGGCCCGGCGGCCGCGGCGGCCCCGTGGGGGGTCGCCGGCTCGGGGTCCGGGGCGCGGACGGC
>CAZRLR010000698.1:0-1724 GCA_964600395.1 uncultured Conexibacter sp.
AGACCCTCGACGGCACGATCGGCCTCGAGACGATGTGCGTCGCCCAGGGCCAGGGCGAGGCCATGATCATCGAACGGTTGCGGTAATCGCCCAGGGGGCGATCCCCGTGGGGTGTTGGCCGTTGGGGGCAAACTCCCTGCTGCTTTATCTGCGAACATCCTGATGGACCTACCGGACGGGGGGGGCGACCAGCTCGTCCACCGCGGTCCGCAGGTGCGCGGCCGCGACCGCGAGCGGCGGGTCCAGGTCTCGGTCGGCCATCAGCCCGAAGCCGACCCCGCCGTCATAGGAGATGACCCCGACGTTGAGCCCCTGGTTGGCCGGGTTCAGCGGGACGCACGGGTAGGCCTCGAGCATCCGCGAGCCGTTCATGTAGAACGTCGTCTGCGGCCCGGGGACGTTCGACACGACGAGGTTGAACGCCCGCACGCCGCCCATCGCCCGCGCCAGGCCGGAGGACACGAGCGGCGGCGCCCAGCCGGACGCCGCGACCGCCAGCGCCCCCGCCCGGACGGCGGCGGAGTCCTTGATCTCCGCCATCGCCGCGTTGAGGATCCGGATGCGCTGCACCGGGTCGGCCTCGTGCACCGGCAGGTCGACGAGCACCGTCGAGATGCGGTTGCCGCCCTCCTCGCCGGGCTTGCGCACCGACACCGGGATGAGCGCGACGGGGGAGGAGGACAGCGTGACGCCGGCGTCCGCCAGGTACCGGCGCAGCGTCCCGGCGACGATGCAGAGGATCGCGTCGTTGACCGTCCCGTCCGCCGCCTTCGCCGCGGCCTTGATGTCCGTCAGGCGCGCCCGGTGCAGCGCGTAGCGGCGGTTGGGCCCGATCGGCCGGTTCAGCGGCGTCATCGGTGCCGCGGGGCGCTGGCGGGCGAGCTCGGTGACGAGCTCGGTTGCCTTCAGCAGGTCCCCGGCGACCTTCAGCGGCTTGGGGTTCATCGCCCGGTCCAGGCTGTCGAAGACGAACTTGCGGGCCTGGTAGGCGGGGGAGAGCGAGAGCTTCGTCAGGTGCCGGCGGCGGTCGTAGGCCTGCGGCGTCCACGGCTCGTCCGGCGGCGGGATGTCCAGCGGCTCGGGCGACGGGTCCAGCAGGACGGTGCCGATGTCGACCGCGCCCATCCCGTCCACGAGTGCGTGGTGCATCTTCGACAGCAGCGCCATGTGCCCGTTCGGCAGGCCGTCGACGACCGTCAGCTCCCACAGCGGCCGCGAGCGGTCGAGCTTGCGCGACATCTCCTGCCCGACGAGCGCCGCGAGCTGCTCGTAGGCGCCGTCCTGGCCGCCGTGGACGGAGGCGCGCCGCACGTGGAAGCCCAGGTCGAAGCCCTCGTCGTCCACCCAGACCGGGTTCAGGACGCCGGGCGCGGGCGCCTGCAGCCGCTTGCGGTACTTCGGGATGAGGTGCAGGCGGGACTGCACGCGCTCGAGCAGGACGTCCTGCCGGAAGGCGCCTGAGCCTTCGAACACCATGATCCCGCCGATCGCCATGTTGATCGGCCCCTGCTCGGCGCTGAGGGACGAGCGGTCTGCGGCGCTGAGTTCCTGAGCCATCCCGTCGCACCCTACCCGCGGGCGCCGCGACGGGCCGCGCCTCTAGGCGCGGCGGGCCAGCGTCAGGGCAAAGCGCTCCTGCGGGTCCGTCAGCAGGTCCACGAGCTCGAGGCCGGCGGCGTGCAGGTCGTTGCGCAGGCGCTCGCGGGTGAACTTCGCGCTGATCT
>CAZRLR010000699.1:0-1719 GCA_964600395.1 uncultured Conexibacter sp.
CTCCCCCATGATGTTGTTCGGGTGCAGGCCGGTGCCGGGCACGACGATGCCGCAGCCCTCGCCGTTGGTGACGGTCACGGCGCAGGCGCGGCCGGCGGCGTCCATGACCGAGACGTGCGTCGTGTTGCCCATGTGCCGGGCGAGGAAGCGCTCGGCGAAGCCGTCCTCGGCCAGCCCGGCGACGAAGCCGTCGGTGCGCGCGCGCTGGGCGGCCTCCATGACGTCGACCAGGCGCGTGGCGCTCACGGGGCCGCGGTCGAGGTCCAGCAGCGCCGCGGCCAGCAGCGGCCCGCCGGCGTTCGGGGGTGGGTTCGTCAGGACGGTGCGGCCGCGGTAGTCCGCGCGCACCGGCTCGCGGGGGATCGCCGCGTAGGCCGACAGGTCCGCCGCGGTCAGGACGCCGCCGTGCTCGGCGAGCCACGCGACGACGGCCTGCGCGGTGTCGCCGGTGTAGAACGGCGCGCTGCCCTCGGCCCCGAGGCGCTCCAGCGCGTCGGCGAGGTCGGGCCAGCGCAGCGTGTCCCCCTCGCGCAGCGCCCGGCCGCCGGGCGCGAAGACCGCCGCGCACTCGGGCGTGGAGGCGAGGATGCCCTCGAGGATCTCCGAGACGTAGCCCTGGGCGTGGTTGAGCGCGACGCCCGCGCGGGCCAGGGCGGCGGCCGGTGCCGCGAGCTGCGCCAGCGGGACCGTCCCCCAGCGGCGCATCGCCTCGGCGATCCCGGCCGGGACGCCCCACGCCCCGACGGAGGCCGCCCCGACGTGGAAGACCTGCGTCGCGTCGCCGAAGTCGACGGTCACCGGCCGCAGCTGCGGGCGGGCGCCGGGCGGCGCGCCCTGACCGGGCGCGGCGACGAAGAAGTCCAGCAGGACCGGCTCGGCGTCGAAGCCCGCGGCGAGCAGGTAGCCCCCGGCGCCCAGGCCGGTGAGCAGCGGCTCGCAGACGCACGAGGTGAGCATCGCGGCGACGGCCGCGTCCACCGCGGTGCCGCCGTCGCGCAGGACCTGCGCGCCCGCCTGCGCGGAGCGCTCGTGACCGGCGGCGACGACGCCGCCACTCACGAGCGCGACACCTGACTACCCGCGGGGGATGAACTCGGGGACGTCGAGCTCGTTGACGTTCAGCCCCGTGCGCTGCGTCGAGGCGCCGCGGGCCGGCTCGGCCTGGCGGCGCTGGACGCGGACCTCGCCCACCGGCTCCTGCAGCGGACGGCGCTCCGGGCGACGCGACGGCGGGCCGTAGCCCGTGGCCACGACGGTGATCCAGACCTCGTCGTCGAGCTTCTCGTCGACCATGGCGCCGAAGATGATGTTCGCGTCCGGGTGCGCGGCCGCGGCGATCGTCTTGGCGGCCTCGTTGACCTCCCACAGCGACAGGTCGCTGCCGGAGGTGATCGAGAGCAGGATCTTGCGGGCGCCCTCCATCGACGTCTCCAGGAGCGGCGAGGCGACGGCCGACTCGGCCGCGTCCAGCGCGCGGTTCTCCCCGCGGCCCATGCCGATCCCGAGCAGCGCGTTGCCGGCGTCGGACATGATCGTCCGCACGTCCGCGAAGTCCAGGTTGATGAGGCCCGGCAGCGTCACGAGGTCGCTGACGCCCTGCACGCCCTGGCGCAGCACGTCGTCGGCGACGTTGAAGGCCTGGACCATCGACGTCTGCTTGTCGAGCACCGACAGCAGGCGGTTGTTCGGGACGACGATCAGCGTGTCGACCTCCTCGCC
>CAZRLR010000700.1:0-339 GCA_964600395.1 uncultured Conexibacter sp.
GCGTGGTGAAGGTGTGGGACGCGATCACGACGCGGCGGTTCCCGCGGCACGCGCGGTGGGGGGCGAAAGGGGGAGAATCGAATCCGGATTATCTGCATCCGGGCGTGTTCGCGGAGCACGTGCTCGCGCCGTGCGCCGAGTCGTTCCTGAAGCACCTGGGAGCTCTCGTGCTCGAGTTCCCGCCATCGCCTCCGGACGAACGACCCGAGCCCGCGCGAGTGCGGGATGGTGTTGCGGCAGGTCAGGCGCATGCCCGCCGGACGCTCTGCGCCGAAGTGGGCGAGCCCGTCGAGCAGCGAGGCGACGACGAGGTGGCTCTCGTCCAACGGCACGCCGTCC
>CAZRLR010000700.1:349-1719 GCA_964600395.1 uncultured Conexibacter sp.
CCCGAGCCCGCGCGATTCGCGGACGAGCTCGCGGCGTTCTTCTCGGTGGTGCCGCGGGGATTCCCGTACGCGGTGGAGATTCGCGATCGGGCGTTGCTGTGCGAGCCCTATCTCGCGGCGCTGCGGGAGCACGAGGTCGTGCACGTGATCAACTATTGGTCCTGGATGCCGACGCCGCGCGAGCAGATTCGAATCGCGGGGATATTGACCGGTCCGTTCGGGCTCGCGCGATTGATGCTCAGGCCGGGCACGCGCTACGAGGACAGGAAGTCCGCGATGGCGCCGTTCGATCGGATTCGCGATCCCGACCCGGAGATGCGCGCGTCGGTCGTGGACCTGTGGGAGCTCGTCGAGGCGCGGGGCATGCCGCTCTTCGTGACGATCAACAACAAGGCGGAGGGGTCGGCCCCGCTGACGGCGCGTGCCATCGCAGAAGGCGTCGTGGCGCGGCGCGCCCTGCGGTGAGCCGACACCCGGAAGGCGCGGCCCAGATCGCGCTGCAATTCCGGCAGCGCCCCGGCGATGGCCCCCATGTAGTTCAGGCCGCCCTTGACCTCGTCCTGCACGGTGGGTTTCAGGTGCCGCAGCTCCGGCGTGGCCCACATGGCCTCCACGTGTGCGGCGACGCGGTCCTGCGCTTCGGGGTCGTCCAGTTGCGGCAGGTCACGCGCCACGGCCTCCAGATGCTGCCGGATGGTGCGGCGGCGCATTTCGGTGGGATGGGCCGTGAAGGTCAGGCCCAGGTCCAGCCGCTCGATCAGCGCCTCGACGTCCGCCGCGCTCAGGCCCTGGGCCTGCAACTCGGTCAGGGCGCTTTCCAGACTCTGCGGGCGCACGCCGCTGTTGGCCCGCAGCACGCGCACCCGCTCGTATTCCTCGGCCAGATTGACCAGCTGGAAATACCACGTAAAGGCCCGAGCCAGCCGCCCGGCGTCCTCGCCCGACAGCCCGGCCAGCATGGCCCGGAGTTCGGCGTCGTCGCCCCCGGCGCGCACCTCGCGCACCAGCGCCCGCGTGCGTTCCACAAGGTCAAAAAACGCCTCGCCCTCCTGTTCTTTCAGCACCTGCCCCAGCGTGCGGCCCAGCAGATTCACGTCACTTCGTATGCCCATACAGTCCTCCGGTGGTGGGACGGGTGGCGCGGGCGGCCCGGTCACGGCGGGGCCAGCCTGTCCTCTCGGCCGTCTGGCCGTCTCCCCACAGCCCTGTTCTATGTAGGACCACATCTCTGCGGGGCCAGTTCTCTATGGGGAGAGGACAGTGAGTTACAGCCCGTCTTCCTCGTGCGTTTCCTCGACGGCACGGTAGCGCTCGATGGACACGGCCCGCCCCGCCTCTATCTGGACATACACCGCGTTCAGCTCGGCGCG
>CAZRLR010000701.1:0-1717 GCA_964600395.1 uncultured Conexibacter sp.
CCCAGCTGTTCCTCGAGGACGGCCGCGTCGAGCGCGTCACCGTCCTGGAGGCCGGGCCGTGCCCGGTGACCGCGATCCGCTCGCAGGAGCGCGACGGCTACAACGCCGTCCAGCTCGCGTTCGGCGCCACGAAGGAGAAGCACCTCACGAAGGCCGAGCTCGGCCACCTCAAGAAGGCCGACGCCGGCGCGATGCGCCACCTCGTCGAGTTCCGCGACGAGGCGGGCGAGCTGCAGGTCGGCGAGACCGTCACGGTCGAGGCCTTCGAGGTCGGCCAGAAGGTCAAGGTCGCCGGCACCTCCAAGGGCAAGGGCTTCC
This sequence comes from uncultured Conexibacter sp., assembly GCA_964600395.1. Lineage (GTDB taxonomy): Bacteria > Actinomycetota > Thermoleophilia > Solirubrobacterales > Solirubrobacteraceae > Paraconexibacter. The sequence goes on from CAZRLR010000701.1 coordinate 319, forward strand.
AGGGCACGATCAAGCGCCACAACTTCGCCAGCGGCCCCAAGTCGCACGGCTCGCACAACGTGCGCGCCCCCGGCTCCATCGGTGCGTCCGCCTGGCCCGCCCGCGTGATGAAGGGCATCCGCGGCCCCGGCCAGATGGGCAACGAGCGCGTCACCCAGAAGGGCCTGACCGTCGTCAAGGTCGACCCGTCCCAGAACCTGTTGCTCGTTCGCGGCGCCGTCCCCGGCCCGAAGAACGGCATTGTGGAGGTCCGCACTGATGCCTAGCGCCAAGAAGCTCGGCGGCGGCACGGTTGAGCTCGACGAGAAGGCGTTCGCCGCCTCGTTCAACGGCCCGCTCGTCCACGAGTCGGTCCGCGCCGAGCTGAACGCCCGTCGCCAGGGCACGCACTCGACCAAGACGCGCGGCCAGGTCCGCGGCGGTGGCGCCAAGCCGTGGCGCCAGAAGGGCACCGGCCGTGCCCGTGCCGGCTCCAGCCGCTCGCCGATCTGGACCGGCGGCGGCACCGTCTTCGGGCCCCAGCCGCGCAGTTACACCTTCAAGGTCAACCGCAAGGAGAAGCGGGCCGCGCTGCGGTCCATCCTCTCCGTGCACGCCGAGCGCGAGACGCTCGCCGTCTTCGACCCGAAGGCGTTCGACACGCCCTCGACGAAGGCCGCGGTCAAGCTCCTCGCCGACTGGGGCGCCACCGGCTCCCTGCTCGTCGTCCTGACCGAGGACCAGGCGCAGGCCGCCCTGTCCTTCCGCAACCTCCCGCAGGTGCGGGCCGTGCTGCCCGTCGACGGCGTCGGCGTCGTCGACCTCGTCGGCGCGGCGAACGTGCTCGTCTCGCAGGAGGCGCTGGACGCCCTGGCCGCCCGGGCCAACGGCGAGAAGACCGAGTCGGAGGCCTAACCCATGGACGCCACCCAGGTCATCATCCGTCCCGTCGTCAGCGAGAAGAGCTACGTGCTCGCCGCCGTCGACAAGTACACGTTCCGCGTCCACGCGGACGCGCACAAGACCGAGATCCGTCAGGCCGTCGAGGAGCTCTTCGACGTCCACGTGGTCTCCGTCCGCACCTCGTCGGTGAAGTCCAAGCCGAAGCGCCGTGGCATCACGAAGGGCCGCACCCGCGCCTGGAAGAAGGCCATCGTGCAGGTCAAGCCCGGCGAGTCCATCCCGATCTTCCAGGGCCTGCAGGGCCTCGAGGGGTAGTTACCGATGGCCATCCGCAAGCCCAAGCCGACGAGCCCGGGACGCCGCTTCGCGACGTACCCCGACTTCGCCGAGATCACGAAGACGACGCCGGAGAAGACCCTCGTCGAGGGTCTGAAGAAGTCCGGCGGCCGGAACTCCAACGGTCGCAAGACGTCCCGCCATCGCGGCGGCGGCGCCAAGCGCCTGTACCGCAAGGTCG
>CAZRLR010000702.1:0-1714 GCA_964600395.1 uncultured Conexibacter sp.
GGAAATTTGGGTCTGTATTAAAGTTAAGTTGTTTCTGACGCAACATTTCATCTCTCAAATTATCAAGTTGTGGGATTGATAATGTTCGTATAAGTTTAATGAATTGGTCCATTGCAATCTTTATTTTTGAGATTTAAAAACAACAATGAGCGCAATTGTAAAACGTGAACCCTCGATCGTCACAACAGATTTTCTTCAGCAACAAATTAACGAACTTAGATTAAATGAAGGTATACCTGACGCACCTGCGACTGGTTATTTATACGTGCGACAGAACGGTAATTGGGTTTTAGCATCAACTTTTAATAACGATTATTTGCGTCTCGATGGGACAAACGCGATGCAAGCTGATTTACATGTAAACAACCATTCTATTGACGAATGTAATGGAATTTCAAACACTATCGGTCCATCACTTTATTACGTCGCGCTCGGTCCAAGCGTAGACATCGCATCAGATTCAAGCATCAATCTTATTAGTTCACTCCCCGTCACAGTCACATCGTCTGACCTCGATATGAACGGAAATCGTATCATAAATGCCCCTCAAATAGTTAATACAAGCGACATCAATATACTTCCAGACACGGGTTTCAACATCGTTACGCCCACGGGATATTTGTGAACCGATACACCGCTAAATTTCGCGCTTCAAAGCAACGGGCCCAACGGTATTAATCAATTTTTAATGTGTTATGACGATACAAATGGAGAGTATATTTAGATCATCAGTTCAGACATCCCGTCCATATTCATCGATCCGCGATATGCAAATGGAGGCGGCGCGCCGAGTGAACCAGTGCAACAAGCTTATGTCGGTTTTGGTGGAATATATGGGATCGGTACGATCCGCCCTGACAGTCGAATCAGTTGTGACGGCGCAATTAGTTTAACTAAACAGTCAGGGTTAGAACCTTCAATAACATCGAGCTGTAAATTAATGTTTGACGCTGCTAGCACCTGATTAATGATTTCGAGTGATACACAACCATACGAATTAATAACTAGACGCGTGTTAGATGAGTTAAATGACGTAACAATTATTTCACCGGTTTTAAACAATATATTGCGTTACAATGGATCCATTTGGGTGAATGTTGCCGATTACTCGATTCTGGATAGTATTATTTTCTCTACCGGTCTTAGCTGGGATTTCTTAACCAAAACATTAACATTGTTAAACCCGTTGCCCACGATTTCGATACCAAACAGTACTCTGACAACTAACGCGTTGGGCATACCCCAATGGATATCTTTTAGCGTCGGATCAGCGTCTAAACCGGGTATATTAACGTACAATGGAACGTCGTTTAGCGCGGCACAATTAACAACGTGAAGTTTGACTGAAGTATCAAATACACTGCCAACAGCAAATCAAATTATGCAATATATCGGCGGTCAATGGACCCCTCAATCGATCGTTTTAACGAGTACAATCGCATCATGTCTGGATTACGACAACTCAATTCCCGCAACAAACAACCAATTTATAATGTATGAAACTAGCGATTCAAAGTTTCATCCAGTAAGTCTAACGACCACAAGCGGCTATATTTCAGATATTGATAATACAGTTGCGCCAACCGCAAACCAAGTGCTACAATGGAACAGTGGAATATCAAAATACGTGCCTGCGACTATTTCTGGTGGCGCATCCACACTTGCGTCATTAACAGATTGCGACATTAATAGTACGACCCCGCTACAAAATAGC
>CAZRLR010000703.1:0-1710 GCA_964600395.1 uncultured Conexibacter sp.
CGGCGGCGCCCTGCGGCCCGGCGGGTCCGGCGGGACCGGTCGCGCCGGTAGGCCCGGCTGGCCCCGCGGCGCCCTGCGGTCCCGCCGCGCCCGTGGCGCCGGCCGGGCCGACGAGCGACGGGATCACCGTGAGGCTGTTCAGCGACTGCGACGACGGGACCAGCGTCGCGGCACCGGTGGCCAGGTCGATCCGGTAGAGCCCCTGCGTCCCGCCGACGACCGCGAGGTTCGCGTAGGCGATCCCGGTGACCGGGGAGATGTCGAAGCCGCCGATCAGCGGCACCGCCGGGTCGATCGTCACGCCGAGCGGGCCGACGGGCTGGACCACGCCGCTGTTGGGCGAGGTCGGGCTGCCGTTCGGGCTGCCGATCGTCACGAGCCGGCTGCCCGCCCGGTCGATGCCGTACAGCGTCGTCTGCGTCGCGTCGGTCGTGCTGCGGTCGTAGGCGACGCCGATGATCGTCGTCCCGCCCGGGCTGATCGTCGTGTCGGTCCCCGAGAGCGCGTTGCTGTTCGGGTTCAGCCGCGCGTTGACGCCGGTCTCGGTCACGACGCGCAGGCGGTCGACGATCGGGTTGACGTCGACGTCGGCGGCGGCGTTCACGGCCCCGCCACCCCAGCCGGCCAGCGCCGGCGGCGTCCCGATGGGGGTCGCGACCGCGCTGCGGGGGTCCAGCGAGTAGACGCCGACGTTGTTGTTGAGCGAGTTGCCCGTAGCGAGGAGCAGCTCACCCGTCTGCGGCCGGTAGTCCAGGCCGCGGGCGACCTCGCCGGCCCCCATCCCGCTGATCGTGCGGGTCGCGAACCGGTTGGGCTGCGCGGTGTCGTAGGTGAGGATCGCCGTCGTGCTGCTCAAGCCGACGATCTGCTCGGCCGAGGCCGGTGTCGCCGATCCCAGCAGCACGGCGATCGCGGTGAGCAGGACGCGGGGTGGGCGCATGCCGGCGAGCGTATCGGGGCGTGACGCAGCTGTCGTGGGTCTCAGGTCGAGCGCGACGCCTTGCCGCTCGGTCGCCTCGGCGCCTTGACCGTGGCCGTGAACGTCCTGACGACGGACGCCGATCCGCGGCGCGAGAGCCGGACCGTGAAGGCGAGCCGCAGCTGCTTCGCCCGCTTGAGCTGCTTCAGCGCGGAGGAGCTCAGGCGCAGCGTGATGGCCTGACTGCGGCCGGCGGCGAGCGACGAGGACCGGCCGGCGAAGGACGTCCTGCCGCGCTTGGCGCTGACGGTCAGCGTGCACGCCTTGCCGGGGGCGGCGCAGGTGGCCTTGCCCTTGGTCGTGATCGTCGCGATCCCGCGGGTGAGCCTGGTCGTGATCCCGCGCGTGCTCGTCCTGATCGTGCCGACGCTCGGGGTGACCGGCGGGGTGACGACGACGGGCGGGACGGGGGTCACGACGCCGCCGCCGCCCGTGCCGCCGTCGCCTCCGCCGCCCGCCGGGGGACCGGTCGTGGGCGGCTGCGGGTCGGGACCGATCGCGTAGCGGTACACGTCGCGGTTGGCGTCGGCGTCGCCGGCGAGCGCCTCGTTCGTGGTGACCAGGACCGTCTTGGCGTCCGCGGAGGCGCCGGCGAACGCCTGCCCGCTCGCGCTCGCGGACGTCGCGGTGCTGACGAGCGACGTGGCCTGCGAGGCGAGGTCGTACTCGTAGACGTCGGCGCCGGAGTCCGTGTCGGCGCCGCCGAGCTTCGCCGGGGTCGTGAAGAGCAG
>CAZRLR010000704.1:0-1703 GCA_964600395.1 uncultured Conexibacter sp.
GGTCCGGGGCGCGGACGGCGTCTGTCAGCAGGCCACCCTCGGCCGCCAGGGCCTCCGCGAGTGCGGCCAGGGGCCGGGCGTCGGCCGCGGTCGGACCCTCCGGCGTCACCCGCGCAGCTCCGCGAAGGCGGCCGTGGCGGCCTCGAGCGTCCGCTCGACGTGCTCGGGCGTGTGGGCCAGCGACGGGAACCACGCCTCGAACTGGGACGGCGGCGCGTAGACGCCGCGCGCCAGCAGCGCCCGGATCCACGCCGCGTACCGGGCGGCGTCGCAGGCCTGGGCGCCGGCGTAGTCGCTGACGGGCGTGTCGGTGAAGAAGACGGTGAAGAGCCCCGGGACGGAGACGATCTGGACCGGGATGTCGCCGGCCGCCTCGCGCAGCCCGTGCACGAGCGCGTCCGTCGTGGCGGCCAGGCGCAGGTAGGCCTGCTCGTCGAGCAGGCGCAGCGTCGTCAGGCCCGCGGCGACCGCGAGCGGGTTGCCGCTCAGCGTGCCCGCCTGGTAGACGTCGCCGGCCGGCGCGACGTGGTCCATGATCTCGCGCGAGGCGCCGTAGGCCGCGGCTGGCAGGCCACCGCCGATGATCTTCCCGAGCACCGTGACGTCCGGCGTCACGCCCTCGCGCTCCTGCGCGCCGCCCGGGCCGACGCGGAAGCCGCTGATGACCTCGTCGAAGACGAGCAGCGCGCCCGTGGCGTCGGCCTGGTTGCGCAGCAGCTGCAGGAAGTCCTCGAACGGCGGGACGAGGCCCATGTTCGCCGGGTAGGGCTCGGCGAGGATCGCCGCGAACTCGTGCTCGGCGCAGGCCTTCACGACGGCCTCGCCGTCGTTCCACGGGACGATGATCGTGTTGGCCGTCGCGGCGGCGGGAACCCCGGGGGACGTCGGGATGCCCGCGGTCGCCAGCCCGCTGCCGGCCTGGGCGAGCAGGCCGTCCAGGTGCCCGTGGTAGGCGCCGGCGAACTTCAGGAGCTTCTCGCGCCCGGTGACGGCGCGGGCCAGGCGGATCGCGCTCATCGCGGCCTCGGTCCCGGAGGACGTCATCCGGAGCATCTCGATGCCGGGGACGCGGCGGGCCACCTCCTCGGCGATGTCGACCTCGCCGGCGGTCGGTGCGCCGAAGGTCGTGCCGCGGGCCGCGGCGGCCGCGATCGCCTCGAGGATCTCCGGATGGGCGTGCCCGTGGACGAGCGGGCCCCAGGAGCAGACGTAGTCGACGAAGCGGTTGCCGTCGACGTCGACGATCTCCGCGCCCTCGGCGCGGTCGATGAACAGCGGGTCGCGGCCGATGGCCCGCATCGCGCGGACCGGCGAGTTGACGCCCCCGGGCAGCCGCTGGACGGCACGGGCGTAGAGCTCGGCGGACTTGGCGTCGGTCAGGGAGGCGGCCATGGGCCTGCCACGGTAGAACGTCGTGCGCCCCGGGGGCGTACCGGACGCGCCGCGCTCGACGGATCCTGGCGCGCCCCACGGTCTCAGACCGCTCTCATGGGGCTTGTCCGCGGACGGACCGCGGCCTACGGTCGGGCGATGCTCCGCAGCGCCCTCGTGGCCACCCCGCTGCTCGTCCTGCTCACCGCCTCCGCGGCTACCCTGACGCTCTCTGTGATGGGCACCACGTAGTTGGGTCTTGGCTGCGTCGCGGGAACGCCGGCCGCGAGCGCGACGACGACGGCAGCGGCGGCGGCGGCCAGCGTGGCTCC
>CAZRLR010000705.1:0-1700 GCA_964600395.1 uncultured Conexibacter sp.
TCATCCGGGCGGCGAGCGGGCGCTCCAGGGCACGCGCGGCGCGGACGACCGGCCCCCCGAGCAGGGAGCCGATGCGGGCGTGGGTGCGGGTGCGGTCCTCGACGGTGGCGCCCGGGCCGAGCGCCTGCAGCGCCTCGTGGACGCCGTGCATGCCGCGGGGCAGGAAGAGCAGGCCGGCGAGCTCGTGGTGCGGGTCGGCGTCGACGACCTCGTGGCCGAGGGCGCGCAGACGGGCGGCGAGCGCCTCGGTGGCGGCGCGGACCTCGTCGTCGACGGTGCCCGGGACGCCGATCGGCGTGCGGAAGGAGAGGCCGATGCGCAGCGGCGCGGCCGGATCCTGCGCGGCGGCGTCGGCGTGGCGGGTGCCCGTCGCGGCCAGGACGTCGAGGAGCAGGGCCGCGTCCGTGGCCGTCCGCGCGAGCGGGCCGTGGCAGGTGAGGCCGTGGAAGGGCTCGTGCTCCGGGGCCGTCGGCACGAGGCCGCGGGTGGGCTTGACGCCCACGAGGCCGCACCAGGCGGCGGGGATCCGGACCGAGCCCGCGCCGTCGGAGCCGACCGCCGCGGGGACGAGGCCGGCGGCGACGGCGGCCGCGGAGCCGCCGCTGGATCCACCGGGGGTGCGGTCGGTCGCCCATGGATTGCGCGTGGCGCCAAAGCCCGGCCCCTCTGTGAAGGGCCACTGTCCGAGCTCGGGCGTCGTCGTCTTGCCGACGACGACGGCGCCGGCGGCGCGCAGGCGCCGGACGAGCCCCGCGTCGGAGGTCGCGGTCGGATGGTGGCCGCCGCTGCCGAACGGCGTCGTCTCGCCGGCGAGGTCCGTGTCGTCCTTGATCGCGACCGGGACGCCGAGCAGCGGGGCGCGGTCACCGGCGCGCAGGCGGGCGTCCGCGGCGTCCGCCTCGGCGCGGGCGGCGTCGGCGCGGACGGTGCGGAAGGCGGTGAGGACGGGGTTCAGGGCGGCGATGCGCTCCAGGTGGGCGTCGACGAGCGCGCGGCTCGAGACGGTTCCCTCGGCGAGGGCGCGGGCGGCCGCCGCGAGCCCGATGACGGGGAGGGGCGGCGCGGCGACGGTCGGGGCGGTGCGTGACATCGGTTGGGCCTCTCTCTGGTCTCTCGTTCGCTCGAACGAACGACTGGAACGGTACACTTCGCCGATGCCGTCCGCAACCGAACCCGAACCCCGCCGGCGCCTGCTGGACGCGACGCTCGAGGTCATCGGGACCGAGGGCATCGGCGCGGTGACGAACCGACGCGTGGCCTCGCGGGCGGGCGTCTCCCTCGGGTCGCTGACCTACCACTTCGCCTCGCAGGCCGATCTGCTGCAGGAGGCGCTCATCCTGCAGGTCGACCGCGAGGTCGAGCGGATCGAGGCGCTGACCGTCCGCATCGGCCAGCCCGGCGTGACGGTCGCCGAGCTCGTGGCCGAGGCCGAGGCGCTCGTCTCGGAGACCGCCGAGGATCCCGCGCAGCTGGCCGAGCTCGACCTGCACCTGCACGCGGCGCGCGACCCGGCCCTGCGCGAGGCGTCCGCGCGCTGCTTCGCGGCCTACGACGGCCTGGCGGCGGCGGCGCTGGCGGCGCTCGGTGTCCCGGAGTCCGACGCGCGTGCGCACCTCGTCGTCGCGATGCTCAACGGGTTGGCCCTGCGGCGCCTGGCCCTGCGCGCGCCGGATGCCGGCGGGGTGGGCGAGGCGCTGCTC
>CAZRLR010000706.1:0-1692 GCA_964600395.1 uncultured Conexibacter sp.
TCACCGTGCCGGCAGGCGTCACGATCGAATCGCCGGCGACCGTCCCGATGATCCCGGGGGGCGACGGCGTGCCACCGCAGGCCACGTGGATCGGATTGGCGTCCTCGTCGACGACTGACACGAAGCCTCCGGCCTGGCCGGCCGTCTTGTCGGCCGTGTCACCGTCGGACTCCGCAGAGCGGATGCTCGCCTTCAGGTCGATCGTCATGAGCCCGCTCGCGCCGGCCACGACGACCGCCTCATCGCCGGCGTGGATCGTGTTGCCGTCGTCCGGGATGTCGGCCGACGTCACGGTGCCACCGGCCGCGACGGTCGGCGTCGCTGCGCCCGTGGCAGTGATGCCACCCACGCCGTACTCCACCGACGTGTAGGCGCTGCCGAGCGTCGTGAGGCCGGCGCCCGCAGAGGTGAGGCCGTTCTTGAGCTGGGTGAGCCCGTCGAGAACCTGCGGCAGGCCGCCGAGCAGGGTGTCGACACCGCCCTGGGCGGTCGCCGCCTTGCCGGCGGCAGCCGTCGCGGCGTCGTTGGCCGCCTTCGCGTCGGCGATCGCCTTGTTGGCCGCGGCAGCAGCGGACGAGACGCTCTTGCCGACGGTCTTGAGGCCCTTGGCGTTCTTCAGGATCGCGGCGTTCTGCTTCTTCTCGGCTTTGGACACCGCCGCGTCCGCGACGGGGGTCGCGACGAGGACGATGGATGACGCCGTGATCGCCGAGGTGACGAGCCGGCGACGGGTGGACTGCAGCATGTGCGGTTCTCCTCCTGGTGGGTGTGGTCCCTCGGGGGGCGGGGACCGGCGAGCACCGTAGGAGCAGCCGTGAAAGATCTGTAGAAAATCGACCGAAACTGGACGAATGTCCGGTCAGTTCTCGGCGGCCTGCGCCTGCTTGACCTGCTCTTCCAGCGCGCTCATGACCGCCGGGTCGCGCAGCGTGGTGACGTCACCCAGCGCCCGGCCCTCGGCGATGTCCCGCAGCAATCGGCGCATGATCTTGCCCGAGCGCGTCTTCGGCAGGTCCTCGGCGAAGAGGATGCGCTTTGGCCGCGCGAGCTTGCCGATGCGCTTGGCGACGTGCTCGCGCAACTCGGCGACCATGGCGTCGTCCCCGGCCTGATCGCCTTCGAGCGTCACGAAGGCCGCGATCGACTGGCCGGTGTCCTCGTCCGCCTGGCCGATGACCGCGGCCTCGGCGACCTGCGGGTGGGAGACGAGCGCGGACTCGACCTCCGCCGTCGAGAGGCGGTGCCCCGAGACGTTGATGACGTCGTCGATGCGCCCGATGACGCTGACGTAGCCCTCCGCGTCCTGGCGCGAGGCGTCGCCGACGAGGTAGCGGTCGGGCCCGAACTTCGACCAGTACGTGTCGACGTAACGGTCGTCGTCCCCGTAGAGCGTGCGCAGCATCGCCGGCCACGGCTTGCCGAGCGAGAGCAGCCCCTGCTCCCCGCGCGGCAGCTCCTTGCCGTCGTCGTCGACGACCGCCGCGTCGATGCCGGGCAGCGGCGTGCCGGCGCTGCCGGGCTTGGCGTCCTGGGCGCCGGGCAGCGTCGTGATCATGATCGCGCCGGTCTCCGTCTGCCACCACGTGTCGACGATCGGGCAGCGCCCGCCGCCGACGACCTCCCAGTACCACAGCCACGCCTTCGGGTTGATCGGCTCGCCGACCGTCCCGAGCAGGCGCAGCTTGGAGAGGT
>CAZRLR010000707.1:0-1687 GCA_964600395.1 uncultured Conexibacter sp.
AGGGCTTGATCTGGTCGTGGGAGGGCATGGCTGTAGTTGCAATACGGGTTGGATCATGACCGAGGGGGGATGGCGAGCGCATGAGCTCACGAGCTCGCCGGCCGATTCCCGAGTAAACCCAGCGTACCATCGCTAGCGTTACCTGTCAAGCGGTTTCTAGTGTGCAATATGTCACATAGGAATCGCTTGTGCTCTACCGCTTGTGGGCCGATACTTGAGGCATGAACCGCTACACCGCACCAGAAACAGTGTTCCCCGCTCCCATCGGCGCGGGCGTCCGTTTCTCCGTACTCGGCAAGCCTCTCACCGATACCGTGACCGGATACGCCATCAAGACCTTCGGCTCCACCGACCAGTGGACGAACGTACCGTGCTACATGCTCGCCAAGTTCGGCGCTTGGCCCGTCCGTGACTGTGAGGTTGTCCGATGACTCGCTTTGCCTTTCGTGCCACCTTCCTCGCCATCAAAGGTGTCGCCTGCCTCATCGGTGGCCTCCTGTTTGGAGCCTTGCCGCTGCTGGCCATCGTGCTGTGGAAGATCCTCAGGAGCGGCATCAAGGTCACCATGTGGACCATCGGCGTCGTCATTGCTGGTGCCGTTCTGATCGTCCGGAGCGCTTGACGTGCCCGCCCCTAACCTCACCCCTACCGAAAGGTCCACCATGAACACCCCTACCCTGCCGATCGGTTCTATCGTCACCGTTCGCGGGTTGGACGGCCCCTATACCGTCCGGTCCGCGCCCTATGCGCTCGGACCCTACAGCGGGCCCGGCGTCGCCCTTGAGGCGTCGGACGGATTCTGTTTCTGGTGGAACCTTGAGGACATTGCTGAGGCTCACCGTTCCCACACCTAGCCCCACCCCCACCCCCACCCCCACCCCCACCCAGAAAGGCTCACCATGACCACCACCGCCATCACCGCCGACGCCGCCAAGATCGTCGCTCGCTACCCTGACGCCACCTTCTACGTCGACCCGCACGTCGACGGGATCGCTTGGCGGGCACACGTCGATGGCCGCGAAGAGTCCGGACCATGCGGGCTCGACGCTGCAGACCTTGACCAGGCCAGCGGGTGGCTCCGTGACCTTGAGGACGCCGGGTACACGGTGGCCCGGTGACCTCCCCCCCCTCCCCCTTGTCGTGACCGCCACCTACCTAACCCAACAACGAAAGGCCAACAATGCCTGAAACCCTGCCTCCACTCTCCGCCGACTGGATCGGTGTCACGGTATCGTCCGGCACCCTGCGCATAGGCGACCTTATGGTCGCATGCTGCGCTGTCCTACGTTCGTCCGAACCTCACGCCCACCTCGCCGATGACTTGGCCGCGGCCTACGCTGCGGCGGTTGCGGCTGGGGACGTGGAAGGCGAGCACTTGACCCTTGAGGATGCCATTTGCGCCCTAGAGACGTTCGCGCCAGCGGGGTCCTACTTCGGCACGCTGGAAGGCGACGGAGCCTGCTACGGATTCTGGGGAGCATGTGACGCGTCCGATGAGTGCCAGTGCACCGATTGCACCTACTTTCGGTGCGCCTACTGACCCCCCCTCCCCCCCTCCCCCTACCCCCACCCCTACCCCTACTTAGGAGAATCACAATGTTCTACGCTGGATCTAACATTCCTGGATACCCGCCGATGGCGGACACCCCCAACATGTTCGCTACGTTCCTCGACGCTAAGGCGTGGC
>CAZRLR010000708.1:0-1675 GCA_964600395.1 uncultured Conexibacter sp.
GGTCGCCCGGGCCGATGCCGTGCAGCTCGCCGAGCGGCATGAGCAGCGTGCGGCCCGAGCGGAAGCCGACGACCTCGGCGGGGCGCTCGGTCCAGCCCGTCGCCTGGCGGCCGGTGCGGACGAGGCAGACCTCGCCGACCTCCGCCTCCAGCCCGGTGGCCTCGACGATCAGCCCGATGAGGTCGGTGACGCGCCCTCGCCGGCGGTGCAGGTCGGCGTGCCGGACGGCGTCGACGGCCGCGAGGAGCGCAGTCACTCGGGCATGCCCTGCGCGAGGGACTCCGCAACGACTTCGCGGGCCCGGTCGAGCTTCGTCGCGAGCGTCGCGTCGATCTCGCCGTCGGCGGTCCGCACCATCGCGCCGCCGCGGGCGACCCGGCGCTCGGCCTGGACCTCGCAGTGCTCGATGCCGCCGAGCTCCGTGGCGAGCTCCGGCGCGGCGGCCCGCACGCAGTCCAGGTCGTCGGGGTGCACGAGCAGCGTCACGCGCTCGCGCTCGACGAGCCGGCGCAGCGCGCCGCGCACGACGTCGACGACGCGTTCGGGCTGGACGTCCAGCGCGCCGCCGAGCGCCTGCTGGGCGATCGCCAGGCCGAGGGAGACGGCCTGCGCCTCGAGCGTCGTCGCGAGCTCTTGGGCGTCCTGGGTCACCTGCCGGGCGGCGGCCGACAGCGCGGCGCTGCCGAGCCGGACCTCCTCGGCTCCGGCGGCCAGGCCGGCGGCGAAGCCCTCCGCGCGCGCGGCCTCGCGGATCGCGTCGGCCTCGGCGACCGCCTGCGCGACGATGCCGGCGGCGGCGACGGGCCCGTCCTCCATGACCCCGGGGGGCGGCGTGAGCGCGGGCAGGGCGAAGTCCATCGTCGCCATCAGATGACCTCCTCTTCGGGGTCGTCGCCGCCACGGCCGATCGTGATGACGCCGGCGTCCTCGAGGCGGCGGACGGCGCCGACGATGCGGCCCTGGGCCTCTTCGACGACGGCGCGCCGCTGCGGCGTGCCGGTCTCCAGGTCCTCGCGCAGCATCTCCGCGCCGCGCTGGGACATGTTCGCGAAGATGCGCTCGCGCATCTTCCCCTCGCCGCCGCGCAGGGCGAGGGCGAGGTCCTTCTGGTCGATCTCGCGCATGACGAGCTGGATGTCGCGGTCCGACAGCATCGCGACGTCGTCGAAGGTGAAGAGGCGCATGCGCACCTCGTCGGCGAGCTCGGCGGAGTGCTCCTGGATCGCCGACAGGACGTTGCGCTCCGTCGAACGGCCGGCGCGGTTGAGGATCTCCGCCAGCGAGTCCACGCCGCCCGCGCTGGAGAACTCCTGCGTCATGACGTTCGCGAGCTTCTGGCGCAGGCCGCGCTCGACGTCCTCGATGACGCCGGGGTTCGTCTCGCTCATGCGGGCGATGCGCAGCGCGACCTCGGCCTGCATCTCCATCGGCAGCCCGGACAGGACGGCGGCGCCGAGGTTCGTCTGCAGGCACGCGACGACGAGCGCGACGGTCTGCGGCGCCTCGTCGGAGAGGAAGGTGACGATCTGCTCGGGCGGCGTGCGGCGCAGGAAGTCGAAGGGCCGCAGCTCGGCCTGGGCGATGAGCGCGCCGACGATCTCGTCCGCGCGCTCGGCGCCGAGCAGGTGCTCGAGGACCTCGCGGGCGAACTCCGGCCCGCCGAGCGCGAACGCCT
>CAZRLR010000709.1:0-1668 GCA_964600395.1 uncultured Conexibacter sp.
AGCCCGTTTACTTTGACAAGCCCATCCAAAAAGAAATCTACCTAAATTATTCCCTCTCCCCTTGCTCGGCCGCCGTAGCCAAAGCTACTTTGGCGCAGGAGGCTGGGAGAGGGATTAAGGGAGAGGGGACAAATGTCTGACTTGAGAGTATATCGTGTAACATCAGTTAGTAAAAAGCGCACACAAAGTATAAAAATATTGTGTGCGGAATTATCATATTTTTTCTTAAAAAAGCGCACACAAATTTATAAAACATTCTATGCGGAATTTTAAAATAAATTGACAAAAAGCGCACACAATGTTCTATTATAGAATATGATGAATTTTACAGGGCGTGAAGAATCCCTAAATTTTTTAGAAAAGACATGGAAGCTTGAAAAAACCAGAATCATCTGTCTCTACGGCCGAAGACGCGTTGGTAAAAAAGAGCTAGAGTACAAATTTACAAAATCAAAATAATTTTATTCTAAAGCCAAACATTTGTGAGCGGCTTTTGCCCGGAAAAAACCTGATATAACCCCTTTGGGTCTGTGCCAAGACGCAGGCTTTCAATCGGCCCGAAAGAGTTGTAGTTGTCGGTCATATCCACACACCAAGCGTCTTTCTTGTCCGGGTGTATGCGGATCGCCCTTCCGAGGCACTGATACCACAAGGCAAGTGATTTTGTTGGGCGCGCCTTTACAACTGTGTCAAGTCCGGGGTAGTCAACACCTGTGGTCAGGATGCCCACATTTGCCAGTGTCTTAACATCCCCCCTCATCCATGCAGCGATAATTGCGTCTCGTTCTTTGGCGGGTGTTTGCGCTGTGACGACTTCAACCCCATCTACATTTCTTTTTAGATGGTATGCCTCATCGGTGAACCGGGTGAATACAACCAAAGAGTTCCTTATTTCATGTAGGCGCGTGACCACCTTTATGAGCTTGTCGGCAAAGGAAATTTGCTTCATGTATTCAAATAAGGACTGCTCGTCATAATCCATTCCCGTGCTATTGCTTCGCACTTGCCCCTTGTCAAAGCCTTTGATCTGATAGTATGTAAGCGGAGTTAAAAACCCAGACTGAACCAATGTTTGAATGTCAATAGAATATACTACCCGATCAAAAACACGCGGTCGCGTTCTTGTAATGAACTTCAACATTGCCCCAAAACGGCTTGATGTAAGTCTGTATGGCGTTGCTGTGAATCCAAGAACGCGAATATCGCCGAGGGCCTTTAGGAAGTCCGCATACATACCCTGCTTAGGGTTCACAAAGTGGCATTCGTCTATAATCACATGACGGAATTGCTGAAATAGTTCCGGCTGCTTTACGATACTGCCGATGGTTGCGTATGTCGCCTCTGATATGTTTTTACGGTTCATGGAGGCGCTGTAAATACTTGCATCTCGCCCGGTTGCGATGTACTTTTTGAAATTCTGCACAAGTATTTCTTTGGATGGTTGGAGTATAAGTGTCGGCTCCCCTAATTGCCTTACCGTCTCTGAAATGATTATGCTTTTCCCGCCGCCAGTTGGCACAACAGAGATGCCGTTGCCTTTTTGGTTTCTGAAAAAATCCATATTGGCGGCAACATTTTCTTCCTGATAGGGCCGAAGTGTGATGGTTGCGCGTTGGTCTTTCAGTGGTTGGCGGGTTTTACGGGTTCGCCTCCGGCCAGTGCAATTGC
>CAZRLR010000710.1:0-1663 GCA_964600395.1 uncultured Conexibacter sp.
GGACGCCGGCGTTGTTGACGAGCGCGTGCAGCGCCGGGACGCGGGCCTGCACCTAGGCGGCCGCGGCCCGGACGGACGCGATCGAGCAAAGGTCGCCGACGACGAGCTCGACGTCCGGGTTGCCGGTGGCGGCGACGATCTCCCGCATCGCCTGCTCGCCGCGGCCGCGGTCGCGGGCCAGCAGCAGGACCCGGGCGCCGAGGCCCGCGCACTGCTGCGCGGTCTCGCGGCCGAGGCCCGCGGTCGCGCCCGTGACGAGGACGGTCCGTCCCTCCAGCGTCGGCAGCGGCGCGAAGGCGCCCCGCCGGGCGAGGTAGCCCACGCGGCTGAAGCCGGGGACGACGGCGAAGTCCAGGGTGCGGTCCAGGAGCGGTCGGAGCATCCCTCAGGCGCCCAGCAGCCGGGCGAGCCGGTCCAGCGCGTCGTCGAGCTGCGCGCCCGAGATGACGAGCGGCGGCAGCAGGCGCAGCGTCGACGGGCTCGTCGCGTTGAGGACGAGGCGCTCCTCGCGCAGGGCGCGGCCGACGAGCGCCATCGCGTCCACGCCGTCGAGCTCGATCGCCTGCATGAAGCCGCGCCCGCGGACCTCGACGACGTGCGGCAGCTCGGCCAGGCGCGCGGTCATCCGCTCACCGGCCTCGCGGACGCCGAGCAGCAGCCCGTCCGATTCCAGGATGTCCAGGACGGCGAGGCCCGCGGCGCACTGCACCGGACCGCCGGCGAAGGTCGAGCCGTGGTCGCCGGGCTCGAAGACCCACGCCATCGCCGGTCCGGCGACGAGCGCGCCGATCGGCAGGCCGCCGGCCAGCGCCTTGGCGACGGTCACCGCGTCCGGGCGGATGCACGTGTCCTCCCACGCCCACATCGCGCCGGTGCGGCCGAGGCCGCACTGGATCTCGTCGTAGATGAGCGCGGCGCCGTGGGCGTCGCAGGCGTCGCGCGCGGCCTGCAGGACCTCGCGCGGCAGCGGGTAGACGCCGCTCTCGCCCTGGACGGGCTCGAGGATGACCGCGGCGGTGCCGTCGTCGACCGCGGCGGTGATCGCGGCGGCGGTCGCCTCGACGGCCTCGAACCCGGGGACGAGCGGTGCGAACGGCGCCTGCTTGGACTCCTGCGGCGTCGCGCTCAGCGCGCCGTAGGTGCGGCCGTGGAAGCCGCGGTGCACCGAGATGATCTTGCCCGCCCGGCGGCGCTTGCGCGCGCACTTCAGCGCCGCCTCGACGGCCTCGGTGCCGCTGTTGGTGAAGAAGACCTTCGTCCCCTCGCCGAGGAACGACGCGCGCGCCAGGCGCTCGGCGAGGCGGACCATCGGCTCGGTGTAGAAGAGGTTGCCGACGTGGATGAGCTGCGCGGCCTGGGCCTGGATCGCGGCGACGACAGCCGGGTGGCAGTGGCCGACGGAGTTGACCGCCAGGCCGGTCTGCAGGTCGAGGTACTCGTGGCCATCGGCGTCCCACAGCCGCGCGCCCTCGCCGCGGACGAACTCGACGGGCTGACGCGCGTAGTTGGCGGTGAGGAAGGTGTCGGTCGTGTTCATCGTGCTACCTCGCAGCCCTGATCTTCGTCCCGATGCCGGCGTCCGTGAAGAGCTCGAGCAGCAGCGAGTGCGGCACCCGGCCGTCGACGATGTGCGCGAAGGTCACCCCGCCGTGGATCGCGTCGA
>CAZRLR010000711.1:0-1661 GCA_964600395.1 uncultured Conexibacter sp.
GTCGTCGCGGTGCTCCTCCTCGCCACGCTGGCGCTGCGCGCCGCGGGCGTCACCCCGCTCGTCGAGCGCACCGACAGCATGCGCCCGGCCCTGCGCGCGGGCGACCTGCTGCTCGTGCGCGGGGCGGACGCCGGCGCCCTGCGCCCCGGGCAGATCGCGACGCTCGCCGATCCCGGGCTCGGCGGCCGCCTCGTCACCCACCGCGTGCGCTCGGTGACGCGTCGCGGCGACCGCGGCACCCTCGTCACGCGCGGCGACGCGAACGCCGCCGGGGAGCGCTGGGCGCTGCGCGCGGGCGCGCGGGTGCAGCGCGTCGTCGGGCGGGTGCCGGCAGCGGGCCACGCGGTGGCGTGGCTGGGGTCGCCGGCGCTGCGCTCGGCGTTGACGCTGCTGGCGGCGCTCGCGCTGGCCGGCCACGGTCTGCGGACCCTGCGGGCGGTGCGCTGAGGTGCGCCGCCACGGCCTGCGCCTGCTCGTGCTCGTCGTCCTCGGCGTCGTCGCCGGCCCGTCGGCCGGCGCGGTCATCCGGCGGGCGCTGGACCCGCAGCCCGAGCGCGAACTGCGCCTCGTCTCCGCGTCGGGCGCCCTGACGATCACCAACAGCCGCGACGGCCAGGCCATCCTCACCGCCGGCGCGCTGCTGCCCGGCCGCCAGAGCGCCGGGGGCGTGACGCTGCAGAACGCCGGCAGCGCCCCCGCCACGCTGCGCTTGGACGCCGACGTCCCCCAGGACACGCCGGGCCCGGCCGGCGGCCGGCTGTCCGAGCGCCTGCGTCTGCAGGTCACCGACGTCACGCTCGCCGGTGCCCCGCGGGCGGTCTACTCAGGGGCGCTCGGCGGCCTGGCCGCCGCCGACCTGGGGACGTGGGAGCCCGGCGAGCGCCACGACTACCGCTTCGTCGTCACCTTCCCCGACGGCGGGGCCGGGGGCGCCGACAACGCCTTCCAGGGGTCGGCGGTCTCCGTCGGCTTCCGCTGGAGCGCCGCCGGCGCGGACCCGGACGTCCCGCCGGCCGACGCCCCGTACGACGAGCAGGTCCGCGCCGACGCACCGCTGGCGTTCTGGCCCCTGGACGGGCGCACGGGCGCGATGGCCGACGTCGTCGGTGGCCACGACGGCGCGCTGGCCAACGGCGTGACCTTCGTCGACGCCGACGCCCCCGTGGCGACGCGGGCGGCGTCGTTCGACGGGCGCGCGGCCTACGCCTACGTCAACGGCCTGGCCGCGCCGACGAGCGGCTACACGCTGGAGGCCTGGATCCGGCCGGCCGACGGCGGCGACATGGCGATCCTCGAGCACGGTGCCGGCGGGTCGCTGGCGATCCGCGGCGGCCGCGTCGTCTTCCGGGCGGTCGACGCCGTGCTGACGGCGGGGACGGCCGTGTCGCCGCGGGCCTGGCATCACGTCGTGGCGACGTGGGACGGGGCGACCGGGGTCGCGCGGCTGTTCGTCGACGGCGAGGCCGTCGCGTCCGGCGCGGCGCCCACGCGCCCGTCCGGCAGCGCGACGCTGTTCGTCGGGCGCGGCTCGTGGGTCCCCGGGCCGCCGGCGCCCGGTGCCGCCGGGGACCCGTCGTTCTTCCGCGGGCTCGTCGCCCAGGTCGCGGACTACCCGGCGCCGCTGACCCCGGCGCGGGTGGCCGCGCACGCCGCCTCCGGGA
>CAZRLR010000712.1:0-1655 GCA_964600395.1 uncultured Conexibacter sp.
CGGGTGTCGGCGACGATCATGGGGCCGGCGTAGGCGACCTCATGGCTGAAGAAGGCGCGGGGCTGCCAGTGGCGGATGATTGCGGCGTACTTCTTGCCAACGGCGGGAATCGCCAGCAGGGTCTTTTCGTGCAGGCGCGCGAGCTGGGTCAGGTCCTCGCCGTGGGCCAGCAGGTGCAGGAACCAGAGGTTCTCGGCATCCGCGGTGATCTCCAGCAGGCCCGGGCAGACGGCCTGCAGGTCGTCCTGCAAGCGGCTGAGCACGCGGCTCTTTTCGTCTACCAGGGCGCGTCTGCGGCGGGTCAGGCGCTTGAGTTCGCGGTTCTCGGCAGGGGCCGCCTGGACCTCCTGGAGGGCGTCGCGGGCCCGCGGCAGGTGCTCGCCCAGTTGCATCAACTCCAGGCCCCGACGGGCATCGATGCGGTCGGTCTTCGCCGCTGCCGGGAAGACCTGTTTGAAGCGGGCGAGCTTGAGATTATTGACGTTGAGCAGCCGCCAGTGGTGCTCGCGCACCAGGGTGTCCAAAGGACGGGCGTGGCCGTTGTAGCCCTCCATGGCCACCGCCACTGGCCCCGGGTAGCGGCGCTGATGACGCTCGATGCGGTTGAAGAAGTCTGCGAACCCCTCCGGGCGGTGATCGATGTCGAACTCCTCCAGCAGCTCCCCGCTGGTCAAGCCCACCGCCACGCTATGACGATGACAACCCACATCGACGCTCACGCGAAGCTCTGAACGCAAGACCATGGCAACCCCCATAGAACGGACCGCAAGGTATGAACCGCTTGGATCATCCGCCAGTCTCGTCTACCTACAGAGCCACGGCCCAAGGGCCCGGCACCATCCCGTATGACCTCAGCGGACGATGCAGGGAGACGGGGGCGGCATGTCAAGTCAAGCGAGTCGGCCAAAGCCGGTCGCGGACCCCAAGCGCCACACCCCCGTCTCAACGCCAGCTTACCCCCGTCGGGGTCTACCGGCTACCTACAAATCCGATGGTAGATCCCCTGCCCGTTTGCGGCGGGTGTTGGGCTTGCGGTAGCGGGCTGCGATGCCCCTCTTCGCCATCAGGCCGGCCACCCGCTGGCGGCCGACCCGCCGGCCTTCCTGGCCGAGCAGGTCGCGCCGCCTGCGCGCGCCGGCGAACGGGGGTTGCCGGTGCCACGCGTCGATACGGCGCATCCGGGCCAGCTCTTCCGGGGAGACGGGCTGGGGACTGGAGTCGGCCGTCGAGCGGGCCAGGCCGAAGGCCTGGCATGGCCGCACGATGGCGAGGTCGTGGCGGCGGTCGATCATCGCGTTGCGCTCAGCCGGCCCGCCTGGGTGAGCGCGCTGTCTAAAAAATCGTTCTCCAGGGTCAGTTCGCCCATCTTGGCGTGCAGGGTCTTGAGGTCCGGCGACGCGACGGACGGACCGCCGTCGAATACCTGGGCCGCGCGTTCCAACCGTGGCGTCTTCCCGTCGGTGATCTGGTTGGGGTGGATGTCGTGCGGCTGGGCCCATTCAGCCAAGGTCTTGTCGCCCTGCAACGCGGCCAAGGCGACGTGCGCCTTGAATGCCGGCGCGTGGTTGCGCCGCTGCCTTCTTGCCATGCTCTGGCTCCGGTTGGGGGCCGCTCCCGCGGCCCAGGGATGAAGCAAGGCTATCACTTAGACCGGT
>CAZRLR010000713.1:0-1648 GCA_964600395.1 uncultured Conexibacter sp.
GATCGACTGGTTCCGGACGATCGCGACGTGGAACCCCCTGAGCTATCTCGTCGAGGGGCTGCGCTCGCTGGTGATCACCGGCTGGGACACGACCGCGCTGGCGCGTGGGTTCGGGGTCGGCGTGGCGATCACGCTCCTGTCCCTCGCGGCCGCCTCGTCGGCCCTCGAGTCCCGGATGGCCCGCACATGAGCACGACGTTCGCCGACAGCCGCGCCGTCGCCCTCGCCGTGGCGCGGCGCAACCTCACCCACGCCTTCAAGAACCCGGCGCTGTTCGTGCCGTCGCTCGTCTTCCCGCTCGTCTTCCTCCTGGCCTTCGCGGGCGGCCTGTCGAACCTGCAGAACGTCCCGGGCTTCGACTTCCCGTCCGGCTACACGGCCTTCCAGTTCGTCTTCGTCTTCCTGCAGTCCGCCGCCTTCGGCGGGGTCTTCACGGGCCTGGCGATCGCCGGCGACTTCGAGTCGGGCTTCACCCAGCGGCTGCTCCTGGCCGCGCCGCGGCGCACCGGGCTCATCGGGGGCTACGTCATCGCCGGCATGGTGCGCTGGCTCGTGACCTGCACGGTCGTGACGCTCGCCGCGCTGGCCACCGGCATGCAGGTCGACGGGGACGGCGTGCAGCTCGTCGGGCTGCTCACGCTGGGCCTGCTGACGAACGTCACCGCGACGCTCTTCTCGACCGGGATGTCGATGCGCCTGCGGTCGATGCAGGCGGGCCCGCTCATGCAGATCCCGATCTTCATCACGCTCTTCCTCGCCCCCGTCTACGTCCCCAAGGACCTGCTCAGCGGGTGGGTCCACACCGCGGCCTCGGTCAACCCGGCCACCGCGCTGCTGGAGGCCGGCCGTGGCTTCATCTCCGGCCAGCCGGACGTCGTGGCCGTCGCCTTCGCCTGCGGCGCCGGCCTCGTCGCCGCGATGGCCGTCTTCGCCGTCCGCGGGCTGCGGCGGGCCGAGCGCGAGATCTGACGACACGGCCGGCCGCCGCCGGTAAGCTCGCGGACCGGGTGAGCGACGCGGGCCGCACCTTGGACACAGCCACGCTCGGCGACCACGTCGATCGGCTCTACCGTGCGGCCTGGGCGCTGTGCGGTTCGCGCGCGGACGCCGAGGACCTTGTCCAGGAGACCTTCGCGCGGGTGCTCGCCAAGCCCCGGCGGGTGCGCAACGACGACGACCTCGGCTACCTCCTGCAGGTGCTGCGCAACACGTTCCTCAGCGGGCGTCGTGCCGCCGCCCGGCGGATCGCGCCGGTGCAGGCCCCGGAGGGCTTCGAGGCCGCGGACCTGACGACGGCGACGCAGCCGGAGGCCGCCTACGAGGCGGGCGAGGTGTTCCGCGTCATCGCCACGCTCAAGGACGTCTACCGGGACGCGGTGGTCGCCGTCGACGTGGTCGGGTTGTCCTACGCTGAAGCAGCCGAGCACCTCGGGACGAAGGAGGCGACGATCACGTCGCGGGTCTTCCGGGCACGCGCGCAGGTCGCCGCCGGGATGGAACGGGGCCGCGCGGGCGTCATGGACGGTGAGAGCTAGATGCGCGACGACGACGACACCCCCCTCACCGACGCCGAACGGCGCCTCGCCGAGCGCGGTGCGAGCCTCATCGCCGCGGCGGTCGCCGACCCGTCCGCGCGGGCGCCGCTCTC
>CAZRLR010000714.1:0-1630 GCA_964600395.1 uncultured Conexibacter sp.
TCGTCCGGATAGGCCTCGAACGCGAGGTCGTGGACCGTCACGACCCCGGCGGTGCGTCCGCGGACCAACGGCAGGAAGCAGTTCGGTGCGTGCACGACCCGCACGCCTGCTGAACGCACCGCAAAGGGGAGCGCGAGCTGCTCCGCCAGGACTTGAGGACCTAAGGTCTGGCGCCGATAGACGATCATCATCTCCGCCGGCAGGAGCTGCGACAGCTCCAGCGCGTAGCGTCCCCAGCCCCGCAGGGGGGTCTGGAAGGCGTCGCGGGCATCGAGCATGACGGTGGGCCGGTTCGACATTGCGTCGACAGCCTACGTTCGCCATGATCCGAAGCTCCGGTAGGGGTACCGAAACAGGCAGGCAAGGGGGACGTAGGTGTCGCTGATCGACGACCGCTCACGGATGGAAGCCGCTCGCGAGCGGCAGCTGGCCCAGGACGGGACGACGTCCCAGATCTTCGACATCCCGATTGACCTCGCGCAGCCCGCCGACCTGCTGGACCGCATCACCGGCTGGGTCGGGGACGGCGGCGGCGCCCGGCGCGTCATGTACGTCAACGCGCACGTCCTCAACCAGTCGCAGGAGTCCCCCGCGCTGCACGAGGCGCTGACGAACGCCGACCTCGTCTACTGCGACGGCTACGGGGTCCGCCTGGCGGCCAAGGCGATGGAGGCCGAGGTCCCCCACCGCATGACCGGCGCCGACTGGGTCTGGGGCCTGGCGTCGCTCTGCGAGACGCAGGAGCTGTCGGTGTACCTCCTCGGATCCGACCCCGGCGTCGCCGCCGAGGCGGCCGACCGGCTGCGCCGCTGGTACCCCCGCCTGGAGGTCGTCGGCACGCACCACGGCTACTTCGAAACGGGCTCCGAGCACGACCAGCGCGTCGTGGAGGACATCAACCGCTGCCGCCCCGACATCGTCCTGGTGGGCATGGGCTCCCCCAAGCAGGAGGCGTGGGTGCAGGCCCACGCGCACGAGCTGGAGACCGACGTCCTGTGGACCGTCGGCGCACTCTTCGACTACGTCTCCGGACGCGTGCCGCGCGCACCGGCCTGGTTGGCGGACAATGGGCTTGAATGGATCTTCCGACTCGCGATCGAGCCGAACCGGATGTGGCGGCGGTACCTGCTGGGCAACCCGCAGTTCGTCAGCCGGGTGATGACGCAGGCGCGCCATCGCCACGCCGTGCACGGATAGCCGCCTTCCTGCAGCGCCGCGGCTCGCTGCTGCTGGCGCTGCTCGCCGGGCTCGTCGCGATCCGCATGGCGCGGGACGCCGGCGTCGTCGGCAAGGGCGCGGTCCCCTCGCTGGCGCGGGCCGGCGGGGCGGCCCTCGCGCTCTTCCTCGTCACGGGCTGGGGCCTGACGCGGCTGCTGCTGCCGGCCGGGCTGCGCCGGTACGAGCTGTTGTGGGTGGCCCCGGTCGGGGCGTGCGCGACGGCGCTGTCGATGATGGTGCTCGGGTTCGCCGCCGTGCCCTACCGGGTGAACCTCGCGCTCGTCATCGCCGGCGGCGTGGTGCTGGCGATCGTCGCGGCGCGGCGTCAGGCCCCGGCGGGCGCCACGGGCGCCGCGGACGGCGCGGACGGCGACGCGGACGGGGAGGACGCGGCGCAGCCGGGGCCCCGGGC
>CAZRLR010000715.1:0-1622 GCA_964600395.1 uncultured Conexibacter sp.
CGGCGACCCGCTCGTCGCCGAGCTGCGCAAGGGCGGCCTGCTGCCGCTGCTCGTCCTGCACTTCCTCGCGGAGGAGCCGTCCTACGGCAACCAGCTCATGGAGCGCGTGACGAGCGTCACCGGCGGCCTGCTGAAGGTCAACCCGAACACGATGTACCCGCTGCTGCGCCAGCTCGAGACCCGCGGGCTGATCGCGGGGGAGTGGGAGCACCCCGAGCGCCGCTCGCGCCGCTTCTACCGCCTCACCGACGACGGCGTCGCCCAGCGGGACGCGCTGCGCGCCGAGCTCGGGCCGAGGCTGGACGCCGTGGCCCGCGGCGTGCAGCTCGTGCGCGCCGAGCTGGGCCTCTGACGCGCGGACGGCGCGGCCACCGCGGTCGCGAAAGCCCTGCGTGCAAGCGGTATTGCACGGGCAGGAATCCCGTCCTCGCGCTGATACGTTCGCCGCCTGACCGCGGTCTGCGGGCGCCCGCGCGCCTGCCTGCCGGCGGCAGATCCCCCGCATGCCGCCGTCGTCCACCACCGCCAGACCCACGGTCCTCCGCCTTGTCGTCGCCGCGTGCGTCGCCGCGGTTCTCGTCCTGCTCGCCGGCAACCTGCCCGCCCAGGGCCAGTCGACGAGCAGCCGCATCCAGAGCAGCCAGGGGCGTGCGGCCGCGCTCGCGGCGGCCGTGGCCGTCGAGACCCGTCGCCTGAGCCGCACGGACGCCGACCTGCAGGCCGCGCAGGCGCGCCTGGACCGCATCGAGGCCGACGCCGACCGTCGGGAGGCCCGCGTCCGCGCCATCGGCGCCCAGATCGCGACGACCCGCCTGGAGCTGCAGACGCTCGAGAACCGGATGCACCGCGCCGCGGTGGCCCTGCGCAAGAACCTCGTCAGCGCCTACGAGCACCCGCAGCCCGACCTCGTGAGCTTCCTCCTGCGCGCGCACTCCTTCGGTGAGCTCATCGAGAGCCGCGACTTCTACAAGCGCATCCAGGCGAACAACGCCCGGATCCTCTCGGCCTCCAAGGCGACGCGCCTGCAGGTCGACCGTGAGGCCTCGCGCCTCGTGCGCCTCCAGAACGGTGCCCGCCGCCTCGCCGAGGAGGTGCAGCGGCGCCGGGACGCCGCGCAGGTCGCCCGCACCGCCATCCTCAACGTCCGTGCCCGCCAGCTGCAGCGCCGCGACGGGACGGCCGCGCAGCTCGCCGACGTCCGCGACCAGATCAGCACGCTGAAGGCCCGCGAGCGCGCCGAGGCCCGGCGGGCCGCCCGCATCGCCCGGGAGGCCGTCGTCAGCGGGATCGGCGTCAACACCGGCGGCCTGGCCCAGCCGCCGCCGGGCGCCCCGGCCGCCGTCGCGAAGGTCATGGCCGCGGGCAACGCCATCGCGGGCCTGCCCTACCTCTATGGCGGGGGGCACGCCTCCTTCCAGGCCAGTGCCTATGACTGCTCGGGCTCGATCTCCTACGCGCTGGCCGCCGCGGGCCTCGTGTCCGCGCCGATGGCCTCGGGCCCGTTCATGTCGTGGGGCGAGCCCGGCCCGGGCAGGTGGATCACCGTCTACGCGAACGCCGGGCACGCCTACATGGTCGTCGCCGGCTGGCGCTTCGACACCTCGGCGCTGCGCAGCGGCGGC
>CAZRLR010000716.1:0-1621 GCA_964600395.1 uncultured Conexibacter sp.
GATGCGCGGATCGAGCTCTCGAGCGGCCCGCCACTGCGTGACCGAGTCGCTCGGGCTTGACCCCGGCACCGCGAAGTTCTCGCCGCCGAGAATCGCGCAGTAGGGCTCAGCGACCTCGATACCGGCCGGCGAGCTGTCACCGAGGCAGACGAGATCCGCGTGCGGCGGGTGCGGGCGATCGAGGTTCGATTGCCCGTCGAAGACAGTGCGGAACGTGAACCCGAGCACCGCCACCGCGAGCGGCCAGCGCGACACAAGCGGCCGGCGAGCGCACCGGAACGCCAGCGCCACGACGATCGCGGCGTGCGGGGCGACGCCGAGGAATCCGCCCAGCCACCACGCGACCAGCCATGGCGTGGGCTTGAGTCGCTCGCCCCAGAACGCAGCCAGCGCGGCGACGAGCACCCAGGCGCCGCGGGGCGTGATCGCGGGCAGGCCGGTGACGACGATCACCACGCAACACGCCGCGATCGCGAGGACGACAGCGCGAACGGGGACAAGCGCCCATGCGAGGGCGCGGCGCGGGGTCACGGCCTCACCTCCACCCGCGGGCGCTCGGGCATTCCCGATCGTGCCTCGCGGTAATCCAGTACGGCATCCACGAGCGGGGCGAACCGCGCCTCGACGCTGACGACCTCGATCGCTTCCGGCGCCGCCATGATCGCGCAGAGTCCCTCAAGCCCACCGATCCCCTGCCAGCCCTCCGGGCCGGGAAAGCACCCCAGCCACAAGCGGATTTTTGCGTGCGCTGGCATCACGTGGAATTGTAGCGCGCGCCCCCTCACACCCCTGCCTGTAGTGGTGCGAGGGATGCGCGGATACGATGCTCAACGAGGAGGGAAATTCCATGAACCAGCCGCGAGCGCCACCATCGATCCGCTGATGTTGCGTTGAATCTGCGAGGTTTCGTATCGTAGTTGTCGAGGTAGATGTGGGCAGGTACGCATTTCTCCGCCACCCATGCCGCGCCGCCGCCCCAGGGACGACCGCCAGGAGAGGCTCGACCTCCGGGCGCGCGGCGCGGACCTGGCGATTGGCTACTGCCGCGTAAGCTCGCGCGAGGCAGCCCGGGACGGTCTCTCGCTGACCGTCCAGGCGCGGCGCATCCGCGACTACGCCGCGGCGTGCGGGCTCAAGCTCGTGGAAGTCCTCGCCGATCCGGGCGTGAGCGCGGGGCGGCCCATCGCTCGTCGCCCCGCGGGTAAACGCGTGGTCGGCGCGATCGAGGGCGGCGAGGTGTCGGTCGTCATCGCGGTGCGGCTCGACCGGCTGTTTCGCAACACCGTCGACTGTCTCGAATCCGTCGCGTCATGGCGCGGGGGCGGCGTCGCGATCCATCTCGTCGACGACGGCGGGCCGCTGCTCGACACGACCACGCCGATGGGTGAGGCGCTGCTCGCGTTGCGGGCGGTGTTCGCGCAGATGGAGCGCTCGTTCGCGTCCACGCGCGTCAAGGACATCGTGCGGCACAAGCGCGAGGCCGGACTCCACCATGGCGGCAAGGTGCCGCTCGGCTTCCGCGTGGACGCCGCAGGCCGCCTCATTGAGGACGCCGCTGAGCAGGAGTGCTTGCGCCTCATGCGCGAGATGTGGGCGGATGGGCGCGGGATGCGACCGTGGG
>CAZRLR010000717.1:0-1607 GCA_964600395.1 uncultured Conexibacter sp.
AGCCGCAGACACAGGGTGCCGCGCATGTCCGTCCCGTCGGTCGCCGCCGACACCCCCTGCCGACGTTCGGACACGAACGGTACGACGGAATCCGAGCGATCGCAGCCCGACCCGTGACGTTGGCGCGTGGCCGCGCGGTCAGGCGGCGGCGAGCGCCCGGGCGCTCGGGACGTACCGCACGCGCTCGGGCAGCAGCGGGACGAGCACGCGCTTGACGTACTCCGCGCCCCCGGCCACGGCGAGCGCCCGCAGCGGGTCCCAGCGCAGGCCGTACTGCGCCCGCAGGTCGGCCGGCATCAGGCCGACCGTGATCTGGTTGGCGAGCTCGACGAGCGGCCGCGCCGGCAGCGGGACCGGGGGGTGCAGGACGATCTCCTTGCCGAGCTCCCGCGCGGTGTCGGTGACGTACAGGTCCCCGGACGCCAGCATCCGCGCCATGTAGTCGGCGAAGTCCGTGTACGTCTTCGGCATCTGGGAGGCCTTCAGCCCGAAGAGCCGGCCCATGACCTTGTAGTCACGCCAGTAGCCCTCGCGCTCGTCGGGCGTCAGGCGCCGGACGTACTTCTCGTAGACGAGCAGCGACGAGTCGACGAGGCAGGCGAGGACCCAGAGCAGCAGCTCCGGGTCGGCGGCCGCGTACGGCGTCCCGGCGGGGAAGCGCCCGGCCGCCTGCGGCAGGACGCCGGTCACCTCGGCGTGGCGCGCGCGCACGTGGCGGCACATGACGTCCGCTCGGGCCTTGGGCCCCCACGCGATCGCGTCGAGCACGTCGGCCGTGCGGCGCAGGCGCGCGTACGGGTCGTCCAGGTCGCCGGTGGACATGAAGAACCCCTCGAACGCGACCGGGTGGGCGGCCATCATGAGCAGCGCCCGCGGCCCGGCGAGCGCCACCGCCTGCTCGCGGTGCACCTGTCGCATGACGGAGCCGTCGGTGAAGTAGGTCGCAGCAGGCATCTGTAGGCAAGGTACGACGACTACCCTGCTGAGGACCATGCCTGCCGCCGCCTACGCCGGGAAAGAGTGCGTCTGCCAGTTCAAGCGCGGGATCTGTGACCAGACCTGCGTGAAGGACATGCTCGCCACGCCCTTCTACATCGCCTGCCTGAAGCTGCGGGGGCGCAAGTGCCTCGTCGTCGGCGGGGGGGCGATGGGCCTGGAGAAGACGGAGGGGCTGCTGGCCTGCGACGGCGACGTCACGGTCATCGCGCCGGAGGCGGGCCCCGAGCTCGAGGCGCTGGCCGCCGAGGGCTCGATCTCCTGGGAGGCCCGCGAGTACGCCGGGCCGCAGGACCTGGAGGGCATCTTCATGGTCATCGCCTGCACGGACGACACGGACACGAACATCCGCATCTACGACGACGCGGAGAAGCGGGCCATGCTCGTGAACATCGTCGACGTCCCGCCGCTGTGCAACTTCATCCTCCCGGCGATCGTGCGCATGGGGCCGCTGGCCGTCGCGATCTCGACCGCCGGCGCCTCGCCGGCGCTGGCCAAGCGGATGAAGCGCGAGGTCGCCGAGCTCTTCGGCGAGGAGTACGCGACGCTCGCGATCATGCTCAACGACGTGCGCGGCTGGGCGAAGGGCACGCTGCCGACCTACCAGGACC
>CAZRLR010000718.1:0-1605 GCA_964600395.1 uncultured Conexibacter sp.
GGGCGCCGTCATCGTCCTCGGCCTCGCGCTCTGCCTCAGGGCGCTGCTGGCGCTCGGCGCGTGGGCGACCGCGGGCCTGCTGCGCCGCGCCGGCCGGGGCCGGACCGGCCGCGACGCGCGGGGCGCCCGCGGCGCGGTGCGCGGCGCTGAGCCGGCCACCGAGGGCGCCGGGGCAAGGGGCCGCTGACGCATGGCCGCCGACGACCCCGTCCCCGGGCTGGACCCCGCCCAGCTGCAGGCCTGCCTGGAGCTCATCGCCGCCGCCGAGCTGCTGCCCGTCGACCACCCCGACGCCGTGGCCGTGCGACGCGCGACGTCCGGCCTCTTCAAGACCGCCAAGCTGCGCCGGCGCGCCGAGCGGCGGGACGCGATCCTTGCCGCCGACCGCGCCGTCCTGGCGGCGACGGCGACCGCCGCGCCCGGGCGGATCGACGACGAGACGCTCGGGATCCCCCTCGTCTCGAGCGCGGTGGGAGCGACCGCCGGGACGCTGCTCAAGCCACGCCCGTGCTACGTCTGCAAGCAGCGCTACACCGAGGTCGACGCCTTCTACCACCAGCTGTGCCCGCGGTGCGCGGCGCAGCACCACGAGCGGCGCGACGCACGGACCGACCTCACCGGCCGCCGGGCGCTGCTCACCGGCGGCCGGGCGAAGATCGGGATGTACATCGCGCTGCGCCTGCTGCGCGACGGCGCGCACACGACGATCACCACGCGCTTCCCCGCCGACGCGGCGCGGCGCTTCGCCTCGATGGAGGACAGCGGTCAGTGGCTGCACCGCCTGCGGATCGTCGGCCTGGACCTCCGCGACCCCGCCCAGGTCGTCGACCTCGCGCGGACCGTGGCGGACGCCGGGCCGCTGGACATCCTCATCAACAACGCCGCGCAGACCGTCCGCCGGTCGCCCGACGCCTACGCGCTGCTGACGGCGGGCGAGACGCAGGGGCTGCCGGCCGGGGCCGACGCGGTGGACGTCGTCGTGCTCGGCGAGGCGCGCACCGTCCACCCGGCGTCGCTGCCCCAGACGCTCGCGGCCTCCCCGGTGCTCGCCCCCGAGGAGGCGACCGCGCTCGCGCTCGCGGCCCGCTCGGCGGACCCGGCGCGCGTGGGCGACGGCGTGGCGATCGACGCCGGCGGCCTCGTCCCCGACGAGGTCCACGTCAACTCGTGGACGCAGCGGGTGGAGGAGGTCGACCCGGTCGAGCTGCTCGAGGTGCAGCTGTGCAACATGACGGCGCCGTTCCTGCTCGTCTCCCGGCTGCGGGCCGCGATGGCCGCGTCGTCGGCCCGGCGTAAGTACGTCGTGAACGTCTCGGCGATGGAGGGGCAGTTCGGGCGCGGTTACAAGGGCCCGGGCCACCCGCACACGAACATGGCCAAGGCGGCGCTGAACATGCTCACCCGCACGAGCGCCTGGGAGATGCTCGAGACGGACGGGATCCTCATGACGAGCGTCGACACCGGGTGGATCACCGACGAGCGCCCGCACACGACGAAGGTGCGCCTGGCCGAGGAGGGCTTCCACGCGCCGCTGGACCTCGTCGACGGGGCCGCGCGCGTCTACGACCCGATCGTCCGCGGCGAGGCCGGCGAGGACCTCCACGG
>CAZRLR010000719.1:0-1604 GCA_964600395.1 uncultured Conexibacter sp.
TGCGCGCCGATGTCGAGACCGACGGTCGCCATGCCAAGGTCGTCTTCGGCCGTGACTGGAAGGCCGACGCCGAGCGGCGCGACTTCACCATCAACGCGCTCTATGCCGAGGGCGACGGCACGGTCATCGATCTTGTCGAAGGCATAACCGATCTCGACCGCCGCATGCTTCGTTTCATCGGTGACGCCGAAACCCGTATCCGCGAGGACTATTTGCGTATCCTGCGCTTCGTCCGCTTCTTCGCCTGGTATGGGTCGGGCCGGCCCGACGCCGAGGGGCTGAAGGCCTGCGCCCGCCTCAAGGACGGACTGCCGCGGCTGTCGGCCGAGCGCATCTGGTCGGAGATCAAGAAGCTTCTGTCGGCGCCCGATCCTTCGCGCTCTCTGCTGTGGATGCGCCAGGCAGGCGTGCTGACAACGGTGCTGCCCGAGACTGAAAGATGGGGCATCGACGCCATCCACGCGTTGGTCCGAACTGAAGCCGATCTCGGCTGGCCGGTCGACCCGCTTCTCCGTCTCGCCGCCATCGTGCCGCCGGATGCGGCACGCATGAAGACGCTTGGCGACCGGCTCAGGCTGTCGAATGCCGAGGCCGACCGGCTGGTGCAATGGGCGGCGACGCCCAAGATAGAGCCCAAGGTTACCGAAGGCGAACTGTCCAAGCGGCTCTATCGCGGCAATTTGCAGGGTCATCTCGACCGGCTGCGCCTCGACCTTGCGGCCGCGCGCGGCCGGGCCCAGCAGGACGACAAGGCGCTCGTCGAGGCCGGCGGCTATTTCCGTCTGCTGTCTCATGCGCAGAAGTGGCAGAAACCGCAGTTCCCACTGCGCGGCGGCGATCTTGCGCCGCTCGGCGTCGAAGGCGCCAGGCTCGGCGCATTGCTCAAGGCGCTGGAAGCCGAATGGGTCGATAGCGGTTTTTCGCTGGAAAGCGACGCACTGCTCAAGCGCGCCGCCGATAGCCTTGACAGTCAGGCCTGACGTCAGGCGACGTCGCGTACCTTCTCGATGCGCGAGCGGATCGCTTCGATCATCGTCTCGCGGATGACGGTCTCGCCATGCGTCTCGCGCAGGTGCTCTGCGACACGGCGCATGATCTCAGCTTCGTCCTCGTGGCGCGTATGCCATTGGCAGCCGGGGACGAGCGACCCGCATTGAAACTCCTTCATCGGATGTCTCCTTTCCTCCCTCCTTGGGTGGGCAACTATAACACGTATCCCCTGAAATGGTTGCGCCACGCTGGCCCTGCCGTGTAAGGGCCGTACCAAACGGTGGGGCCAGCACGTGAATTCCATATCGGCGGCGCATTTCGGCCGGGCTATGATCGTGCTCGCCGTATTCCTCCAGGCAATCGGCAAGGTGATGTTCGGCACATGGCTGTCGAGCTTCCCGTCGCCCTTCTTCGTCCTCATCAGCTTTGCACTCACCGCGAGCTTCTTCCTTGCACTGTCGCGCCAGGGCGTGGGCGAGAAAGCCTGGGGACCGCTGCTGCTGCTCAACGCCAGCACGGCTCTCACCTTCCTGTGCTTCTTCTACGCCCTGAAGCTGATCGAACCCGCCATCGTCGGCGCCGTCGAAATCGGCCTCGGTCCGCTGCTGGCGGTC
>CAZRLR010000720.1:0-1597 GCA_964600395.1 uncultured Conexibacter sp.
GGTGGGCGGTCCAGTGGCGGCGGACGGTCCGGGGGCGGTGCCGGTGGCGCCGGCGGCGCCGGCGGCGGACGGTCCAACGCCGGTGGCGCCGGCGGTGGGCGCCCCGGTGGTCGTGCCGGGGGTGGTCGTCCGGCGGCGGGCGGCGGCGGCGGCCGTCCCGGTGGCGGTGCGGGCAGGCCGGCCGCGGGCGGTCGCGGATCGTCCCCCGGATCCCCCGAGCGGACGCCCGCGGCGGCCCCGCCGCACTACGCGGACATCATCTACGGGCGCAACGCCGTCGAGGAGGCGATGCGGGCGAAGTTGCGCAGCGTCCGCTCGATCTGGGCCACGGAGGCGACCGCGCGGGAGCCGTGGCTGCGCGGCGTGGACGTCAAGACCGCGACATCGCAGCAGATCGCCGAGCGCTGCGGCTCGGACGGGCACCAGGGCGTCTGCGCCATGGCCGGGCGGTATCCGTACGCGGACGCCGCCGGGCTCCTGCGCCTGGACGCCCCGCTGCTCGTGGCGCTCGACGAGGTCCAGGACGTGCAGAACCTCGGCGCCATCGCCCGCACGGCCGAGTGCGCCGGCGCGAGCGGCCTGATCATCCCCGAGCGCCGCTCGGCCGAGGTCACCCCGGCGGCCGGCAAGGCGTCGGCGGGCGCCGTCGAGCACCTCCCGATCGCCCAGGTGAAGAACCTCGCCGACTTCCTGTCTGCGGCGAAGGCGGCGGGGCTGTGGGTCTACGGCGCGGCCGGCGAGGCCGGCGCACAGCCCTGGACCGACATCGACTGGACGGGCGGGGTTGTTCTCGTCCTCGGGGCCGAGGGCAAGGGCCTGCGCCCCCGGGTCGCCGACACGTGCGACGCGCTCGTCGCGCTGCCGCTGAAGGGCCGCATGGGGTCGCTCAACGTCGGGGCCGCCGCGGCCGCCCTGCTCTACGAGGCGGTCCGCGTCCGCGGCTGAGGGGCCCGACGGTGTCTCACGAATCGGGCCTCCGCGGCGTTCACCACGCATGACCGCCATCCGTCACCACACCGTCCCCAGCCCGATCGGCCCGCTGCTGCTCGTCGCCGACGACGCCGACCGCCTCTGCGGCCTGTACACCGCCGGGCACCGGCGCGGCCCGGCGACGGCCCCCGGGCGCCCGGACGGCGGCGGGGTGCTCGCCGCCGCGGCCGACCAGCTCGCCGAGTACTTCGCCGGGGAGCGCACGGCCTTCGCCCTGCCGCTCGGGCTCGTCGGCAGCGCCTGGCAGCTGCGGGTCTGGGACGCGCTCACCCGGATCCCGTACGGGACGACGGCGACCTACGGGGCGCTGGCGGCGACGCTCGACGTGCCGCCGGGCGCTGCGCGTGCCGTGGGGTCGGCGAACGCCCGCAACCCCGTCTCGATCGTCGTCCCGTGCCACCGTGTCGTCGGCGCGTCCGGTGCGCTCACGGGGTACGCGGGCGGGCTGGCCGCCAAGCAGGCGCTGCTCGAGCACGAGGGCGCCGTCCCCGCGCCGCTCGTGCGCTGCTGACCGCACGGTCGTGCGCACGGCCTGGTGGGCCCCGCGACTCCATCGGGTCGGGGAGGGCGTCCATCGTGTGCTGCTCTGGCGACACAGGATGGACGC
>CAZRLR010000721.1:0-1596 GCA_964600395.1 uncultured Conexibacter sp.
GTCGAGCGTGGCCTGGTACAACCCGGCCGGCAGGTCATCGCCGTCGAGATACACGCCGTAGAACACGATGCCGTCCTTCACGTCATGCACGTTCGATTCGCGCTTACCTTTTCTGAACGTAAGTCCCTTCTTCGGGGCGATGCGCTCTAACCCTACAGTCGAGTTCGCGCCTTCGGCGCGGGACGCTGCGCCATTGGGCTGGCTTCGTTCGGTAGCAATCTGGGCGCTCATCATTCCTGTTCCTTTCCGTGGGGCGCAGCGCCCCTCACTTCCACGTTAGGGGTCAGCTATCGTTTCCAAAATGGCCGCTTTCTTGGCAGCAAGACGAAGTTCCGCCGCCGAAGTTCTTGCATGTCCATGAGCAATTCCATGCCCCAGTCCATGCAAACCATAAATCTCCCTCCTGTTGCTGCCCCGATAGTGGCCCGTGAGCATGACGCTCCCCAATCTAGGGCTATGCGACTCCCGACCCCTAACATTTCAGTCAACGCAGACGCCCCGCAAGCGGGCGTAATTTCGTCTCCGGGCACTCCATCGCTCATCGCTTCGACTCCTGTCCGTGGCGCGGGGCGCCGGTTACATCAACGTTAGAGCGCATGCGCATCTCGTCGCGGATTTCGCGTAGCGCGTCCATTGTCCATTCGCACGCCATCTCGCCAGCCACGCTATTGCCGACAGGAACTTTGTACTTTTCCACAATCGCTATGCACGCCTCGCGTTCAGCAGTTGCAGCCTCGTTCAAGGCATGATCAAGCACAAGTTGAGCCGGCACTTCGGTTTTACAGCGCCTAATCCGTCTTACTATTGCTCCAAAATTCATGCAAATTCTCCGTTGTTACCCGAGCTCTAACCCGTCGTTCGAGCGCGACCCTCCGGCGATAATGCCGCCTCCGGGCCGCTCAACTCTGCGTTCTCGACGTCAGAACTCATGGTTCATCCTCCGCTCAGCGTTCTTGCGCAGCCCGCACCGCGTGCAGATAAACTCGCCACGGCGCAGCTTTTCGATGTGGACAGCCATGCCCAGGCACAGCGCTTCAAGATTCTCGTAGGTGACATCCGGCCCATGGATGTAGTCATTCACGGTCGCGAAGCTGTAATCAGCCGGCATCGTGATGCCTTCCTGCGTCTCGGTCAGCACCTCTCCGGATTCGGTCAGTGTGTAGCCCATGCCGATCTCTGCGCGATCGCTTCGTGCAAGATGTTTTCCGCCTTGAACAACGCGCCCTTCGTGTCTGGTTCGGTCAGCAGCATTTGATAGACGCGGGTCATGGTCGCCAGCATCTCGCCGTTGATGATGTGTAGCTCGTCCAGGCGCTCTGCGGCTTCGGCGATCGCGGCATTCGCAACGCCGTCCGGGCTCTGAATTTGGCGCGCGAGGATGCGCATGGCGCTCGCGAGTGTTGGTGTGGCTGTCTTCCTGGTCATGGCCTGCTCACTTCAGCGTATGCCGGCGCACCGTGACGCCTGGGCGCTGCTCGATGAGGGTTCCGATGCTTGGCTGATGTCCGTCGGTGATGGCGGGCTTCTTGCCGGCGCCGTCATCTTTCGTTGCGGAAATGAAGCCGCTGCCTTCGCCGCCGGCCACCTTCATGTGGT
>CAZRLR010000722.1:0-1595 GCA_964600395.1 uncultured Conexibacter sp.
TGCGCGCGCCCGCCGGCGCCCCCCACCCCCACCGCGCGGGGGCGGGCGGCGCGCGCTTCCTGGTCGGCGGCGGCGAGCGCTTCGAGCGCTTCGTCCGCGCCGCGGGCGAGCCCGCGCCCGCGCGGGTCCTGCCGACGCCCGGCCCGCCGGACATGGACCGGATCGGCCCGCTGGCCGCGGCCGCCGGCATCACGCTGCTCGGCCCGCCCGGGATGCTGCCGGGCACCGTCGGCGCCGCGTCGATCCCGGCCTGAGCCGCACGCCGGCGCAGGCGACGCCGGGCCCTCCGACGTCAGTGCTGGCCGCCGCCCCCGCCCGCCGCGGCGGCCGGGGGGCGGGACTCCTCGGCGAGCGAGGTGATGGCCAGCGCCCCGCGGGCGGCCTCGGTCAGCACCTCGCCGGCCTCCTCGGCCGAACGGGCGTAGAGCTCGACGAGCAGGTGGACGACGATCGTGTCCTCGTCGTGCTTGTGGAAGCGCACATGGGTGAAGAACTCACGGGTGCCGTGCTCGCCGAAGGCGGCGTAGCTCAGGGCGTCGCCCGCCTCGGGGCCCGAGCACGTCTCGACGTCCTCGGCGTCGACGGTGACGGTGCAGGAGGCGACCCAGGGCGTGCCCGCGACCATGCGCTCCCAGCGGTCCTCGATGCGGTCGACCCGGCCGTTGACGAAGGCCAGGTGCGGCTGGTCGTGCATGCAGTCCAGGCACTGGACGACGGCCTCCTGCAGCTCGTCGACGACCTCAGCCCGCTCACCCGTCTCCGGATCGATGCGGTGGATGCCCTCGTAGTGCACCTGCACCTCGAGCTCTTGCGACCAGCACCGGTAACAGCGCAGCCAGGGGCGGGGTTCGTCGTCGCTCATGCCCTTCCGATCATAGAGTTGCCCGGTGCCCCCGGTCCGACAGCCCCAGCCCGTGGCCGCTGTCGGCGTCGTGCTGGCCGGCGGCGCGGGCCGCCGGATCGGCGGGGACAAGGCGCTGGTCGAGGTCGGCGGGCGGCCGCTGGCCACGTGGCCGTTGGGGGCGCTGCGGACGGTCTGCCGGCCGGTGGTGGTCGTGGCCCGCGCGGCGACGCGGCTGCCGGCGTGGGATCCGGACCGGCCGGCCCCCGAGGTCTGGACCGAGCCCGACGGGCCGCAGCATCCGCTGGCCGGGGTCGTGCACGCGCTCGAGCAGGCGGACGGGCGCGCGGTGCTCGTCTGCGCCACTGACCTCGCGCTCGTCGATGCCGACACGCTGCAGGTCGTGCTCGCGGCGGCGTCGATGGCGCCTGAGGCGCCGGCGGTCGTCCCGCAGGCCGGGGGGCACGTGCAGGTGCTCTGCGCGCTCTACCGCCCGGCGGCGCTGGACGGGCTGCGGGGCTTCGCGCCGGACGCGCGGGCGGCGGATGTCGTCGGGGCGTTGGAGCCCGCGATCGTGCCGTTCGAGGACGACACGCCGTTCTTCAACGTCAACACGCCGCAGGACCTGGTCGAGGCCGAGGCGCTGCTGGCGGCGCGGTCCGCCGGCGGCGGGCGGCGCGGGCGGGGCAAGGCGCGCGCGTCCGGGGCCGGCCGGGGTCGCGGGGGTCGCTGAGCCGGGGGAGGGCGGGCCTAG
>CAZRLR010000723.1:0-1591 GCA_964600395.1 uncultured Conexibacter sp.
AGTTGCCAGAAGGTCTGAGACTTCTTGCACAACTTCGTTCTTTTTTACTTTGGATAGTGCCATGAAAATAGAGTTATGTGTCGCGAGTCACGAGCAAGAGGAGTAATGTATTCTTATCTCTTATCTCTTGTCTCTTATCTCTTGTCTCTAACTAATTCTCCTTTTCAGTTAGTTTATTTTTTGTTGAGCAGCTCGACCTTTGTATTGTTGCTCGCCTTTTGTTACCGAGAATCAAAAAACGTCCTCTTAATCGAAGACGCAATCTAATGCTCAAAAACAATAAAGATTTATTGCCTCGGCGACCTTTTCAAGAATTTCTTCCGTCGCTGTCTTCGGTAACAGATGAATTATAGCAGATTTAACCGGCAACTACAATACAAAAATCTATGCTCTAGTCATCAATAAATCTCTGATTTTTCGATGGACGTCGGCGCCTTTTTGGCTTTGAACTGTTTTTGTGGCATACGACGTAGCGACCGGGTAAAACTTACCAAAAATACGAGTGCTTGTTAGGTTGATAGTATCTAAGGCATGGGCTAAGGCCAACTTACCCATATTACCTATTAGAGGGATATGAATGTTTTCGGGTATGTTTGGGTAGTCGTATAGCGCATGCCGCATTTTTTCAATGAGCATCAACGCCCTCACTTCATTTAGTTGTTCCGCTATAGATTGCGCGCTTTCGTATGGTGTTCTTTTGCTCGTATCTACAGCGAGCTGGATAGACAGTACGTCGCACTCTGGGCTAGACGACACGTCAGTATTAACTGTGAACCCTGCGTGAGTCCAGCCTGTAGAATGGACAAACATAAACCTAACAGATCTGTCGGCTAACGGTATAATGGACATTTCATAATTAGTTTGGGTGCTTCCCCACGCTATTGTTGGACCCCTAGTCTTCATTTTTCGGTTTCGTGTCTTACTAATTTTAGATCTGGCAGCATCGCAACTAAGTGTGTTGGTACGACTGCGCCATTTTTTATTCTCCACTCGGCGTCTTCTAGCGCGGACTGCGGTCTTCTCATTTTTTCTGGGTTAAAGCCGTATATTTCGTATTCCATACTAGTCGCTGTAATCCTTGTAGTAAACATAGGTCGCATTTTCGGTAGCGCTAGCGCCTAACTCTAAGATGTAGCTTACCGGTATTCAGTGTTCGTAATGAGCTGGTGACGGGTATTTTGATTCCACTTTGTAAAACTCCTAAATATTAAAAAACTTCGATTTTGGATCGAAGCTTCTGTTTTTTGGCTTGTGCAGGTTGTTTTATCTATGCTTCGACCCAATTCCAACACAAGCCACGTCGAGAATCACGAGACTTACCTTGC
Source organism: uncultured Conexibacter sp. (assembly GCA_964600395.1). GTDB lineage: Bacteria > Actinomycetota > Thermoleophilia > Solirubrobacterales > Solirubrobacteraceae > Paraconexibacter. Next base: position 1,326 of record CAZRLR010000723.1, read on the forward strand.
TGAAATCTGCTGTATTTAACATATACAAACCAGAATAAACATGACATCAAAGGCTGTCAATATTGACAAAAATAGAAACTAGAGTATAGTACTGTCGATGTCGGATATTTCTAGACAAAGGTTCTCGGATCCAAATTGCGAGTCAAAGGTGACGGATAGCGCTGTTGTAGGTGAGCGCGTAGCTTCGTTTACCTTACAACATTTACTGACACAGGATTTTGTAGATGTTCTTTTTTCGGGCGTTAGTTCTTATGACGAAAAGGAGA
>CAZRLR010000724.1:0-1584 GCA_964600395.1 uncultured Conexibacter sp.
GGGCGCGGAGCTGCTCGGCGAGGGCCGCGAGGGCGCCCTCGTCGCCCGCCTCGCGAGCCTCGAAGGCCCGGCCCGCGAGGGTCGCGACGCGGGCCCAGGGCACGGCCGGGGGCGCTGCGATGATCGCCGGCGCCTCCCGCCCGTCTTCTAGTAGCGAGTCGTGGATGATCGCTTGAGCCTTTGCTATTTCGACGGCAGCAGCGGCCATTTTGTCTAGGTTGACTGCCCTCCTCGTTTCGATGGCGAGGGCCTGGGCGTCGCCCGGGCTGAGCCGCGGCCGGTCGCCCGGCTGCGCGGGCTCGGAGGTCCAGCGGGGGTCGCGCGGGGGGTCTCCGGCCTTCGGGACGGGGCCCGAAGCGGACCACCACGAAGGCGGCGCGACCGTGCCGAACGGGTCGAGGAGGTAGTTCATCAACGCCTCCTCCTCGGCGAGCCCGAGCAGGGCAATGGCCCGCCGAAGGTCTCGATCGTCGGGCTTCCTCGCCCCGCTCTCCCATTGACCGTAGCGCGGCGCAGAGACGCCCAAGAGGCTGGCCATTTCGGCCTTGGAGCCGTGTCGGACGAGGCCGAGCCGGTGGCGGAGGTCGCGCAGACGGTCATGGACCGTCCACGACTTTGACGCGTCGTAAGTGTTACTCATGCACCACCTTGCGGACAATCGCTGACGATCCGTTGCGTTGAGAATCGAATGCGTTTAGATTCCGCGTCCGTAACGCAGCCGACACGTGTCGGCCGGAGGTCGTAACGGAGGCGTAACGCATGGCCGGAAGTGGCAGAAAGCCTCCGAGGACGCCCGGACTGGTCACGGACGCCCTCTCGGCGGCGGGCTACTCGCACATGACGGCCGCGGCAAAAGCGGCCGGAGTGAGCACCAAATTGCTGTACGACATCTGCAACGGGCTGCGCCCAGACCACATGCGCCACTACACCGTGGAGAGGATCAGGGGCGCCGGGCTCTGGGGTCTGTTCTCGGTGGCGGATCGCCGAAAGGACTCTGTTACCGAGCCGAGCCATAACGGGACGGTAACGGAGTCGTCAGGGAAGCGCAAGGGGGATCGATGAGCGACGACATGCAGGCGTTCGTCTTCGACGGCGAGGCGATCCGGTTCGTCGGGACTGCCGAGGCGCCCGAGTGGGTCGCGGCCGACGTCTGTGCTGTCCTCGGCATCGAGAAGGTGAGCAACGCTCTCGCCGACTTCGAGGCCGACGAGAAGGGTGCCCGCACTGTGGGCACCCTTGGCGGGGCGCAGGAACTCCTCACCGTGACCGAGCCCGGCCTCTACCGGCTCGTGTTTAGGTCGAGGAAGCCGGACGCGATCCGGTTCCGCCGGTGGGTGACTCACGAGGTCCTCCCGGCGATCCGGCGGACGGGTTCCTACGGGACGTCGCCCGAGCTCGAGGCGCGGGTCGCGGCGCTCGAGGAGCGCCTCCCCCGCCCGCCTCGCCCGCGGACCCTGACCGTGAGGCCGGCTCGCCCCATTCAGGTGCGCAACGGCCTGGAGGGCCCGCCGAGCCAGACGCGCGAGCGGCCCTGGCGCCAGCCTCGGTGGGACCCGGACTCCGAGCCCGTGCCGCCCCTGCGTC
>CAZRLR010000725.1:0-1580 GCA_964600395.1 uncultured Conexibacter sp.
ACTACGGCGACGCGATCTTCGCCGGGTGGGACGCCGACCGCGACCCGGCCGCCGCCCACCGCGCGGTGACCTTCGCCCTCGAGGCCCACGCCCACGTCGACGCCCGCGCGCCGCAGCTGGACCTGCGCAGCGCCGACGGCACGCCGATCCGGATGGGCTGGGGCGTCACCCTCGGGCAGGCCAGCCCGTCGGCCCCCTCGCCCGGGCGCGCCGCAGTGCACGGGGACACGATCAACCTCGCCTTCCGGCTGTCGTCCCTGGCCTCACGGGGCCGGCACGGCGCGGTGCTCGTCACCGACGTCGTGGCCCAGGACGCGCCGGCCGCCGCGCGCTACGGCCGCGCCGAGCCGCTGACGGTCAAGGGCCGGGCGACGCCGGCGCTCGTGCGCTCAGCCGCCGCGCCGTAGCGGCAGGCCGCCGGCCCGACGCAGCGCGGCCAGCCGGGCGGCGAGGTAGCCGCCGTCGTCGTCGGGCGACGTGGCCCGCAGCCCGCGCGGCCCGTCGTTGCTCACGCCGTCGCCGGCGGCGTCGCAGGCGCAGGTGGCCGTCTTGCCCGGCTCGAAGCCGACGGTCATGCCGATGACACCGCTGTCGCGCAGCGCCCGCAGGCGCGTGAAGCGCGGGTCGCCCAGCAGCCACTGCACCCACGAGGAGCCCCAGTGGAAGTCGCGGTCGGTCGTCGTCCGCATGACGCGGTTGCCGAGCGGGACACCCTCCAGGACGACGGGGACGCCGCCGGCCCCAACGAACGCGCGCAGGTAGTCGGCGACGCCCTGCTTCTCCGCCGCGGAGAAGACGCGCGCGTCGGGGGTGACGGTCTCCTCGGAGTAGGCGACCTCGTAGGCGACGAAGTCCCACGGCCGGCTCGTCCCGCTCGCGGTGACGGTGAGGAAGAAGGACGCGGCGCTGCGGGCCGCCCGCTCCAGCGCGTCCGGAGCGGGCCGGTTGCGCGCGAGGTCCAGGCCGGAGGTGCCGTACTCGTCCAGGACGTAGCCGAGCATGACCTTCGGCGCCAGGCGGTCGCGCAGCCGCTGCCAGGCCGTGGCGAAGCCGGGCAGCGTGTCGGGCACCTCGTCCATGTCGACGCGGACCTTCACGGTGCTCGGCGCCGCGCCGGTCGCGGACAGCTGCGCCTGCAGGCCGGCCCAGAAGCCAGACTCGACGCTCAGGGCGACGGGGCGGCCGGTCCGGCCGAGCTGCATCAGCAAGGTCCGGACGTTGCGCCAGTAGCGCGCCATGAGCCGCCGGTCCCCGAGCGTCCGGGGCAGGTCGGGGCCTTCGGCGTCGGTGCCCTGGTCCGTCCGGCCGATCGCGCGGATCTGGTAGTAGCCGACGTACGGGAGCAGCCCGTTGTCGGCGGCCTCCGTCACGAAGGAGCCGAGGTCGATCGTCGGGTCCTGGCTCCAGTCCTCGCCGGCCGCCGCGTCGCCGCCGAGGAAGATCGTCGCCAGCCCGGCCCCCCGACCCGTGCGCCGCGCGACGCCCGGGTCGCCGTCGACGGCATCGCTGAGGCCCACGGCGAGGGTGCGCGGCCAGCCGGCGGGCGCGGCGGGGGCGCCGAGTGCGGCGCGCGCCGGGGC
>CAZRLR010000726.1:0-1570 GCA_964600395.1 uncultured Conexibacter sp.
TGACGCGCCCCGGGTGGCGGGCGGCGAGGATGCGTCCGTGCGGCGTCAGGCGGAAGCGATGGTTCATCGGGTCCTCTTCGGTCGGGGATGCTCACCCCGCACGGAATCAGCCTGCGTGCGGGCCGTTGTCGCCCGGACGTGAACGCCGCGTGACGATCCTGCGTCCCCGTGCCCGCGGGTCGGCGCGCCCGCGCGCGCGGGCGCCTGCGACGATCCCGGCATGAGCGTCGGATTCGACTGCGACGTGGCGATCGTCGGGAGCGGCTTCGGCGGCGCGGTCAGCGCGCTGCGCCTGGCCGAGAAGGGCTACGACGTCGTCGTCCTCGAGCAGGGCCGGCGCCAGTCGCCGGCCGACCTCTTGCGCGCGCGCAAGGACCTGCGCGCGCACCTGTGGGACCCGGACCTCGGCCTCAAGGGCTTCTTCTGGCAGCGCGTCTTCCGCGACGTCGGGATCATCGGCGCCTCCGGCGTGGGCGGCGGCTCGATCGTCTGGGGCGCGGTGCTGCTCGAGCCCGCCGCCGAGGTCTTCGCCGACCCGGCCTGGGGCCCGGTCGAGGACGACTGGCAGGCGGCACTGGCCCCGCACTACGCGCAGGCGGCGCGGATGCTCGGCCGCACGACGAACCCGTACGTCGGCGAGATGGACGAGCACCTGCGCGCCGCGGCGGCGGCCGTCGGCGGCGAGGAGAACTTCGGGCCTGTGCCGGTGGCGATCTACTTCGGCGAGGAGGGCAAGCGCGCGGAGGACCCGTTCTTCGGCGGGGACGGCCCGGCGCGCACCGGCTGCCGGCTGTGCGGTGGCTGCCTGACCGGCTGCCCGTACGGCTCGAAGAACACGCTGGACCAGAACTACCTCTACCTCGCCGAGCGCCTGGGCGCGCAGATCCGGCCCGAGCACCGCGTCACCTCGCTCGTGCCGCTGGCCGACGGCGGCTACGAGGTGCACGCGGACGACCCGTTCGCGCGCGGGACCGTCCACCGCCCGCTGCGGGCGCGCCGCGTCGTCCTCGCCGCCGGCGTCCTGGGGACGCTGGAGCTCCTCTTCCGCTGCCGCGACGAGCTCGGGACGCTGCCGCACGTCTCCCCGCGCCTGGGCGGGCAGGTGCGGACGAACTCCGAGGCCGTCAGCGTCGTCCTGGAGGCCGACCCGGCCGCCGACCTCACGCGCGGCCCGGCGATCTCGACGGACTTCCACCCGGACGCGCGCACGCACATCACGCAGAACCGCTACGTCGGCGGCGGCAAGCTGCTGCGCTGGCAGGTCGGCCCGCTCGTCGACGGGGCCGATCCGCGGGCGCGCTCGATCGCGACGCTCAAGGCGATCGTCCGGGCCCCGGTCGCCCACCTGAGGACGGTCACGGCGCGCAACTTCGAGCAGCGCCTGACGGCCATCACCGTCATGCAGGACCTCGACAACGAGCTGTCGTTCGTCTTCGGGCGCTCGCCGGTGCGGCCGTGGAAGCAGGTGCTGCGGTCGCGGGCGGTGCCCGGGCGCGAGGCCCCGAGCTTCCTGCCCGTCGCCAACGATGCGGCGCGCGCGTTCGCGGCGTCGTCCGGGGGGACGCCGCTG
>CAZRLR010000727.1:0-1567 GCA_964600395.1 uncultured Conexibacter sp.
GTGCTCGTCGCGGCGCTGCCCCGCCTGGGCGCGCTCGCGCTCGTCCTCGGCCTCGCCGCCCTGCTCGCCGCCGCCCCGGCGGGCGTCGCCCCGGGCACCGCGCTCGGCTCCGGCGTGCAGTCGGGCCGCGCCGGGCTGACCGCCGCCTGGGGCGCGGTCGCGCTGCTGCTGCTCGTCGCGATCGTTCCGGCGATGGTCGCCCTGTGGCGCGAGCGCCCGGGGTGGTGGAGCGCGCCGGCCCTGGCCCCCGTCCTGGGGATCGCGTCGCTGGCCGGCGCCTGGCCGGCGATCGCGGGGCAGGCCCGGCGACCGCTGCACCGGCTGATCCTCGGTGCGCTCGGCGCCTGGTGGCTGCTGCTCGCGCAGGCGCTGACCGGGCGGACGCTGCTGCTCGGCCCCGTCCCCGGTGTGCGCGACCCGATCGACTGGACCGGCAGCGCCCAGGAGACCGTCGCCCACGTCCTGGCCCCGATCGTCACGAGCGGCGCGCTCGGCGTCGCGCTCGTCTGGGCGCTGGGGGCCCTCGTCCTGCCGTATCTCGTCCGCGGCCGGGCGGCGGCGGTCGACCTCGTCATGGCGACGGGCTGGGCCGCGGGCCTGGCGGCCGCCACGCAGGCGCTGGCCGGGTCGCTGCGGTGGCCCGACGGCCCGCCGTCCGCCCACGGCGTCGTCGGCTCGGCGTTCCTCGCGGGCGCAATCGCCGTCGGGGCCCGCGCGTCACGGCCGGTGCTGTGACGACGTTCAGGATCGGGGATCCTGGAGATCCTCTGGACGCAGGCGGATCGCGGGCTGCCCCGGCGGCGGGGTCACCGGCGGACCGAGCACCTAAGATGGACCGGCGCCTCCGGGCGCGAAGACCCAAGACATGAGCGTGCTGCGCAACCTCGAGAGCAGGATCGCCGGCCTCGTCGAGGGCACGTTCGGCCGTGTCTTCAAGACGGAGGTCCGTCCCGTCGAGCTCGCGCGCAAGCTCGCCAAGGAGATGGACGAGCACCGCACCGTGTCCGTGTCGCGCACCTACGTCCCGAACGAGTACCTCGTCTGGCTCTCGCCGAAGGACCGTGCCCGCTACGACGGCGTCGAGCACGAGGTCGCCGACGAGCTCGCGGCCTACCTGCTCGAGCACGCGCGCCGCGAGAAGGTGTCGCTCGTCTCCACGCCGGTCATCGAGTTCCGCACGGACGACGCCCTCGGCCTGGGGGAGTTCGGCATCCAGGCCCGGATGGTCCGGCCGGCCGCCGGCGGCCCGGGTCCCGTGGCCGGTGCAGGCACCGCCCCGGCGCCCGAGCCGGTCGTCCAGGGCGACCACGGCAACACGATGGTCTACTCGACGGCGGCCCGCGTGCAGGAGCCGCTGCAGCGCGAGCGCGCGGCCGTCGCGAACGTCCGGGCGCCGCGGGCGTTCGTCGTCGCCGAGGGCAAGCGCATGCCCGTCCCGGCGGCCGGGGCGGTCATCGGGCGCAGCCGCGAGTGCGAGATCGTGCTCGCCGACGCGAACGTCAGCCGGCGCCACGCGGAGTTCCGCTGGGCCGCGGAGACCGGCTGGACGGTCGACGACCTGGGGTCG
>CAZRLR010000728.1:0-1563 GCA_964600395.1 uncultured Conexibacter sp.
GAGAGTTCTGTGATTATTTTAGGTTGTTCAAAAGAAAGTTTTTTGGTAAGGTGGGGGCGCGGAAAAAACCAACGTGCGCGGCAAGATAGCTGCGTTAGCCCATGTGATATGGGCAGAAGGGAACAAGATGGCTACGTTAGCCTGGTGTATCGTCGTCCTCGTCGGCCTGCAATGGGGCGACGAGGGCAAGGGGGCGGTCACGGACCGCATCGCCCGCCTCGTCCGGTACGTGGTCCGATTCCAGGGAGGGCCGAACGCCGGCCACACCCTGTGGATCGGCGGCCAGAAGATCGTCCTCCACATGGTCCCCTCGGGGATCATGTACGCCTGGATCGTGAACATCATCGGCGCGGGGTGTGTGCTCAACCTGCGCGCCCTGGTCAATGAGATCACCGACCTGCGTCGGCTGGGAGTCAAAGTCACTCCCAAGAACCTGCGCATCTCGCGCGACGCGACGGTGATCCTTCCCCATCACCCGCTGCTGGACCAAGCACGGGAGGAGCGGGCCGGAAAAAAGAAGATCGGAACCACGGGCCGCGGCATCGGCCCGGCCTACGAGGACCGGGCGCGTCGCGTCGCCGTGCGCCTCGGCGACCTGCTAAACGAGCGCCGCGCGCGGCGAGCAGTCCGGCGGGCGCTCACCGAACTCGAACTCCTGCTTCCCGACAACGGACTGACGGTCGACTACGTGCTGAACGAGCTGGCCCCATGGGTGGCGGAACTCCGGCCGTACGTGTGCGACACGGCCGCCATCCTTCACAAGGCGTGGGAACGCGGCGAGAAGGTCATGTGTGAGGGTGCCCAAGGCACCTTCCTGGACCCCCTCTTCGGAACGTACCCATTCGTGACGTCTGCATCCACCCTCGCCGGAGCAGCCTGCACTGGGCTGGGCTTCGGCCCCACCTGGGTGGACGCCGTCGTGGGTGTCCTCAAGGCCTACACCACCCGGGTCGGATCAGGCCCCTTCCCGACCGAGCTCACGGACGAAATCGGCGACTACCTGCAGCGGGTGGGCGTCGAGAACGGCGCCACCACCGGCCGGCGGCGGCGCGGCGGCTGGTTCGACGCCGTGCTGGCCAAGCGGGCGGTCCTGCTGAACGGAGCGACCCACGTGGTCCTGACCAAGCTGGACGTCCTGTCCGGCTTGCAGACCATCCGGGTCTGCGTGGGGTACGAAGGCGTCCGCGCGGGCACCTTCCCGCAGGACCTCGATCGGGCGACCCCGATCTACGAGGACCTGCCGGGGTGGGACCAGGACATCTCCGCCTGCCGGAGCTACGACGAGCTGCCGGAGAACTGCCGGCGGTATGTCGAGCGGATCGAAAGGCTCGTCGGCGCCAAGATCGGCGCCATCGGCGTCGGGCCGGACCGCGAGCAGGTCATCCTGCGACCGCGGCACTGGCCGTTCACCGAATAGCGCGACTCATCCATGGGGGAGGGGGAAGCGCTTAATTTTTTTACTTTACTTGCGGGCTTCTTTTAACGCCTGGGGATTCACCAAATAACTGTAGGCGGTCTGCTGCGTAATTTCGCCTTGGTCGTACAATAATTTCACGGCTTGAT
>CAZRLR010000729.1:0-1557 GCA_964600395.1 uncultured Conexibacter sp.
GCGCCACGCGGAGTTCCGCTGGGCCGCGGAGACCGGCTGGACGGTCGACGACCTCGGGTCGACGAACGGCGTGCGCGTCAACGGGCAGCGCCTGCAGGGCCCGGTCGCCGTCGTCAACGGCGACCGCATCGAGCTCGGCACCGTCCCGATCGGGTTCGAGGTCGAGCGATGATCCTGGACCCCATAAGCGTGCTGCTGAAGTACGGCTTCCTCATCGTCCTGTACCTCTTCCTCATGTGGGTCTCGCGCAGCGCGCTGAAGGACCTGCGCCGCGGGGCGCAGGCCCCGCCGGCCTACGCGGGGCCGATCAACGCGGCCGAGGGGACGTCGATCCACGCGGCGGCCGGCGGCAACCGCGAGGCCCTGGACCGGCTGGACCCGCGTCTCGTCGTCGAGCGCGCGCCCGGTCACACGCCGGGGATGGAGTACGAGGTCGGGCCCGGGGCGATCCTCGGACGCGGGGACCAGGCCGAGATCCGCCTGGAGGACCCGTTCGCGTCCTCCCGCCACGCGCGCCTGACCCGGCAGGGCGGGGTCGTCATCCTGGAGGACCTGGGATCGACGAACGGCACCTACCTCAACGAGGAGCTCGTCGGCGGGCCGCAGCCGCTGCACCCCGGCGACCGCGTGCGCATCGGCGACAGCGAGTTCACCTACCTGGAGGCGGTGGAGTGATGCTCGCGATCGGCAAGGACTTCTTCGCCGACACCGACCAGGGCCGTCAGCGCCGCGGCAACGAGGACTCGCACTTCGCGCGGCGCCCGCTGTTCGCGATCGCGGACGGCATGGGCGGCGCCCAGGCCGGGGAGATCGCCAGCGGCATCGCCGTCTCCGTGTTCGAGCACGGCCTGCCCGACGGCGAGGGCAGCCACGAGGAGCGCCTGGCCTCGCTCGTGCAGGACGCCAACGCGCAGATCCACGCGCTCTCGCGTTCGGACGAGGACCGCGCGGGGATGGGGACGACGCTCACCGCCGCCTACCTGCACGAGGACGAGCTGTCGATCGCGCACGTCGGCGACTCGCGCCTGTACCTCCTGCGCGACGGCGTCATCGAGCGCCTCACGCGCGACCACTCGCTCGTCGAGGAGCTCGTGCAGGAGGGGCGCCTGACCCCCGAGGAGGCCGAAGAGCACCCGCAGCGCTCGATCATCACCCGCGCCCTCGGCCCCGAGCCGCACGTCTTGGTCGACCACTTCACCTACCGGGTGCAGGTCGGCGACGTCTTCCTCATCTGCTCCGACGGCCTGACGTCGATGGTCAAGGACGACGCGCGCGTCGGCGAGCTCATCATGGGCTCGGCGACGCTCGGCGAGGCGGGCCGGACGCTCATCGACGCCGCGAACGCCGCCGGTGGGCGGGACAACATCACGGTCGTCCTCTTCCGCATCGTCGAGGTCGGTGGCGCCGGTGAGGCCCCGAGCGACCCGGTCACCGAGCACACGATGGTCGGCGCCGCGGCCCCGACGGCCGGGGAGGTCCGCGCCGCGCTGGACGCCGCACCCGCCGCCCCACCGGCCACCGGCGCCCGCGCCGGCGGCCCGGACACCGCCGCGCGCC
>CAZRLR010000730.1:0-1551 GCA_964600395.1 uncultured Conexibacter sp.
GTGCGCGAAGGCCTTGTTGGCCTGGGCCATGCGGAAGATGTCGTCCTTGCGCTTGAAGGCGCCGCCCTGGTTGTTCAGCGCGTCCATGAGCTCGTTGGCGAGGCGCTGGGCCATCGTCTTCTCGCGGCGCTGGCGGGCGAACTCGACGAGCCAGCGGACGGCGAGCGTCTTCGCGCGGCGGGCCGGGACCTCGACGGGCACCTGGTAGGTGGCGCCACCGACGCGGCGGGAGCGCACCTCGAGCTGCGGGGTGAGGACCTTGAGGGCCGCCTCGAGCTGCTCGATGGGGTCCTTGCCGGTCTTCTCACCGATGATGGCGAGGGCGTCGTAGACGATCCGCTCGGCCGTGGACTTCTTGCCGTCCAGCATCACCTTGTTGATGACCTGCTGGACCAGACGGGAGCGGTGGACGGCGTCCGGCTCGATCGTCCGGATCTGGGCTGCTGCGCGACGGGGCATTGCTCTAAGTCTCTTTCCGGACTACTTCTTCTTGACGCCGTACTGCGAGCGCGCCTTCTTGCGGTCGTTGACGCCCGAGGCGTCGAGCGTCCCACGCACGACCTTGTAGCGCACGCCGGGGAGATCCTTGACGCGGCCACCGCGCACGAGCACGACGGAGTGCTCCTGCAGGTTGTGCCCCTCGCCGGGGATGTAGGCCGTGACCTCGATGCCGCCGGAGATCCGGACACGCGCGACCTTGCGCAGCGCGGAGTTCGGCTTCTTGGGCGTCGTGGTGTACACACGGGTGCACACACCGCGGCGCTGCGGAGCGGCGGTCTTCGTCTTGCGACCCTTGCCGGACTTCAGACCGGGGGTCGCGAGCTTCTTGGCCTTGGGCTTACGGCCCTTGCGGATCAACTGGGAAGTCGTGGGCATGCGACGAGGGAGGGTAGCAACCGCCGGCGGATCGGCGCGGTGCGGCCTGCGGTCAGGCCGCCGCTGCGACGAGGGCGAGCGCGGCGTCGGGGGCGGTGTGCGGCAGGCCCTGGTCGCGGGCGACGGGCTCGTAGGTCAGGTGGCCGGCCGCGACGTTCAGGCCGTCCATGAACCCCGGGTCGGCGCCCAGCGCGGTCTGCGCGCCGTGGTCGGCGAGCTTGACGACGTAGGGCATCGTCGCGTTCGTCAGCGCGTAGGTGGAGGTGATCGGGACCGCGCCGGGCATGTTCGCCACGCAGTAGTGCGTGATCCCGTCGACCTCGTAGGTCGGGTCGGTGTGCGTCGTCGCGCGCGACGTCTCAAAGCAGCCGCCCTGGTCGATCGACACGTCCACCAGGACGGCGTTCTTCTTCATCAGCCCCAGCTGCGCCCGCGTGATGACGTGCGGCGCCTTGGCCCCGTGCACGAGCACCGCCCCGACGACCAGGTCGACCTCCGGCAGCAGCTGCTCGATCGCCAGCGTCGAGGCGTAGACCGTCGAGGCGCGGTTGTTGAGGATCGTCTCCAGGTCCCGCAGCCGGTCGATCGACCGGTCGAAGACGTAGACCTCCGCGCCCATCCCGATCGCGATCTCCGCCGCGTTCTGCCCGACCACGCCGCCGCCGATGACCATGA
>CAZRLR010000731.1:0-1546 GCA_964600395.1 uncultured Conexibacter sp.
CGAGTCGGCCCTGACGATGCCGCTCAAGGACGCCGTCGCCCGCCTGATCGCCGAGGTGCAGCGCCGCGGGACGCTGCACGTCGAGGCCGCTGTGGACCCCGAGGTCACGGGGCTGCACGACGAGCTGCTCATCCACATCGCCCGCGAGCTCGTCGTCAACGTCGTCAAGCACGCCGGGGCGAGCTCGGCCCAGCTGACGATCGCCCGCGAGGGCGACCTCGTCGAGCTGTCGGTGGAGGACGACGGTCGCGGCATGGAGCCCGGCGCGCTGGAGGACGCGGCGGCCAGCGGCCACGTCGGTCACGCCCGCCTGCAGGAGCAGGTGGACGTCCTGGGCGGTCGCCTCCACGTCCGCTCCGCGCCGGGGGAGGGGACGACGGTGACGCTCGACCTGCCCGTTCCCGCCCTGGAGGCGCAGCGGCGCGTCGGCGGGCTCGTGCGCCACGAGCGCCAGTGGTCGGCGGCGCTGCTGGCGTCGCTGCAGGACGGGCTCGTCGTCTTCCGCGACCAGCGTGTCGTGCAGGTCAACGACCGCTTCTGCGAGCTGACGGGCTTCACGCGGGCCGAGCTCGTCGCCGCGCCGCCCGGGGACCCGCCGTTCTGGCCGGCCTCGCCGCAGCCCGCGGCGCAGGCGATCGCCGAGGCGATGCGCGAGGGCGCGGACGGCCTCGACGTCGAGGTCGAGCTCACCCGGCGCGACGGCTCGCGCTTCCCGGCCCTCGCGTCGGCGCGGGCCGTCCGGGACGACGCCGGCGACCCCGTCGGGGCGCTCGTCACGGTCAAGGACATCACCGCCCGGGCGCTGGCCGAGTACCGCCGGGGCCTGGAGCAGCAGCTCGCCGGCGCCCGTCGCTCGGCCCGGGCGCTCGGCGGCATCCTCGAGCGCGCGCGGGCGGTCCGCAGCCCGGAGGAGCTGCAGACGCTGCTGGACACGATCGCCCGGGTCGTCTGCGAGGAGCTCGGCTGGGCGGTCGTCGTCAACATCTTCCGGCCCGAGTGGGGCGACGTCGCGGTGCGGGCCGCCTACGGCATCGGCGAGGAGGCCGAGCAGCAGCTCGCCGGCGCCACGTACCCCGTGTCGGCGTGGACGGGCCTGCTGACGGAGCGCTTCGAGCGCCGCGGCGCGTACTTCGTCCCGGCGGGGGTCGACGTCGACGGCCTGGGCGACGGCCCGGTGTACGTCCCCGACATCCCGCCGTCCGACGACCCGGGTGCGTGGCAGGCGATGGACATGCTGCTCGTCCCGGTGACCGCCGCCGACGGCACGCGCCTGGGCCTGCTCTCGCTCGACCTGCCGGGGCACGGCCGCCGCCCCGACGACGACGAGCTCGACGTCCTCAACGCGGTCGGCGCGCACATCGGCGTCGCCCTCGAGCAGGTGCAGCTCAGCCAGGCGGTGCAGCGCCGCGAGCGCGTGCAGGAGACGCTGGCGCAGCTCATCGTCGGCATGGCCGCCGGCGAGCCGGCCGCGCTGCTGGAGGAGGTGCTCGCCGGGCTGGCGCGGACCCTGGCCTTCCGACGCGTCGTCCTGGACCTCGTCGACCGG
>CAZRLR010000732.1:0-1543 GCA_964600395.1 uncultured Conexibacter sp.
TGCCGTTGCAGAAGCCCATCTCCTTGAGCATCTCCATGTCGTACTGCGTGCGCTGGCGCAGGCGGTGGGACTCCAGGAGCTTGCCCTCGGCCTCGAGCTCGGCGCAGCGGTCGTTCAGCTCGCGCCCGATCGCGGCGACGGCGGCGTCGATCGTCCCCTCGCGGACGTTGTAGTGCGACGCCGGCCAGATCGCGATGTGCTCGAGGTCGTCCTGGACGAGCTCGCCGGTCAGCGGGTCGAACTCCTGCAGGCGCTCGATCTCGTCGCCGAAGAGCGTGGCGCGGTACGCCGTGGAGTCGGAGTAGGCGGGGAAGATCTCCAGCGCCTCGCCGCGCACCCGGAAGGAGCCGCGGCCCAGCGCGACGTCGTTGCGCGTGTACTGGATCGTCACGAGCTTGCGCAGCAGCTCGTCCCGGTCGATCGTCGCGCCCTTGACGAGGTTCTGCAGGTTGTCGTCGTACGTCTCGGGCGAGCCGAGGCCGAAGATCGCGCTGACGGAGGCGACGATGATGACGTCGCGCCGGGCGAAGAGGGCGGCCGTCGCGGCGTGCCGCAGGCGGTCGACCTCGGCGTTGATCGCCGAGTCCTTCTCGATGTACAGGTCCTTGGACGGGACGTACGCCTCGGGCTGGTAGTAGTCGTAGTAGGAGACGAAGTACTCGACCGCGTTGTCCGGGAAGAAGGTCCGGAACTCGTTGCAGAGCTGGGCGGCGAGCGTCTTGTTGTGCGCGAGGACGAGGGCCGGCTTCTGGAGGCGCTCGATCGTCGCCGCCATCGTCATCGTCTTGCCGGTGCCGGTCGCGCCCAGGAGCGTGACGTAGCGGTCGCCCGCGGTGACCGCCGCGGTGATCTCGTCGATCGCCTTGGGCTGGTCGGCGGCGGGGCTGTAGACGCTGTCGAGGCGGAAGGGTGGCACGGCCGTCCACGGTAGCGCGGGTCGCGGTCAGGCTTTGACCGCGATCCCCAGCGGCGTTCAGCCGATCCCGAGCTCCGAGGCGTAGTTCGCGCGGTAGTCCCGCTGCGCGGTGAGCACGCGGTCCACGTACGTGCGGGTCTCCTCGAACGGGATGTCCGAGACCCGGAAGTCGCGCTCGTCGCGGGCCGCCTCGCCGATCCACTTGTCGACGTTGCCCTCCCCGGCGTTGTAGGCCGCGAGGACGAGCGTGGTGTTGCCGCCGAATCGCCCCTTGAGGTACCGCAGGTAGTACGCGCCGTAGCTGATGTTCACCTGCGGGGTGGCCAGGTCCTTGACGCCGAAGGCCGACCCGCCGGACCGTCGGGCGATGTCCTTGGCCGTGTCCGGCGTCAGCTGCATGAGGCCGAGCGCGCCGGCGCTGGAGACCTGCCCGTCGCGGAAGTGCGACTCGGCGTAGATGACGCCGGCGATGAGCGCGGGGTCCAGGTCCTTGTCCTTGGCCTGCTGGCGGATGATGTCCTCGTGCTTGAGCGGCAGCGCGATCTCGCGCACCGCCTCATGCATGCGGGGCAGGACGACGGCGGCGACGAGGGCGCCGACGAAGGCGGTGAGGGCGAGCGCGAGCAG
>CAZRLR010000733.1:0-1534 GCA_964600395.1 uncultured Conexibacter sp.
TTGTGCGCCTATGTTTGCGCCAATAGGTGAACCAGCTTCATCTATTGTTTCTTCGGCGATATTTTTAGCTAAATGGCCTGCTGCGGCTTTCAATCCTTTTTTGCTTAATCCCTTTATGGATTCTCCCATCAATAAATTAGTCAAAGCTAAATCGCTTTTAAGACCAATCAAACCTGCCAAAGCACTTGTTGTTGCACCTGAATCAGTTGCAATTTTTGCAGCAGTGTATCTATTGGCTTCACCTGCATTTTTATTTATCTTTGATGGGTCAATAATATAATTTTCATCATTAAATGCTTTTTCTTCTTCTTCACTTAATGGCCTGTTTTCGGCAGAATCTTCAAGTGACTGTTCACGCGCTTGTTGGCCGCCTACATTAACTTGATAACCCAAACTACCTAACCCAGTGGCCGCATTGGTTGAAACGCCAGCCTTTTGCAGTAATGCTTGAGCCGCTTTAGTTCTTAACCCAACAGCTAACCCTGCTGGTGCTAGTAGTTGGGGGAATTGGCCGATTGTTTGCAGCCCTATTGTTGCAGGGTTTTCAATATAACGACCAATTGTATTTAACCCTTTTTCTAATTCATTATCACCTTCTGCTTCAGCAACATATTTATCAGCCGCTTGTGATTTTTTGCTTTTTCTTTTAGCCCAAAATTGAGAGTAATCTTTTAATGCTTTTTGTCCTTGCTGCAAAATGGTGTCGGCATTAAGGTATTCGCTTGCAATGCGGTCTTTTTCTTTTTGACTAATATCAGGACGAGACAACACCATTTCAACTTGCTGTCTAAATGGCTTTCCTTTTACAGCCCTTAATACATCTCCAACAATACTATTATCAAGGCTACCTAACGCACTCGATAAAATTTTATTTGAGTCTTCGCCTAACTGTTCAGGAATATCCATCCATTCTCTTTCGCCAGCTAATGCAAACGCTTGTTCTCTATTTAACTTAGCCATTCTTATAACCCCAATTCATCAAAAGCTGCGTTTATTTGTTCATCTGTAAATTTTTTAGCCCTTAACTCCCTAATAGCATCCGCCGCATCTTGTTCGGTGCTTATGTTTTTCCCTCTAAGTAAATCCACTGGGCTATTTTTGGGTTGTACTGCGTTTAAGCCATTCGCGCCGTTTGGTTGCTGCGCGACTTGCTTTGTGCTTTTCCGCCACAATCTGTAAGCGTTATCATCGGGGTCTAAATTATTTGCATGAGAAAACAACATAAAATCATCATACCTATCTTGATTAAAAATAGGCTTTGAATAACTTTTTTGCTTGGTAAATGGGTCTATTATTTCTTGGACATCGTAAAAAGAATCTTGAGTTGGTTTGGATAAGTATTTTTTAGGGTCTTTTAATTTTCCTCTTAATTCATATAATTCACGTTGGTTTTTAGCTCTCAGCAACTCAAGCTCTTTGGCTTGACCATGCTTGATACCGCCAAGCTTCAACTCTCTTTTAAATTCCCTGTTTTCTTTTGCAATCTCTGCGGCTGTTTTTTGTTTGTTGCTAATTGCCGTCACTGGGTCAAACT
>CAZRLR010000734.1:0-1530 GCA_964600395.1 uncultured Conexibacter sp.
TTCCCGACGGGGACGGCGAACTCGGTCGGGCCCTCCAAGCGCCCGCGCAGCTCGATGAGCCCGACGCTCGTCACGAGGAACGGCCGTGTCGTCGAGGCGATCGGCTCGCCCGGCGGCTCGACGATCATCACGACCGTCCTGCAGACGCTGCTGAACCAGATCGACTTCGGGATGACGCTGCCCGCGGCGATCGAGGCGCCGCGCGCGAGCCAGCGCAACAGCGCCACGACCGACGCCGAGCCGGCCTTCACGAACACATACGGCGCCGCGCTGCAGGCCAAGGGCGAGGCGTTCAAGCCCGTGGACACGATCGGCATCGTCGCCGCGCTCGCCTTCCTGCCCGGCGGGCGGCTGCAGACCGCGACCGAGGCGCGCCGCGGGGGCGGCGGCAGCGCGATGGTCGTCCGGCCCGAGAACCCCGACCCGACGACGGGCGCCGGAGCGCTGGGACGCTGACCGCGGGCGCGCGCGGCGGTGCTTGACCGCGGGGGCGCCAAGGCCAAGGATCAGCGCATGACCGATCCCGCCGTCACCGCCGACCCGAGCGTCCCCACCCTCTACGTCTGCCACGTGGACGGCAGGCTGCCGCGCCTGCATCCGTGCGCGAAGGCCGACGGCGCCCTGCGCGCCGCGGGCGTCGGGCACACGAAGGTCGTCTACGGCAAGGGACAGCCGTTCGGCATCGGGACCACGGGCAAGCGCCCGGACCTCGCGGCCGTCAGCGGGCAGGAGAAGCTGCCGGTCCTCGTCCTGCCCGGCGGCGAGGCGATCGCCGGCAGCGGGGCGATCATCCGCTGGGCGAAGGAGCAGGCCCCGGCCTCGACCTGAACGCCGCGACCGCGAGGACCGCGCGCACGTGGGCGCGGACCCGGGCCGGCGACGGGCGTCCCGCCGGCAGCTCGACGACGAACGCGCTCGTCCCGGGGAAGCGGTGGTTCTGCCAGCGCGCGATCGTCCCCGGCAGGACGGCCGTCCGCACCGCACGCATGCCGGCCAGCTGCGCGTAGCGCCGCATGAGCGCGACGTCGGCGCCGCGCTGCAGGTCGACGTGGTCCAGCCGCTGGTGATACCAGACGCTGGCGGCCGGGCGCTCGCGGAGCACGAGCGCCTGGATCGCCCGGCTCTCGGGCTCCGACGAGGGCGCCGGACCCGAGGCGAAGACGCCGTACAGCCGGCGCCAGCCCCACGGCTGGTTGCGGTTGAGGTCCACGCCGCGCGCGTTGCCGCGCGTGCCCGCGGCGCAGCCGTCGGGGTTCGCGGTGTCCAGCACCAGCAGGCGCGTCCCGGCCGGCGGGACGGCCCGGCGCAGCGCGCGCGTGATCCGCAGCCCGGCGCGCTCGGTGCCGTGCACGCAGCCGACGACGAGCACGGCCCGCGGGGCGGCGGGGTCGCCGACGGTCACGACGCGCAGCAACCGTCCCTGGACCGACCGGCCGACCGTCTCGGCGCGCAGGGGCGCCTGCGACGGCGCCGGGTGGCCGGCCGGCGCGACGATCCCGAGCACGGCGGTCGCGGCGAGCAGCGAGGCGA
>CAZRLR010000735.1:0-1523 GCA_964600395.1 uncultured Conexibacter sp.
GGTGGCGGCGCTGTTCGCGCTGGCGCTGTGCGCCTGGGGTGTGACGACGTGGGGGTATCTTTCGGTGTCACGGGGAGCCGAGGCATCGGAGGATGGCCAGTTCCACGATGTCCACACAACGCTCGCGGTGCGGGTGGACGGCGTGGATTACTACGTCGAGGTGCAGTTCTTCCTCGATGCGACGGACCCTTCGCGGTTCGAGGCCGACGCGGCGGCGGCGCGGGCGGCGTTCCTCGCTCGGTTCCCGGGCGCGGTCGAAGTCACGGGGCCGGAAGTGGCGGCGCAGTACGTTTCGAACGGCTACTGGTGGCCGGCGCGGACGGCATCGTGGGCGTACAACGGCGCGGGCAAGCCGGCGGGCGTCTCGGGCGATGCGGCGGCGATCGCATCGGCGGCGCAGAGCTGGGGGCTCGCGGGCGCGAACTGGACCTTCAGCGGCGGCGGCGCTTCAACGGGGAACACGGGCGCGTGCAGCGGATCTGGGCTCGATACGAAGAACGTCGTCGGCTGGGCGCCGCAATCGGGGTCGGTGCTGGCGGTGACGTGCACGTGGTACACGCAGACATCGAACCCGGCGACGGCGATCGAGTTCGACATGGAGATTGACCCGGACTGGCCCTGGACGACGGGCGGCTCGATCAACGTCGACCTGGAGAGCGTGGTACTGCACGAATTCGGGCATGCGCTCGGGCTCGCGCACAGCCAGGCGCAGAGCGCGGTGATGTACGCCTCGTACTGCCAGGGCTGCGACAAGCGGACGTTGACGGCGGACGACATCGCGGGGCTGGCATCGCTCTACGGAGCGGGCGGGCCACCGCCGATGAACACACCGCCGCCGCCGCCGACGGCGACGAACACGGCCACACCCACGCGGACGGCGACGGGCGTGCCGAGCGCGACGGCGACTTCGACCGCGACGCCAACGCGCACGGCGACCCCGGCGAACACCGCCACGCACACGCCCACGAGCCAGCCGCCCACGAGCACGCCCACGCCGGCGCCCACCGCGACGCCGCGCCCAAGCCTGCCGCTGCGGCCGGGGGTGAACCTGCTGACGTGGCCGAATGCGAGCCAGGCGGCGGCGGGCGCCCTCGCATCACAGGGGAATTCCATCGCGGCGGTATACGCGTGGGACCCGGCGACGCAGAGCTGGACGCACTACTTCCCCGGGTTGCCGGCGTTCGTGAATTCGCTGGCGACGCTGGAACAGGGGCGCGCCTACTGGTTCCTCGCGAGTAGCGGCGGCGCCGTCATCATCGATTAGGGACGCGGGAGCGCAGCGCGAGGGCCCGGCACAACGCCGGGCCTTCGTGCGTCAGCGAGAAACGAGCGACACGGCCGTGGCGAGCGCGTGCGTGCCGAACCCGGAGATTACGCCCCGGCAGGCGGCGCTCAACGGCGAGGGAGAGGTGCCATCCCAGCGCGCGGAACGGACTTCGATGCAGGGACGGGGATGCGCCCGGAGAGCGGCGGCGATCGCCTCCTGGGTGGTGGCATCGACGGTATCGGTGAGGATGACGGCG
>CAZRLR010000736.1:0-1520 GCA_964600395.1 uncultured Conexibacter sp.
AGGTCACGCGCGACCTCGTCAGCTTCTGGCGGCGCGGCTATCCCGACGCGCGCGGCGATCTGCGCGGCCGCTATCCGAAGCACCATTGGCCCGACGATCCCTTCACGGCGCAGCCGACGAGCCGCGTTCGCCCGCGCTGACCGCGCGGCAGAAAATTCGATCCACAGGCAGTGCCGCGGATTGCGCGAACCGCGCCGCAGCGGCAACATCGCGGCGTTCGATGTCGCCGACCGCCGGAGCCTGCCGCTTGCGCCTTGCCGCCGTCCTCGCGCTGATCGCCCTCGCTGTTCCTCCGGCGGCGCGCGCGGAGATGGCCGCGCGAACCGAGACGCCGCGGCCGGTGACGATCGCCGTGATCGGCGACTCGCTCGCCGAGGGCCTGTGGGCCAGCCTCTACCGGCAGTTCGCGCGCGATCCCGCCATCCGCATCGTCAACGCGACGCGCGCCTCGACCGGATTCAACGGCGATTTCTACGACGAGCCGCTCGAACGGCTGCTCGAACGGCCGCGGATCGACCTGTTGATCGTCCACACCGGCGCCAACGACCGCCAGCGCGCCGTGTCGCTCGACGGCCACGAACGGGCGTTGTTCGAGACGCCGCTCTGGTACGCCTATTACAGCCAGCACCTCACCCATTTCCTCGCCCGCACCCAGCAACGGGGCATTCCGGTGCTGTGGGTCGGCCTGCCCGTGATGCGCGACGCGGCATACGACCGCGGCATGCGGATCATCAGCCGGCTGCACCAGGAGCATGCCGAGCGCCACGGCGCGCGGTTCCTCGACATCGCCGGCTTCACCGCCGACGCCGACGGCGCGTTCGTGGAGCATCTGGCCACCGGCCGGGGCCGCAAGCGCCGCTTCCGGCACGCCGACGGGGTTCATTTCTGGGAGTTCGGCTACGACCGCGTCGCCGCCCACGTGCTGACGGCGATCCGCGCGCGATTCCCGTCGCTCTTGCCCGCAGCTCCGGCGCGCGCGGAGTTACCTTCCCATAAACCTTAATCGGAATCGCGCGATGCCGCGCGCTGGTTGAATCCGGCGATCCGCTTATGCATAGTCCGCGCGCTTCTCGAGGCCCCTGGATCTTCACGCGCAGGGCCGCAGTTTCCGACGGGGACCGATCGATGCGCCTTGCACTCAGCTTCTTCGCGCTGCTTGCCTTCTTGGCCGCGCCTTTCGCCGGCGCGCAGGCCGAGACCGCGAAGGAGGGCCAGCCGAAGACCGAGGAGGCGAAGAAAGAGACGGGCGCGCCGCGGCCGTTCCATATCGTGGTGATGGGCGATTCGCTCTCCGACGGCATGTGGGCGAGCCTCTATCGCGGCTACATCCGCCAGCAGAAGGAGGTGCGGGTCGGGCGCTATGGCGTGAATTCCGCCGGCTTCACCGCCTACAGCTTCGAGACTGAATTCGAGAAGATCGCGGCCAAAGGCCCGATCGATCTCGTGATCTTCATGGTCGGCGCCAACGATCGCCAGCGCGCATTCGCGCAGGGTTACGGCAAGGAATGGGCGCAGTTCCG
>CAZRLR010000737.1:0-1510 GCA_964600395.1 uncultured Conexibacter sp.
CTCACGGCGCCTGGCCGCGCCCTGCCGTTGCCCGACGGCAGCGTCCTCATCGCCGACGCCGGCGCCCATCGCGTCCGGCGCGTCGACGCGGCGGGCCGGATCACGACGCTCGCCGGGACCGGGGCCGCCTGCCCCTCGCGCCTGGCGCCGTGTGGCGACGGCGGCCCCGCGGGCGCCGCGACGCTCGCGACGCCCAGCGGCCTGGCGGTCGGCCCCGACGGCACCGTGTTCGTCGCCGACGCGGGCGTGGATCGCATCCGGCGCATCGACCCGGCCACCGGCAGGATCGCCACCGTCGGCACCGGGGTGACCCTGAGCGCGCCCCGCGCGGTCGCCGTCGCCGCCGACGGGTCGCTCGTCGTGGCCGACACCGGGGCCGGCCTCGTGCGGCGGATCGCGGGCGGCGCTTCCACGACCGTCGGCGCCTTCACCACGCCGGTCGACGCCGCGCTGACGCCGGACGGCGACGTGCTCGTCACGGAGTCCGAGCCGGGGGACGTCCGGCGGGTGGACCTCGACCTGCGTGGGGCCCCGGAGACGGGTGCGCGCCCCGGCCGGGTCACCGTCGAGGGCAACCGCCTCCTCGACAGCGCGACCGGGAAGCCGGTCCGGCTGCTCGGCGTCAACCGCGACGCCCTCGGGGAGGCGTGCCTGCACGGCGGCGTCTCCGACGGCCCGCTGACCCCCGCGGCGACGGCGGCGATGGCGTCGTGGGAGCTGACCGCCGTGCGCGTCCTCGTCAACCAGGACTGCTGGCTCGGGCTGCACGACCTGCCGCTCGACAACGCCCAGCACGCGGGCGGCACGCCGGCGCAGTACCGCGAGCGCGTCGTCGCGCACGTCCACGACCTCGAGGCGCGCGGGTTCACCGTCATCCTGGACAACCAGTACGCCTCGCTGCCGGGCACCGCGTCGCGGTATCTCGCGCCGCTGCCGGACCCGACCGCGCTCACCTTCCTCTCGTCGCTGGCCCAGCGCTTCCGCGGCGACGACGACGTGATCTTCGACCTCTTCAACGAGCCCCACCCGGACTCGACCTACGACGGCGCGATCCTGTCGCCGGGCGTCACGGGCTGGCAGTGCTGGCGCGACGGGTGCCGCCGCCGGTGGGTCGACGCCCGCGCCGCGGCGGAGGCCGGCGAGCTCGACGGCGCGATCGACTACACCGCGGTCGGCGTGCAGGCGATGCTCGACGCGGTCCGGGCGACGGGCGCGACGCAGCCGGTGCTCGCGGGCGGCGTCGCCTTCGCGTCCGACCTGTCGGGCTGGCTCGCGCACCGCCCGGTCGACCCGGCCGGGCAGCTCGCCGCCGCGGTGCACCTGTACGAGTTCCTCTACCTGCCGGGCGACCGGGCGCTCGGGGCGGAGGGCCGTCCGCGTGACCCGGCCGAGACGCCGGGGCAGGCCGCGGAGCGTCGCCTCGCCGCCTGGGACGCGACGCTCGCGCCGGTGGCGGCGCAGGTGCCGCTCGTCGCGGGGGAGCTCGGCGAGTACGACTGCGACCACGACT